>NZ_DALZCH010000061.1:0-20195 GCF_031978065.1 Oscillibacter sp.
CGGGGCAACGCCCACTTCCACGCCGCCGCTGGCGGCCCCGTTTCCGGCGGCAATGCCCGCCACCGCCGTTCCATGGCCCGCAGTATCCACGGAGGGAACGACGGCACGGGGGTTCGGGCTTGCCAAAGCTTCGTCAATTTGAATACTGCTGTATTCCACACCGCTGCGAAAGCCTGCCGGGGGCGGCCCTACGGCGGTCTGGTCCCAGAGATAGAGAATTCGAGTGCTGCCGTCAGGATTCCGGAAGTCGGGATGCGTGTAATCAATGCCGGAATCAATGATGCCCACGATGACCCCGGCGCCCGTCAGCCCAAAGGTGTCGGGCCGCTGGACGGGGGGGATGCAGGCGCTCTCCAAACTGTTCCGCAGCATAAAGGTAAGGACCTTGGGCAGCTCAATAAACTCAATCTGCGGAAATCCGTAAAGCTCCGCCAGCCGGTCTACCGGTAAAGTGATAATGGCGTAATCGGGGCTGAGCAGTTCAATATCGGCGCCAAGCAGCGCGCCGATACTTAAAAGATCTCCGTTATATTTGACAATGACCTCCAGCAAGCCGCTTTCGGTAAATTCGTTGGATTCAAACCGGGTCAATTTCTCAAGACGCACCGGCTGTGGGGGCATAGAATCCCTCCTTGCATGAACTCTTATATGTTTTGGTCCAAAGTTCCAGCGCCCGCGCGCCAAAGGAGCGCGGCGGGCGCGTCAATAAAGGCAGTCTACCAGCGAGACGCGCAACTGGGAATATTCATAATGGGCTGATTTCCATATGTAGCCGTACAGAATTCCACCGCGTACCTCCGTGGGGTACATCCAAAAGCCGTCGCCGTAAACGGTCCATATATAGACAAGATAGCCCACATGCTGGCGAATGGAAGCGGGGCCGGTTCCCCGCAGAATCCGGCAGTAGGTCGGGACCGTGTTGGGCGGTCTTGTTATCGGCATTTTTCGCATACCGCATCCTCCTCATATCCGACACCGGGGGCGTTGACAGCAAAAAGCACGTCAACCTTCGCCCGCTTGATTTATGATATTCCCAGCGTATGAAAGAGGTGCTGTGCATATGAGGGGATTTTGCTTGCGGCGCTCTTTGAAAACAAAAAAGCCCCCAAAGCAGTTGAGCTGCTTTGGGGGAGCGGATGCATGTCAGAGGAAGCTTTTACTGGGGCACAGACGCCGATTCTGCCTCCCAAGCCGCCTGATCCGCCTGTCCGGCTTTGGTTCTTCGCAGAAACTTCACCGTAACAGCCAGCATAATCTGGGTAAAAATCGGAGCAAAGGCCACGGGAAACAGCACGTCCGGGGGAAAATACTGCGCTGCCAGCACAGCGCCTGCGCTGATGTTCCGAGCGCCGGTGACAATTGTCACGGTCTGCACGGAGGGGAAGTCCAACCGCATCAGGCGGTGGGATACGAACCAGCCCAGAAAGTAGGAAAAGACGGACAGTCCAACCAGCACCGCAATGACCGCCAGCAAGGTGGGGGAGACAGATTTCAAAAACGGCGCAACGCTTGTGGCGTTGGAGACGATGATGAGAAACATCAGAAGCTTTGCAAAGGGGGAAAGGCGCGGCTTCCAATGCTGGGCAAACTGCCCGCCTCGGATGCGGTGGCACAACAGGGCGAGGGTGGCGGGCAGCGCCACCATGAACAGGAGATCCTTCATCATGCCCGATGCGTCCATCACCACCATAGAGCCCACCAGCAGCTTCATGCTCAGAGGAACCATAATTGGGGATAGCAGCGTGTCCAGCAGCAGGGCCGACAGGCACAGGGGCAGGTTGCCCCGGCCGATGGTCACCCACATCAGGGAAACTACGCCGGTGGGCAGCACGAAGTTCAGCACCAGCCCGGTGATAAACAGCGGATTGTCCGGAAACAGCGGGGTGCAAAGTCCCAGACATAAAGCTGGAACCACCAGATGCAGCAGCACCAAAATTACCAGCACGGGGACGGGGTGGGTTGCCACATGACCAATCTGCCGAAAGCTGCATCCCAGCGTGTTGATAAACGTCATGGCCGCAAAAATCGCGGGCGTAAAGGGGACCAGCACGCTGAAAGGCTTGCAGAAGAAGATGCCCAGCAGCAGAGAGGCGATGGTAAACCAGAGAATCTTATCCGAAAGAAATCGGTCGAGTCGTTGCAATTTTTCCATGCATCCCCCTCAGCGGCAGACGAAGGCAAACCAGCCGCCGTCTTCATGGGATTCGAGAATCGCCCAGCCGCAGCGGCGCAGCCCGTCCGCCACCTCCGTGGCCCTGTCGTCGATAATTCCGGAGCACAGGAACAGGCCCCGTGGCTTTAAAAACTGCCGCGCCATGGGCGCAAGGCCCAAGATCACGTCTGCCACGATGTTGGCCGTCACAATGTCGTAATTTCCGCCAAGGGAGGAAACAAGACCCTCATCACCCAAAACGTCGCCGGAAAGGACGGTATACCGGTCCCGGCCCACGCCGTTGAGCGCCGCGTTTTCATAGGCAACGTTGACGCAGTTTGCGTCAATGTCCACCGCTGTGGCGGAGGCGGCCCCCAGCTTCAGCGCCGCGATGGAGAGAATGCCGCTGCCGCAGCCCAAATCCAGCACGGTATCGCCGGGTTTCACCGCCTGCTCCAATGCCTCAAGGCACAGTCGGGTGGTGGCGTGGCTACCGGTACCGAAAGAAAGACCGGGGTCCAGAATAAGAGGCACCCGGTCCCCGGGGCTTACACTGTCTTTTTCCCACTGGGGAATCACCAGCAGGCGGCTTCCGATGTTCAGGGGCTTATAATACTTTTGCCAGCCATAGGCCCAGTCCTCTTCCTTCAGGGATTCCATCGTCATCAAAAGCGTTCCGCAGCCGGAATGGGTGCGCCTGAATTCTTCCAAAGCAATGCGAACCTCTCCCAGCCGGGCAAAGCCCGCCTCGTTCTCCTCTAAGTAAAAGGTGATGCGAGACACGCCGGACTCTTTTTTTAAGAGGTCTTCGTCCACGTAATCCCAGCTCTGCCGGTTTTCCTCCAAAAATGTGTGAAACTCTGTTTCATCGTCAACTACCACGCCGTCGATGCCAAGGCCCGAGAGAAATGCCTCCGTTGCCTCCAACCCCTCGTGGTTTGTATCTATATGGACCTCCAGCCAGTTCATCAGGCTGCGCCTCCCGTTTCATCCGCCTCGACGGACCGTATTTTGATTGGTCTGTGCGGGGTCCTGCCGGCCCCTGTTTCTCAGCGCTCCGTGCCAAGGAAAAACAGCGCCACCACGCCGCAGCCCGTGTGGCTGCCGATGACAGGGCCTACGTAATTGATATGTATATTTTCACTGGGTGTGCCGAAGCGGCGGGTGATTTCATTGGCCACCAGCTTCGCGTCGTCATAGCAGTCTCCGTGGCTGATGAAGATTGTCTGCCCGGCGGGGTTCACGGAAAGACGCTCCATCTCATCCACCAGTGTCATCAAAGAGGCCCTGCGCCCCCGGGCTTTGCTGACAGGAATGAGATGCCCTTCGTTGTCCATGTGCATCACGGGCTTGATGGACAGCATCGTGCCAAATAGGGCGGTGGTGGCGCTGATGCGGCCGCCCCGCTTCAGGTGGTTCAGATCGTCAACCGTGAACCAGTGGCACACATGATATTTTTCTTCCTCCGCATAGGCCAGCACCTCGTCGATGCTTTTTCCGGCCTTTTTCTGCCGGGCGCAGAGCCAAACGAACAGCCCCTGCCCCATTGAGGCGCACAAAGAGTCCACCACATAAATTTTGGCCTCCGGAAATTCCGGACGCAGGTCTTCCGCCGCAATGGCGGCGGACTGATGAGTGGTGGAAAGGCCCGAGGAAAAGCTCAAGCACAAAATGTCCTTCCCCTGAGACAAAATTTCCCGCATTTTGCTCTCAAACGCGCCCACGTTGATGGCGGAGGTGGTGCCTGTCTCTCCTGCGCGTATCTTTTCAAAAAACTCCAAAAAGCCAAGCTCCCGCCCGTCCAGATAATTGTGATATTCCTGCTCTCCGATATGAAAGCTCAGGGGAAGAACCTCCAGCTCCAGCTCTGCCGCCATGTCGGCGGACAGGTCGCAGCTGCTGTCGGTCAAAATTACAAAATCGCGTATCATTCCGCATCCTCCTCTTTCTTCTGTCGACTCCGCTTCTCACGGACCGGCTTTTCCTCCATCTCGCCCCGGCGGTGGCGCAGCAGCGTCACATACCGGCGGCTGGCCGCCCCGGCGGCATAACTTAAAAGAGCAAAATGAATGGCCGAGTCCGCCAGCTTTTCCGGGTCCTGGTGCTGGTCCATCTGGCTGGCGGTAAGCGCCATGGAGGAATCCAGACTGCGGCAGAAAGTGAGGTAGCCTGCCTCCGCGCTGCCGGAGTCCTTTAGCTCCTGATCCAGCAAAAGGCCCATGTCCTTGGAGGAAAAGACCTGCTTGAGCACGCAGATCACCGTAAGATATGCCAGATGCTCCCGGTTGTATTTCTTGCCATCGGCCCGGGGTAGCAGTCCGGCCTTGGTGTAGTTGTTCACCATGGCGGCGGTCAGTCCATCGTCCCCGTCAAAGCGCAGAACCTGCCGGTCCATATAGCTGAGTACCTGATCCATATACAGGGAAAAGTCGGGAAGCTGGTCCCAATCCACCGGGCGCTGCTCCCGCAAACGCGCCTGTAAGTGCGTCTGATCCTCCATTATGCGTCCCCCTCTCAAAATGGGCTTCATTTACAGAGAGAATACCACAATTATCTGGTTTTGTAAATCGTATTTTGCGGAAACCAATATCAGATAGGGCTGGCAAAACAGGCGAGCCCCCGGCTACGTCTGTCCTGTCGAAGCTTCAAAAAGCCGTCCAATTACTTGCCGACGCAGAACCGGGAGAAAATGGCGGATACGATGTCCTCTTTGGCGGTGCGGCCCGTCAGCTCTCCAATTGCGCCCATGGCTTCCTCTGTGTCGGACAAAACCACGTCCGGGGTCAGCCCGGCGCGCAGCGCGTCCAGCCCCCGGCAAAGCGCGGCCTTGGCCCGCCCCACGGCGTCTGCCTGCCGGGGATCGGTCAAAAGCAGCTCGGCGGATTCCGTCCCGTCGGGGAAGAGAGCGGCAACGGCGGATTCCAGCGCGTCCAGCCCCTGCCCGGTGACGGAGCTGAGAGAGATGATTCCCTCCGGCGAAATTGACAACTCTCCGGGAAGGTTTAAAACCTCTGCGCCGCTTCTTTGCAAATCCTGTTTTGTAAGGATCAAAAGCCAGTGGGGGCAGTGACTTGCCAGCTCCAATATCGCGCCGTCCTCCTCCGTAAATTCCGCAGTCCCGTCCAGCACGGCGAGGACCAGATCGGCTCCTTCCACGGCAGACTTGGACCGCTCCACCCCCAGCCGTTCCACCAAGTCCTCTGTCTCCCGAATACCGGCGGTGTCGATCAGCCGCAGCAGTGCGCCGCCGCAGAGGACAGATTCCTCTACCGTGTCCCGCGTGGTTCCCGGCACGTCGGTGACAAGGCACCGGTCAAAGCCCGCCAGCGCGTTCAGCAGGGAGGACTTTCCTGCGTTGGGGCGTCCGATAATGGCGGTGCGCACGCCGGTTTTTAAAAGGCGGCCCCGGCTCCATGTGGCAAGCAAACGGCCAAGAAGTTCCTCCGATTCCCGGAGAGTGGCGGTCAGCCGCTCTGCGTCCAAATCCTCAATGTCCTCATCGGGATAGTCCACCACGGCGTAAAATTGAGAGGCAATGGCCGTCAGGCTTTCATAAACGGCGGACAGGCTGCGGCCCAGCGCCCCGTTTACCTGCATGGCGGCGTTTCGGGCGGCGGCGGGGCTTTCTGCCTCGATGAGGTCAATGACGGCCTCTGCCTGCGTCAAATCCAGCTTGCCGTTTAAAAAGGCCCGCTGGGTAAATTCTCCGGGCCGGGCCTGCCGCGCACCGGCGGCAAACAGAGCCAGTAAAAGCTCTCCCATCGCCACGGGGGAGCCGTGACAGTGAAGTTCCGCGCTGTCCTCGCCGGTGTAGCTGGCGGGGCCGGGAAAGCGGACAGCCATGCCGCCGTCCAGCACGCGGCTTTCCGCGTCCAGCATCCGGCCCATAAAAAGCTTGCGGGGCTCCAGCGCTGAAAAGCACTTTTGGCAATCCGGGTGAAACACCCGGCCCACCACAGCGTCCGTCTCCGGACCGGAAATCCGAATCACACCGATGGCGACGGGGGCTTTTCCTGTGGCGATGGCGGCAATGGTATCCATGGTTGCTCCTTTCCGTGCAGCGCACAAAAACGACGGGGCGGAGCAGTTGCTCCGCCCCGTATTTTATAAAAGCGAAAGAGAGTTACTGAATGGGCTCGCCCTTGGCCTTCTTCTCCTCAATTTCCTTCATGGCGTCCCTGTGGGAGAGGTTCCAGCGGCCCTTCTCGTCAATTTCCATGAACTTGACCCACATCATGTCGCCCACCTTGCAGGCGTCCTCCACCTTCTCAATGCGGCGATCCGCCAGCTTGGAGATGTGGCACAGGCCGTCCTTGCCGGGGGCAATCTCGATAAACGCGCCGAAGGTCATCAGACGCACCACGCGGCCGTAATACAGCTTGCCGACCTCGGGAACAAACACGATGTCGTTGATGCACTTTCTGGCGGCCTCGCCAGAGGTGGCATCCGCGGCGGCAATGAAAATGGAGCCGTCGTCGTTGATGTCGATTTTCGCGCCGGTGTCGGCCACGATCTTCTGAATCACGGAGCCGCCCTTGCCAATGACCTCACGAATGCGGTCCGGGTCGATGTGCATGGTGATCATCTTGGGAGCATAGCGGGAAACCTCAGACCGGGGAGCGGCGATGCAGGGCAGCATAATCTGGTCCAGAATCTCGATGCGTGCGTCCCCGGTGATTTCCAGCGCGTTTTTGATAATCTCCATGGTCAGGCCGTCGTTTTTCAGGTCCATCTGAATGGCGGTGATGCCCTTCTTGGTACCTGCCACCTTAAAGTCCATTTCGCCGTGGAAATCCTCCACGCCCTGAATGTCGATAAAGGTGGTGAAGCCGCCGTTGTCGTCCTGAATCAGGCCGCAGGAGATACCTGCCACGGGGGCCTTGATGGGCACGCCCGCGTCCATCAGTGCCAGAGTGGAGCCGCAGATAGAGCCCTGAGAGGTGGAGCCGTTGGACGAAACCACTTCGCTCACCACGCGGATGGCATAGGGGAATTCCTCCACGGAGGGGAGCACCGGCACCAGCGCCCGCTCGGCAAGCGCGCCGTGGCCGATTTCGCGGCGGCCGGGGCTGCGGGCGGGCTTGGACTCGCCCACAGAGTAGCCGGGGAAGTTGTAGTGGTGCATATAGCGCTTCTCCGTCTCCTCCCAGATGGTGTCCAGCTTTTGGTTGGCGGAGAGAGTGTCCAGCGTGCAGGCGGAAAGCACCTGCGTCTGGCCACGGGTGAACAGGCCGGAGCCATGGACCCGGGGAAGAATGCCCACCTCTGCGTCCAGCGCGCGGATTTCGTTGCTCTTTCGGCCGTCGACCCGGTGGCCTTCCAGCAGCCAGGCCTTGACGATCTTCTTCTGGAACTTATAGGTGAACTCGTCCAGATACTGATCCATGTTGGGGTATTCCTCGAGGAACAGACCGTGCCACTTCTCGATAAGCTGGTTCCAGCGGCTTTCACGGACGTTTTTGTCGTCGGTATCCATGGCGGCCTTGGCGTCGTCCATGGTGGCGGCCACAATTTTGTCAAACAGCTCCTGATTGAAGTCGGCGTGGGGATACTCAAACTTGGCCTTGCCGATTTCGCTTACCATCTGGTTGATGAGGGCAATCTGCTTCTGGTTCTCTTCGTGGGCCATGCGGATGGCCTCGTACATGGTGTCATTGCTCACTTCGTTGGCGCCGGCCTCGATCATGACCACCTTTTTGCCGGTGGAAACCACAGTCACGTCCAGATCAGAAACCTTGTGATCCTCGGAGTTGGGGTTGAACACCAGCTTTCCGTCCACAAGACCCACCTTCAGCGCGGAAACGGGGCCATTCCAGGGAATGTCGGAGATGGCGAGGGCGGCAGAGGTGCCGATGAGAGCGGCAATTTCGGGAGAGCAATCCCGGTCCACGCTCATGACTGTGCACATCACGGACACGTCGTTGCGGAAATCGTGGGGGAACAGGGGGCGGATAGGCCGGTCAATGACCCGGGAGGTCAGAACGCCCTTTTCGCCGGGGCGACCCTCGCGCCGGTTAAAAGAACCGGGAATGTGGCCCACGGAGTACAGCTTCTCCTCAAAGTCCACGCTCAGGGGGAAGAAGTCAATTCCGTCCCGGGGACGGGCAGCGGCGGTGACGCAGCACAGCACGCGAGTGTCTCCGTAGCCCACCATGACGGCGGCGTTGGCCAGCTCCGCCAGCTTGCCTACCTCCAGAGTGAGAGGACGGCCCGCCAAGTCCATCTCGTACTTGCGGTAGCCGGGGTATTGACGCTTGGTAATAATCGTTGACATGTTGCATTCTCCTTTTGGAAAATTAAATTTTTTGCGTCATGCCGGCCATTTAGCACTTGAAAACACGGCCTCGCAGGGCCTATCCGGGGGCGCGTTTTCAACTGCTAAAGGCGCTTTTGGCGGCGCAAAATCTATGAAAAGGGGGCGGTGCAGACAAACTACACCGCCCACGCTTCATCTTACTTACGAATGCCGAGCTTTGCAATCAGGGCGCGGTAACGCTCGATGTCCTTCTTCATGAGGTAGTCCAGCAGGCTGCGGCGCTTACCGACCATCATAATGAGGCCGCGATTGGAGTGCTTGTCCTGAGGGTTCGCCTTCATGTGTTGAGTGAGGGTGTTAATCCGCTCCGTCAGAATGGCGACCTGAACCTCGGGAGAGCCAGTGTCCGTGGCATGGGTGCGGTTCGCGTCGATAACCGCGGTTTTTTCTTCCTTGCGCATCATAATTGTTTCCACCTTTTTTGAAAATTACCCACAGAACTGCGCATCGGGCCGGTGAGAGCCACGAAACGAAGTGCTGGGGCGCCGCATGTTTGCGTGCTTTTTTACTATATCATAAGGATTCCCGATTGTAAAGATTTTTTTCATATTTCTGTCAATCATTTTTCCCCAAAAATGCCGAAATTCAAACGTTTTGACTTTGATTTCTGCTTCTGTTGATGCTTTATTCCGCTAAAACGAAAAAATGCCCGAAAAGCCGTAATTGCGGCTTTTCGGGCATTTTTTAAAAAGATGTAACAAAAGGAAGCACGCGCAGTCCCGTTCTTGTGCTTACAGATGGCTCCGACAGTCCACCATGACCTTCACCACGTCGCCGGTGGGGGAGCCGCACAGTTCCATGCCTTGCTGCACCTGATCCAGCGGAAGAATCTTGGTAATCAGCTCGTCAAAATTGATGGGGGCGGCCTCCATCATCTCAATGGCGGCGTCAAAATCCTTGTGGTTGTAGTTGCGGGTGATGATCAGATTGACTTCCTTCATGAACAGCCGCTGAAGCTGAAGCTGCATGGGCTTAGGATAAGCCGCCACCAGTACGATACGGGAGTGGGGGTGAATCAGCTCAACCATAGTGTCAAGTCCCGCCTGCGTGCCGGAAATCTCAAACACCGCGTCGGCGCCCACGCCGTCCGTGGCTTCAAAAACGTACTGGCGCAGGTCTGTCTCCTTGGGGTTCATTACCGTGAACCCCATCTGGCGGGCTTTTTCAATGCGGACGGGATTCACCTCGGAAATTACCACCTGAAGGCCCAGATACCGGGCCACCAGCGCCGTCATCAGTCCGATGGGGCCGCTGCCGATGACCACGGCATAGTCCCCGCCCTTGGACTGGGAGCGCTCCAGCGCATGGAAGCAAACGGCCAGCGGCTCTACCAGTGCGCCGTGAAGCAGACTGATGCCCCCGGGCAGGCGGTGGAGCGTGCGCTCGTGGACTGTCCAGCGGTTGCACATGGCGCCCCAGGAGTCCAGACCCATAAAATTGAGGTTGGCGCAGCAGTTGTTGTCTCCCTCTTTGCATACAACACAATCCTCGCAGTAGTCCAGCGGGCAGACCGCTACTCGGTCGCCCACCTTCCATTCCGTGACGCTCTCGCCCACCGCGGCCACAATCCCGGCGCACTCGTGTCCGATGGCCCGGGGGAGGGATTTGAACCGGTAGTCATAATCGCCGTGGTAAACATGCAGGTCCGAGCCGCAGATGCCGCAATAGGCCACGTCCACCTGTACCTCATGGGCCTTGGGGAGAGCGGGCTCGTAATCATGCAGGGCAAAGGAATGGTTGCCCTCGTACAAATTCGCTTTCATAAACAGGTACCCCTTTTCAGAATTGTCGCCGGATAAAAAGTGCAATTACTACTGATTTTTCAGCAAATCTCATGCCAGTTAAAGGGCGAATTTGGCTTTCGGCGAGCAATTGTCAAAATATTTTAGAAAAGTTTGTAATTTTATCTTTAATTAAAATGGATCGACCAGAAAAAGCGTCCCACAAGGGCCGTTCCGGGGGCGGAAAAGAACGCCCGAAGGATAAGTGATGAAAAAACGGCGCATAGAAAGGGGCGGTTTTGAGGTGGCGGCGCATCGGGTGATGCTGTTTTACATCTAAAGTTAAAAAAGTGCAACATTCTCTGGCACACTGCACAACAAAATAAAAAAAACTTCGTGAAAATCGGGTGATGTTTTTGGCGCGCCGTTTGCTTGTTTCTGTGCGGGAAGCAAACGCGGTTGTTTTTGCGAAGTCCAACCGCAAATCTTTGTATAAGGAAGTGTCAACATGGAAAGCGCGTTAACGTCAAAGCAGCTATTGGCGAAGCTGCAGGAGGAACATTACGCGGGGGCTATGCAGGCCAAGAAGGAAGGGAAACTGGTTGCGTGGGCCACGTCGATCTGTCCGCAGGAGCTGCTTGAGACGTTGGATATCGACGTTGTGTATCCCGAAAACCACGCCGCCGCCATCGGGGCGCGGAAGGATGCGCCGCAGTTTATTGCCAATGCGGAGGGAAAGGGCTATTCCGCAGACATCTGCTCCTATGCCCGGGTGAACATCGGCTATACCGATATTCAGTTTTCCGAGGCGGAAAACATTCCCATGCCGGACTTGATTTTCTGTTGCAGCAATATCTGCAACACCGCGTTAAAATGGTATGAAAATCTGGCCAAGCTGCTGCACATTCCGCTGGTGATGTTTGATATGCCCTTTAACCACACCTTTGACATTCCAGAGCACAGCATCCGCTATATGCGCGGACAGATTGAGCACGCCATCGCGCAGCTAGTGGAAATCACCGGGAAGAAGTTTGATTACGATAAGTTCGGTGAGGTCATGAAGGTGTCGTCCGACGCAGCCCTCTGGTGGCGGCGGGCCACGGATTTGGGCCGCAATCATCCCTCGCCTCTCAACGGCTTTGACATGTTCAATTACATGGCCATGATTGTCTGCGCCCGGGGCAAGGAATCCACCCGGGATTTGTTCAAGCTCTGGCACGACGAGATGGCCGAAAAGGTACGGCTGGGCATCGGCCCTTGGAAGGAGGGGGAGGAGAAGTACCGCATCATGTGGGACGGAATCGCCTGCTGGCCCCACCTCTCCGTCACTTATAAGACCTTGAAAAAATACGGAATCAACATGGTGACCAGCACCTATCCCGAATCCTGGACCATCGTGTACGAGAAAAATGATCTGGACGGCATGGCCCGGGCTTACAGCGCCAACTACGCCAACCGCAATCTGGACTACGGCACCGGAAACGTCATCAAGCTGGTGCGGGACTTTGATCTGGACGGCATTGTATACCATTCCAACCGAAGCTGCAAGCTGATGGATTTCCGCCAGTACGAGGTGCAGCGCCGGATTGAGGATGCCACGGGCGTGCCCTCCGTGGTGTTTGACGGGGACCAGACCGACCCCCGCGTCTTCTCTCAGGCCCAGTATGAGACGAGGATTCAGGCGTTGGTTGAAATGATGGAGAAAAACAAGATTAAGAAGCAGAGAGGTGACTTGAAATGAGCAGCGCGCAGTCAATCATCGACGCTCTGTGTGAAAAGGCCATGCACCCGGACCGCACCGTGGCGGAAGCCTGCAAGCAGGCCGGGAAGGAAGCCGTGGGCTTCTACCTGTACGCGCCGGAAGAGCTGGTCTATGCTGCCGGATTTCTCCCCGTGGGCATCTGGGGCGGAAGTACCGAAATCAAGCTGGCAGACCGGTATTTGCAGGGCTTTTGCTGCTCGATTATGCGGGCGGACATTGAATATGGGATGCGGGGTACGTATAATCGGCTGCGGGCCGTGATGCTGCCCACCGTGTGCGACACACTTAAATGCATCTGCGAAAACTGGAAGGTGGCCGTGCCGCAGGTACCTATCATTCCGGTGGTCTATCCCCAGAACCGGACGCTGCCCGCCGGAGAGGAATATCTCCGGGAGGAGTTTTCCCGAGTGCGCCGGGAGCTGGAGGATTTGGCGGGCCAAAGCGTTTCCGACGCAGAGCTGGAAGCGGCCTTCGCGGTATATGAAACCTGGCGGGAGGCCATGCGCGCCTTTACAAAGGTCACTTCCGCTCATCCCCAAACTGTTCACGCCAAGGCCCGGCATCTGATCATCAAGGCCGGGTACTTCATGGATAAGGCCCAGCATACCCGGGAAATTACCGAACTGACCCATCTTTTGGCGGAGCTGCCGGAGGAAACCTGCCCGGTGCGGGCGGTGGCCACGGGCCTTGTTGGGGAGCCTTTGGGTGTGCTGGACAGCCTGCGGGAAAACGGCGTGGCCATTGTGGCTGACGATCTGGCACAGGAGAGTCGCCAGTTCCGCGTACCCGCCCGGGCAGAGGGAGACGCTCTTTCCAAAATGGTCTGGCGCATCGCGGACCAGAAGGGCTGCCCTTTCCTGTATGAACCGGAGAAGACACGGGGACAGAAGCTGATTGATTTGGTAAGGGAAAACAAGGCGGACGCGGTGATCACCCTGCAAATGAAGTTCTGTGACCCGGACGAGTTTGACTACCCCATTTACAAGGCGGAGCTGGAGGCGGCGGGAATCCCTCTGTTGTATCTGGAGGTGGAGCAGCAGATGGACAGCTTTGGCCAGATCGGCACCCGGATTCAAAGTCTTGCGGAAATGCTGCTGTAAGGAGAGGGCTTTAGAATGTACTTAGGAATTGATATTGGTTCCTCCTCCTCCAAGGCGGCACTGCTGGACGACGGGGGGAAACTCCTCGGCACAAAAATCGTCAATCTCGGCACAGGGACCAAAGGGGTTTACGAGGCTTTGGATAACCTCTATGCCGAAGCGGGAATTACCAGAGCGGACGTGCGCTACACGGTGGTCACCGGCTATGGCCGGCTGCTTTCTAAGGATGCGGACCGGCACATCCCCGAGCTTACCTGCCACGCCCGGGGAATGCACTTTCTTATGCCCCGGGTCCGCACGGTGGTGGACATCGGCGGACAGGACTCCAAGGTCATCCGGCTGGACGGGGACGGGACCGTCCGCAACTTCGTGATGAACGAAAAATGCGCCGCCGGAACCGGCCGCTTTTTGGAGGTAATGGCCCGGGTTCTGGGCTGCCCCATCGGGGAGCTGGCGGTGCTGGCCGCGCAGGCAACAAAGAATGTTGCCATCAGCAGTGTGTGTACGGTGTTTGCCGAAAGCGAGGTTATCTCCCAGCTTTCGCAGGGAGCCCATCCCAACGACGTGGCCTGCGGCGCGCTGCGGGCTGTTGCGAAACGGGTTGCGGGACTGTGCGGCCGCGTGGGCATGGAGCCGGAGGTGGCCATGAGCGGCGGGGTGGCTTTGAATGCCACCATGGTGCGGATTTTGGGGGAGGAGCTGGGCTGCGATGTGACGCCCGCACCCGACTGTCAGGCGGTGGGCGCCATTGGAGCGGCACTGCTGGCCGAAGAGTTTTACCGCAAGGCGAATCCCGTGGAAACAGCGTGATGAATGCCCCGCGGGAATTGCCTGCGGCTGGCCGTCAAATATAAAACGAGAGGAACAAGCAAGCATGGATTGGAGAGACTATTACAAGCAAAGGGTCGTCAGTGCGGAGGAAGCCGTTTCTCATATCAAATCGGGAGATTTTGTGATTCCTTCCCACGCGGCTTCCGAGCCGGAGTACCTGTTTGACGCGCTGCTCAGGCGCAACGGGGAGCTGAAGGACGTGCGCATCTGGCAGGGGCTGAACATCGGCGCCGCCAAATATGCCCAGCCTGAGTACGCCGAAAGTTTCAAGGTTTGCTCGGTGTTTCTGGGCGCGAAAAACCGCGAGTGCATCCAGAGCGGCCGGGGAGAGTTCACCCCCATGGCATTTTCCCTCCAGCCCCGGGCGGTGCGCTCCGGCGTGGTGCCCTGCGACGTGTATCTGGGGCAGGTGACGCCCCCTGACGAAGAAGGCTATTGCAGCTTCGGCCTGTCCGTGGACTTTGCCCGCTCCTGCGTGGAGTCCGCCAAGCTGAAAATTGTGCAGGTCAACCCCAACATGCCCCGCACCTGCGGCGAGACAAAGGTACACGTGACAGAGCTGGACTACTTCGTGGAAGCGGACACTCCTCTCTATGAGCTGCCGCTGATTGACAGCAGCGACCCCGTTGTGGACAAAATTGGCGCCAACATTGCCGGACTGATTGAGGACGGCGCCACTCTCCAGATGGGGCAGGGCAAGATTCCGAACGCGATTCTCAAGTGCCTGTTTGACAAGAAGGACCTCGGCATCCACACGGAGGTTTTCTCCGACAACCTTCTGCCCCTGATTGAGGCCGGCGTGATCAACGGCGCCCGCAAGAGCATTAACAAGGGCAAAATTATCTCCACCTTCATTCAGGGAACCCGGAAGCTGTATGACTTTGCCGGCGGCAACGACATGATTCAGCTTCATCCTGTGGACTATACCAACCACGTGGGCGTCATTTCACAGAACGACAATATGGTGGCCATCAACTCCGCCATCGAGGTGGACCTCACTGGGCAGGTGGCGGCGGACTCTATGGGGATGACCCTGTTCTCCGGCATCGGCGGGCAGTTGGACTTCATTCGCGGCGCGGCCCTGTCCAAAAACGGAAAGCCCGTCATCGCCCTGCCCGCCACGGCCAAGAAGGGAGCCGTATCCCGCATTGTGGCGCGGATGCAGGCAGGCACACCCATCGCAACCCCCCGCAACGACATTTTCTACGTCGTCACGGAATATGGCGTGGCGGAGCTGTTTGGAAAATGCCTGCGGGACCGGGCCAAGGCGCTCATTCAAATTGCGGCGCCTCAGTTCCGGGAGGGTCTCGAGCGCGATTTTTACGAGTTTTATCAGAAGTCCGGCATCTGAGCTTACGACTTTGGGGAGAGTCCCTGAACGATATACCACAAATTTTTAGGAGGAACGACAATGAATAAGGTAAAGAAGTTTATCTCTCTGGCTCTGGCAGCAACCATGGTAATGGCCCTTGCCGCCTGCGGTGGCGGCGGCTCCACGTCCGGCGCAGCTTCCGGAGGCAGCGCCGCCTCCGGCGGAGACAAGACCGTATATAAGATCACGGTAGGCGGAACCGTTCCCGACGAGCACCCCATTTCTCAAGGCATGTTTAAATTCAAGGAAGTGGCCGAGCAGCTCTCCGGCGGCCAGCTTCAGGTGGAGGTCTATGACAACAACACGCTGGGCGGCAGCCGCGAGCTGGTGGAGGCCGTTCAGGCCGGCGACATGCAGATGTGCGAAACCAGCCAGTCCATGTACGCCAGCTTTACAGAGGAGCTGATGAGCGTGGGTCTGCCCTTCCTGTTTAAGAACCGTCAGGCAGCCTATGCTTTTTATGACAGTGAGGTGGGCACCCAGCTTGCCGAGGCCATCAGGACCCAGACCGGCATCCGCATTGTGGGCTACTTTGAAAACGGCATCCGTCAGGTGACCAACAGCAAGCACGCCATTGTCACTCCCGCCGATATGAAAGGCCTGAAGATCCGCGTGATGGAGTCCCCCCTGTACATCGACATGTTCACCCAGATGGGCGCAAACCCCATGCCCATGTCCTTTGCCGAGTTGTATACCGCTTTGCAGCAGGGCACCGTGGACGGTCAGGATAACCCCTATGCCATTACCGCTACCAACGCCTTCTATGAAGTGCAGAAGTACATGACCGACCTGAGCCACACCTTTGACATCACCTGCTTCAGCATCAACGACGAGTTTTATCAAAGCCTGCCCGCCGACTTGCAGAAGGTGGTTGACGAGGCTGCGAAAGCCGCGGTGGAAGTCAACCGGCAGCAGTCCATCGACAAGGAGCAGGAGTACATCAAGACCATCCAGGACGGCGGCTGCGAAATCACCTTCCTGACCGACGAGCAGCGCAATGTGTTCCGCGAGGCCACCGCCGGCACCTATGACTTCTTCACCAAGAACTACAATCCCACCGTGACGCTGGAAACCGTTTTGGCGAAGGCAGACGAAGTCAACGCGGCAAATTAAGGCACATGGGTGCGGGCGGAGCTTCCGCTTCGCCCGCACCAAGGAGAAAGGTACGAATATGAAAATAGTGTCATTTCTTGACAAGCATTTGGAAGAGGTCCTTTTGGCAATTCTTCTAAGCGTGATGACTCTGATGATCTTTATGCAGATCGTGTTCCGCGTATTTGGCTGGCCCTTGTCCTGGACGGAGGAGCTGGGTCGGTACATGTTTATCTGGATGATTTATTTGGGCGCTGCCTCGGCAATTCGCAAGCGCAAGCACATCAGCGTGGAGCTGCTGGATCTGTTTTTTAAGGATAACGGAAAGTTTGTGCTGAACATCATCTCCAACGTGATTTTTATGATTTTCGCCGCGATTCTTACCTATTACAGCATCCCCGTGGTTCAGCGTGTCGCCGCGCAGCTTTCTCCCGCCGTCCGGCTGTCCATGGCGATTCCGTATAGCTCCGTTCTGGTGGGCAGCGCGCTGATGCTGATTCGCCTGATTCAGGATACCATTGCGCGTTTCCGCGAGAGAAAGGAGGCCGTCGGCTCCCATGACTAATCTGATTTTGTTTGGTTCCTTTGCCATTTTTCTGGCCTTAAAGGTGCCCATCGGCGTTTCCGCCGGTATGTCCCTCGTTATTTACCTGACCACATGCAGCACCCAGTCTCTTTCCTATCTTGCCACCAACATGTTCACTGCGGTGGACTCCTTCCCCTTGATGGCCATTCCGTTCTTCATTCTGGCGGGTGGACTGATGGAGGGTGGCGGCCTGTCCAAGCGGCTTGCCGACCTTGGCTCGGCCGCGGTGGGGCATATTACAGGCGGCTTTGCCGTGGTTACGGTGCTCACCTGCATGTTCTTCGGCGCAATTTCTGGCTCCGGTCCGGCCACGGTGGCCGCCATCGGCGCGGTGATGGTGCCCGCCATGGTGGAGCACGGCTATGACAAGCCCTTCTCCGTGGCGCTGATTGCCGCATCCGGCTGTCTGGGCGTGATTGTGCCCCCCAGCATCCCCATGGTGCTTTACGGCGTTTCCACCGGCGCGTCCGTGGGTACGCTGTTCATGGGCGGCTTTGGTCCCGCGCTCGTTCTGGGCGGCGGCCTGTGCGCCCTGAGCATCTATATCTCCAGAAAGCGCGGCTACAAGGGCTCCGGCCAAAAGTTTTCCTTCCGCCGTCTGGGGCGCGCTGCGGTGGATGCCATCTGGGCGCTGCTGGTTCCCGTCATCATTCTGGGCGGAATTTACGGCGGCTTTTTTACCCCCACCGAGGCGGCCGTCATCGCCTGCGTATATGGCCTGATTGCCGGCGCGCTGATTTACAAGGAGCTGAACTGGGCCAAAATCTATAACTCTCTGGTTGGCTCCGCCGAAACGGTGGGCACGGTTTTGATCATGGTGGGTACCGGCACCGTTCTGGGCAAGGTTCTGGCGCTGGAGCGCATTCCCGAGGCAATCATGACGGGGATGACCTCCATGACCGACAACAAGTTTGTAATTCTGCTGCTGATCAACGCGGTGCTGCTGGTGGTTGGCATGATTATGGACACCACGCCCGCCATCCTGATTCTCTCGCCAATCCTGTATCCCGTGGCAAAGGAGTTTGGCGTGGGCATTATTCACTTCGGCCTGATCATGGTCACCAACATGGCCATCGGCTTTATCACTCCTCCCGTGGGCGTGAACCTGTTCGTGGCCTCCGGCATGACCAAAATGAAGTTTACGGATTTGTGCAAAGCCATCGTACCGTTTATCTTTGTGATGATTGCCGCGCTGCTGGTCATCACCTATATCCCCGCTGTCACCGAGGCCCTGCCCAGAGCACTGGGGATGATGGGCTGAGGCACTGGCATGAACGCTGTATTTGACATTGCGGGAAAACGCGCCATTGTCACCGGCGGCAGCCGGGGCATCGGGTTTTCTCTGGCCAAAACGCTTTATGACGCCGGGGCGAAGGTAGCGATTACCGGAAGCGGAGAGTCCGTTTACGTAGCGGCGGCCAACATCGGCGAGCCGGACCGCATCCGGGGCTTTGTGGGCGATTTTCAGGATTCTGCGGCTGTGGAAGCCTGCTTTCGGGGGGCAAAGGCGTTTTTGGGCGGGGTGGACATTCTGGTCAACAACGCCGGAACCCAGATTCGCCACCCCTGCGAGGACTTTCCGGTGGAAGATTTTGAAAAGCTGATTCGCGTAAACCTGATTTCGGCTTTTCAGATGGCCCAGCTTTGCGGACGGGAGATGCTGGCGCAGGGCAGTGGAAAAATTGTCAACATTGCCTCCATGCTCAGCTTTTTCGGCGGCTTCAACGTGCCGGCCTACGCCGCCTCCAAGGGCGGCGTGGCCCAGTTCACAAAGTCGCTGTCAAACGAATGGGCGGCAAGGGGCGTTCAGGTGAACGCCATTGCCCCCGGGTATCTTGCCACAGACAATACCGCCGCGATTCGGGCGAACCCGGCACGCAATCAGGAAATTTTAAGCCGGATTCCCGCCGGACGGTGGGGAGAGCCGGAGGATTTGACTGGCGCGCTGCTGTTTCTGGTTTCTCCGGCGTCGGACTATCTCTCCGGCGTGGTGCTCCCCGTGGACGGGGGATTCATGGGCAGATAAAGAATTAGGCGGCTGATAAAGCGGAACCACGCCCCCGGCAGCGGGAAGGCGCCGCTGCGTCAGTCGCCGCGCCCATTTGGAAGAGGAGAAGTACGAGCTTGCGAATGCATTCCGGCGGACGGACCGGCGGTAAAAACAGGAGGAAACGATGGACTTTTTGAGAATTTATCCGCAGGACAATGTGGCCGTCGCCCTGCGGCTTTGCCGGGCCTACCTTCCGTCTGTCGTCCAACAGCCGCCTTGCGCAGAAAAAGCGGGGCTGGATTGACTTTGACGCGGGTGCTTTACTGGCGCAGTCCACGGACGAGGCGCTTCAAGTTTTTACCCGACAGCTCTATGACGCGGTTTTGGACACCTGCAACGGCACATACCACACGAGAAACGAAGAAAACGGATATTATCAGATGGGCATTCTGCGGGACGGCGTGACGCTGTAAGCCCGCAAACCAAAAGGAGACGACTATGAAACACACGGCATTGGAAGCAATTATGGAAACGAAGGTCATCGCGATTGTACGGGGGATTCCAAGCAGTCAGATCTGCGATTTAGCCGGGGCGATTCTGGCGGGGGGCCTGCGCTGTTTGGAGGTCACCTTTGACCACAGCAAAGAGGGCGGCATTGAGGAGACATTGCGCTCCATTCGGCTGCTGTCCGAACGCTTTGAAAATGAAATTGGGGTGGGCGCGGGGACGGTCATGACGGCTGAGGAAGTGAATCTTGCCAAGGAGGCGGGCGCGGGCTATATCATCTCGCCCAATGCCGACGAGGCGGTGATCCGGGAAACCCGGCGGCTGGAGCTTGTCTCTATTCCCGGGGCCATGACGGCCACGGAAGCGGCCAGCGCGTGGAGTTGGGGCGCGAATATCGTCAAGCTGTTTCCGGCGGGAATTTTGGGGCCGGAGTATATCAGGGCTCTCCGTGGTCCGCTGGGCCACATTCCCTTCACCGCTGTGGGCGGCGTGACCCCGCAGAACACGCCGGACTTTCTCCAGGCCGGGTGCGTGGGCGTTGGCGTGGGGGGAAACCTCGTCTCGGCCAAGATGGTGTCCGAGGGGAAGCTGGACGAAATCGCCAACACGGCCAGAGCCTATGCGCAAGCCATCCGGGGGTGAGCGGATGGAGCGGGGTCTGATTGCGTACTACGACGTTGGAACCAGCAATGTGCGGATTTTTCTGCTGGACGGGGAAAAGCGGTTGCTGTGCACCCGCCGCAGAACCCTTGGGGCAAAGGACGCG
>NZ_DALZCH010000062.1:0-19755 GCF_031978065.1 Oscillibacter sp.
TGCTTCACGAGATGAAAGTCAGGAACGACTCCGTTCCGGTGATTCTTTTAACTGTCAACGATACTGAGGTGGATGTGGTGACGGGGCTAGAGCACGGTGCGGACGACTATATCACCAAGCCCTTTAGTCTGGCGATTCTTCGCGCGAGGGTCAAGGCGCAGATGCGCCGTGACGTACCTCCGGCATCCAACACGTCTGTTCTGGAAATTGACGGCTATCGGTTTGATTTTGAGCAGATGGCATTTTATCAGGAGGATACTCCCGTTGAACTAAGTAAAACGGAGCAAAAGCTTCTCCGTCTGCTGGTGGAAAATCGGGGCATAACGATGACCCGCGCGGTTCTTCTGGATCGCATCTGGACAGACGGCGCGGACTATGTGGATGAAAATGCGCTTTCCGTCACGGTCAAACGGCTACGGGACAAGCTGGATGCCGCGCGGTATATCAAAACTGTCTACGGTTTAGGGTATGTATGGGTGGTGAAGCAGGATGAATGACGGGAATTTACTTCTGCTTCTCCTTGCGCTGGCAATCATTCTCCTGTGTGCGGCGCTCGTGCTGTTGGAGCGCCGAAACACAAGGAACGTGATGAAAAGACTCAGTCAAATGCTGGATAGCACTATGGACGGAAGCTTTGCGGAGCACACCTTTGACGAAAGCCTGCTGTCGGCGGTGGAAAGCAGATTCAACCAATATTTAGCCGCATCCTCGGTATCCGCACGCAATTTAGCGGCAGAAAAGGAAAAAGTCAAGGAATTATTGGCGGATATCTCTCACCAAACCAAAACGCCGATTGCAAACATTTTGCTCTATGCGCAGTTGTTGGAGGAGCAGAACCTGGCGGAAGAAAGTGTGGTTTGTGTGGCAGCGCTGCGGGGACAAGCGGAAAAGCTGAGCTTTTTGATTGCAGCTTTGCTGAAGCTGTCGCGGCTGGAAACAGGTGTGATTACCCTCCACCCTGTCCTGAACGACATTGCTCCGATGGTTGAGGAAGCGGCAAACCAGCTCGCGCCCAAAGCTGCGGAAAAAAAGATTCAGATAACCGTGAACTCTACGGACGTCCGCGCGGTGTTTGACCGGAAATGGACCACAGAAGCACTCTGCAATCTGCTGGATAACGCTGTCAAATACACGCCCTCCGGCGGCAGTATCCGGATTTCGGCTGAGGAATACGAGCTGTTCTGCCGGGTTGATGTCGCAGATACGGGAATTGGCGTCTCAGAGGCGGAGCAGGCAAAGGTCTTTTCCCGTTTTTACCGCTCACAGACCGTCAGCGAGCAGGACGGTGCGGGAATCGGCTTATATCTGACCCGCCAGATTTTGATCGGTCAGGAGGGATATATCAAAGTGACTTCGGCCCCCGGCCGCGGCTCGGTTTTTTCCATGTTCTTGCCCCGTCAGGCTTGAATTCTTACAAGACTGTTAGAATTGCCTGTCCGCCGGAAAGATTCTGGAAAGAAACGTGCGATAGAATCTGCATGGTAGCAAACCTTGCAGACTTTATCTTTGGAGGCAGTTATTATGACAATTTTGCAGACCCATGATTTGAAAAAGCTTTACGGTACCGGTGAAAACGCGGTTCACGCGCTGGACGGTGTCAGCTTGCAGGTGGAAACAGGCGAATTTGTGGCCATCGTCGGCACGTCCGGCAGCGGGAAGAGCACACTACTGCATATGCTGGGCGGACTGGACCGGCCCACAAGCGGTACGGTTACGGTGGATGGCAAGGACATTTTTTCTCTGAAAGACGAGGAGCTGACAATCTTCCGCCGGCGCAAGATTGGATTTGTGTTCCAGAACTACAATCTGGTTCCGGTGCTCAATGTCTATGAAAACATTGTGCTGCCCATTCAATTGGACGGCAACACGCCGGATCGCCCATATGTGGATAGCATCATCGAAACGCTGGGTCTTCCCTCCAAGCTGCAAAACCTGCCGAATAATCTCTCCGGGGGCCAGCAGCAGCGGGTTGCCATCGCCCGGGCCTTGGCCGCCAAGCCTGCCATCATCCTTGCGGACGAGCCAACCGGCAATCTGGATTCTAAAACCAGTCAGGATGTTTTGGGCCTCTTGAAGGTCACAGGTCAGAAGTTTTCCCAAACCATTGTAATGATTACCCATAACGAAGAGATTGCCCAACTGGCAGACCGCATCGTCCGTATCGAAGACGGCCTGATCGTTTCTCGATAAGGGGGCCGGATCATGAATGTAGCCAACGGGAAATGCATCCGCGCGCTGAGCATGAAAAGCATGAAAGCGGCAAAATCACGAAACCTGATTGCAATTCTTGCCATCGCCCTGACCGCCGTGCTGTTTACAACCCTGTTCACAGTGGCGCTGTCGATCAACCATTCCGTTCAACAGGCCAACTTCCGACAGGCCGGAGGATGGAGTCAGGGAACATTCAAGTATATGACCCAGGAGCAGTTCGACGAGATCAAAGGCGATCCGCTCATTAAACAGCATGGGCTGCGCCGATTTGTTGGTATGCCGGAGGGCGCGCCCTTTCTCAAGTCCCATGTAGAGGTGGGGTACAGCGACGCAAACCAGGCCCACTGGATGTACTGCGACCCCATAGAGGGCCGCTTGCCCGCCGAAGGCACCAAGGAAGCCGCCACCGACACAAGAGTGCTGGAACTGCTGGGTGTTGAGCCGGTATTGGGAAACGAGTTCACCATGACCTTTGTCGTGGACGGCACAGAGGTAACGGAATCCTTTGTCCTGAGCGGCTGGTGGGAATATGACGAGGCGGTCGTCGCAAACCATGTCCTTCTCCCCCTGAGCCGTGCTCAGGCGACTTATGACCAAGTGGGCATCGGCAGCGGCATTGGCAATGACGGAATGACCGGCTCGTGGAACATGGATGTCATGCTGGGAAGCTCCCTGCACATCGAACAGGACTTAAAAACAATCCTTGCAAATCACGGCTACCAGACGGAAAACCGCTCCTCGGGAGACAATTATATTGCAGTTGGCGTAAACTGGGGGTATAGCGGCGCCCAGCTTGCCGACAGCATGGATCCCTTTACCGCCGCCGCAATCGTGGGGCTATTGCTGATTATTATTTTCACGGGCTACCTGATTATCTACAACGTATTTCAGATTTCGGTTTCAAACGATATCCGCTTCTATGGACTGCTGAAAACCATCGGCACAACGGGGCGGCAACTGCGGCGCATCATCCGCCGCCAAGCACTGCTGCTTTCCTTCATCGGAATCCCCATCGGATTGCTGATTGGCTACGCCGTCGGGATTATGCTGACCCCTGTAATCCTTTCCCGGCTCAACGGCGTCGTGCAGGATACGGTATCGGCAAGTCCGCTGATTTTTATTGGTTCGGCGCTTTTTGCGTTGGTCACCGTGCTGATTTCCTGCCGCAGACCCGGACGGCTGGCGGCAAGAGTATCTCCTGTGGAGGCGGTTCGCTACACCGAGGGGACGGCAGGTAAAAAGGCAATACGCAAGTCTCAGTCAGGCGCATCGCTTCCAAAAATGGCATGGGCGAATCTGGGGCGCAGCCGGGGCAAGACGGCGGTTACCGTGGCCTCACTGTCACTTGCGGTACTTCTGCTCAATATCACGGTCACTTTCACAAGCGGCTTTGACATGGACAAATATCTGTCCAACATGGTTTCCGATTTCATCGTCTCCGATGCGGGTTATTTTCAAACAGGAGCATTTTGGGGCGCCGACCGGGCGCTGCCCGCGGATTCGATTGCCGCGCTGGAAGCCCAGCCCGGAATTGAGGGAGGGGGACGTGTCTACGGCAAGACCAGTCCGGTGGAGGAATTCATCACCGAGGATTATTTCCGCACCCTGTACGGGGCGTGGAACGACGCGGAAACGCTGAATTCTCAGATTGCCTTTGCGGAAAAGAATGACGCAGGGCTGCTGTCCGAACGGGCGCAGCTTTACGGCATGGAGCGCTATGTCCTTGATAAGCTGACCGTGCTGGAGGGCGATTTGTCCAAGCTTCACGAGCCGGGAGGGCGCTATGTCGCGGCGGTCTATTCCGACGACGACTACGGCAATCCCCAGCCGGACTCTCACTGGGCAAAGCTGGGTGATACTGTCACGCTGCGCTATGTAGAGGAATACGAGTACTACGACCCGGATACGGGGGAGATACTTGACCCGGGCAATATCCCGGATGACCAGCCCTTTCGATACCGGGCAAAGAGCTATCGGGACGTGGAGTACGAGGTTGCGGCACTGGTGATCGTACCCAATACCCTCAGCTACCGCTATTACGGCGCTGACGAGTTCGTCATGAACGACCAGACCTTTTTGAATAACAGCGGCACCAGCGACGTGATGTACTACGCCTGCGATGTCAGCGACGAGAGCACAGCTGGTATGGAGGCTTATTTATCCGAGTTGACAACGAAGCAGCAGACGCAGCTTGACTACGAGAGCAAGGCGACTTATGTCGCGGAATTTGACTCCTTCCGGAACATGTTTTTGATGCTGGGGGGCGTGCTGAGCTTTATCGTGGGGCTTGTAGGCGTGCTCAATTTCCTCAACGCAATTTTAACCGGGATTCTCACGCGCCGCCGGGAGCTTGCTATGCTTCAGGCCATCGGTATGACCGGCAGACAACTGAAAATTATGCTGGTTTGGGAGGGGCTGTATTACGCGCTGGGCGCGGTGGCCGTATCGCTGGTTCTCAGCCTTGCCTCCGGACCTCTGCTGTCCAGAGTGCTGGAGAGCACGTTTTGGTTCTTCACCTATCGGTTTACCGCCTTACCCATATTGTCATTGGCGCCGGTCTTTGCTCTTTTGGGCATCGCAGTGCCGCTGGCGGTATACCGGGTGGCTGCCAGACACCCCGTTGTTGAGCGCTTGAGAGAAACAGAATAGCTGATAGCTGCTCTTTCTTCCGCAGAAGGTGGCAATCTGCATAAAACAGGAGGGATGCCGCGGTATTCCTCCTGTTTTCCGTATTCAACCTGCCTTATCATGATAAGTTCGCAATTTCCCTCTATGACTTCCAGCTTTTGGCAAGGCCGGTTTTTCTTGGGAGATACCGTACGTCGCGCTTGCGTGCGGACGATTCCCCCGTCAAACAATTTCACTTCCCACAAACGTACGAAGGAACCGCTTTCTGCGGTTCCTTCGTAAATTCACGTAGGCCAAGCTTCTAAAAAAGTCAGACGAACTATGCTGATCCCAAGTTATTTGCGTGCCAGAAACACGGCCTTCATGCCCTTATAGGTCTCGTAGCAGTCCAGCTTCGCCACCACCTCAAAGGGGGCGTGCATACTCAGCACCGGAACGCCCGCATCCAGCGTGGCAATGTTGCGGTTGGCCATATAGGCCGCCACCGTGCCGCCGCCGCCTGCGTCCACCTTGCCCAGCTCTGCGATCTGCCAAAGCACGCCTGCCTCGTCGAACAGAGAACGGACATAGGCCACTGTCTCCGCGTCCGCGTCGGACGCGCCGGACTTGCCCCGTGCGCCGGTATACTTGCAAAGGCCCACGCCATGGTTCAGCCAGGCGGCGTTCCGCTTTTCAAACACATCGGAGAAATTGGGGTCAAACGCGGCCGTCACGTCCGCGCTGAGGCAGAAGGACTTCTCCAAACACACACGCAGAGGAACGCCCTGCACTTCGCACAAATCCTCCATAAAGGTGTCAAACGCGGCGGACTGCAAGCCGGTTACGCCGTCGGAGCCAATCTCCTCCTTGTCCGCCAGGACGCACACCGCCGTCTTCTCCGGAGTTTCCTCCAAGTCCACCAGCGCCCGGAACCCCGCGTAGGCGCACACCCGGTCGTCGTGGCCATAGGCGCCGATCATGCTGCGATCCAGCCCGATGTCGCAGGACATGAAGGCAGGGACGGCCTCCAGTTCGGCGGAGGTCAAATCCTCCTCCACGATACCGTATTTTTCGTTGAGCAACTGCATCACCGCCAGCTTTACCCGGTCGCTGCCCTCGCTGTCCGGCAAGGGGCGGCTGCCCAGCAGCAGGTTCAGCGTTTCACCGGGAACCGCCTCGCCCAGCGGCTTTTTGTTCTGCTCCGCCCCCAGATGGGGCAGAAGGTCTGTAATGATCAGCTTGGGATCCCCCGGGTCCGCACCGATGCGCACAGAAACTGTCTCCCCGTTTTTTAGCGCTACCACGCCCCGAAGTTCCAGCGGCACGGTGGTCCACTGATACTTACGGATGCCGCCATAATAATGGGTTTTGAAATAGGCCAGCTCGCCGTCTTCATACAGGGGATTGGGCTTCAAATCCAGCCTAGGCGAGTCAATGTGGGCGGCGGCAATCTGCGCGCCGGCGCTTAGCGGTTGCTTGCCGATTCGGGCCAGATACACGCTCTTGCTCCGGTTACAGAAATACAGCTTGTCCCCAGTTTTCAGTTCCATGCCCCGGGTGAAAGCACGGAATCCCGCCGCCTCCGCCAGACGCACCAACTCCCCCGCACACTCCCGCTCGGTCTTCCCTGCATCTAAGAATGTCCGGTAATCCGCGCAGTAGGACTCCATGGTCTTCTCGTCCTTGGGATCGAACTGGTCGTAGCCGTGCTTTTTGCCGGCGAGAAGCTTTTCGCGCAGGTCCTTCGTCCTTTTATTTTCTGCCATTTGCCTTATCCTCCTTAATCTGCTCAATCAGACGTATGAAAAATTCCTTTGCTGCCTCCCGAAACGCCTTGGGCGTCTCGGCGGTGTTGCTCAGCTCCCGGTCGCATTTCTCCCGGAAATAATCGTCCTGCTGCTGGGCGGAGACACGGAGCCTTGCATACTTTTCGTCGATTCCGTCCCGCTCCATAATCCGCCGGACACGCATTTCAATGGGCGAGGTCACCGCCACGGTGCAGTCGCACAGCCTGTCAATGCCAGACTCAAAGAGGTTGATGGCGTCCAGCGCGCAGAGCTTGCCCTGAAAAGCGGCAATCCTCCGCTCCAACTCCGGCCGCAGGAAACGGAACACGATGTCGTTAAGCTGGTCCAGCCGGTCGTTATCTCCGAAGACCAACTCGCCCAACGCCTTGCGGTTCAGTGCCCCATTGGGGTTAAAGACCTGTGAGCCAAAGGCGCCTGCGATCGCGTCCCGCAGGCCCGGGTCGGTGTTCAGAAGCTCGTAATACACCGCGTCACAGTCCAGCGCCAGCCCGCCTAAATCCTCCACGGCCTTCAGCGCGCTGGTTTTCCCCGCGCCGGTTCCGCCGGTGAGACCAAGGATGATGCGCTCCTCCTCCACGTCCACCACGTTGAAGCCCGCCGCCATTTTCAGTCGGTTGCCGATGGCCACCCCAAGTCCCCGGTTGTCGGGGCACTGAGCAAGAATTTCCGTCACGTTGCCTGTATCAAAGGCCCGCAGCGCGTCGAACACACGCTGGGCCTGAAGCTCCTTGTCGTCCACGGGGCCAAGCAAATGCGTCTCATAGCCCTGAAACAGGGATTCCAACTCGTCAAAACAGATGACGCCCACACCGGGCTTCAAACGCTGGACAACGGCCTGCGCCGTCCTCCGGGGATTACCGGTGAACACGGTGACGGCGGCCTTGGGCGCGTAATGGCGGTATTTCATGCCGGGGGCCTTGGGCGCTTCGCCCTCCCCCAGCGGCGCGGAGACGGCCTTGTCCACCTCGATCTCACCCAGCACCCGCTGGAGGTCTTCCAGCGGAAGTCCGCCGGGGCGCAGCATCCGGGGCGGCGAAACGGTCAAATCCACGATGGTGGACTCCACCCCCACAGTACAGGGGCCACCGTCCACAATTCCCTCAATTCTGCCGTCCATATCTGCCGCCACGTCTGCCGCGGAGGTACAGCTTGGGCGACCGGAGAGATTGGCGGAAGGAGCGGCGATGGGTACTCCCGCATAGCGGATGATGGCCTGCGTCACCGTGTGGGCCGGGCAGCGAACGCCCACCGTATCCAGTCCCGCCGTCACTGCGGCGGGGATCGCGGGGCTTCGCTTTAAAATCAAGGTGAGCGGACCGGGCCAAAAATTGCGCGCCAGCGTATACGCCAACGGTGGCACATCCACGCAGAACCGGGGCAGCCACTGGGCGGAGGGAACATGGATGATCAAAGGATTGTCCTGCGGCCGTCCCTTCGCCTCAAAAATCCTATGCACCGCCTCTTCGTCCAACGCATTGGCCCCTAGGCCGTATACCGTTTCCGTAGGCACGGCCAGCAACCCGCCGGAGCGAATGATGTCGGCGGCTGTCTGAATTTTTTCCTCCACAATCCGCTGCTGGCCCTTGATGTTGGTTAAATCAATAAATTTTGTCTCCATGCGGTTACCTTCTGTTTTACGCGGGCTTCGCCCGTTTTTATTTTTCCTGCTTTCGCAGCTTTTCCGCCGTGTCGGCGGCGATCAGCGCGTCAATCAGCTCGTCCAGCTCGCCGTTCATCACACTGTCCAGCTTGTACAGCGTCAGGCCAATCCGGTGGTCTGTCATCCGGCTCTGTGGAAAGTTATAAGTGCGGATGCGCTCGCTCCGGTCTCCGCTGCCCACCTGACTGCGTCGGCGGGCAGCCTGATCCGCGTCCCGCCGGGCAAGCTCCGCCTCGTACAGCCGGGAACGCAGCACCTTCATTGCCTTTTCCCGGTTCTTGTACTGGCTCCGCTCGTCCTGACATTCCACCACCGTACCGGTGGGCAAGTGTGTGATGCGAATGGCAGACTCCGTTTTGTTGATGTGCTGCCCTCCCGCACCGGAAGCGCGGAAGGTGTCAATCTGCAAATCTCCGGGATCAATGGCAAATTCCACTTCCTGTGTCTCCGGCAGCACGGCAACGGTGGCAGCGCTGGTGTGGATGCGCCCGGCAGACTCCGTCTCCGGCACCCGCTGCACGCGATGAACCCCGCTTTCAAACTTGAACCGGGACCATGCGCCGTCGCCCTCTACCAGAAAGCTAATTTCCTTTACGCCACCCAGCTCCGTGCGGTTTTCGTTGACAACATCTACGGAAAATCCCCGTTTTTCGGCGTACATGAGGTACATTCGGAAAAGGGACGCTGCAAACAGCGCGCTTTCTTCCCCGCCAACACCGCCCCGGATTTCCACCACCACGTTGCGCCCGTCGTCCGGGTCCCGGGGCAATAGCAGGGGCTTTAGCGCCGCCTCCAACCTCTCCGACTCCGCCCGTGCCTCCGGCAATTCCTCCTGCGCCATGGCCCGCAGCTCCGGGTCGTTCAAAAGCGCCTCTGTCTCCCGCAGGCGGCGGTTCGCCCGCTCCCAGGCGGAGAAAGCCTCCGCCACCGGAGCAAGCTCCTTCAGTTCTTGATTCACCACCCGCAGGCGGTCCGCATCGCCGTAAACCGACGGATCGCCAAGCTGGGTTTGCAGCGCGTCGTACCGGACCGCAATCTCTTTCAGTTTTTCAAACAAGCAGTTTGCCTCCCCTCTCTTATGCCGGGAAGGCCGCTAACTCTGACACTCCCGCCCCTCCAAAAACGCCCGGGTCCGCCGGAGAAATTCCTCCTGCCAAAAGTGATAGCCCACGGACCCAGCCCGCAAAGATACGGCGGTTTGATGGGGCTTGGAAAGATACTTATCCATCTGGTCGTAAATCTCCTCGTATTTGGCGTTTCCGCCCCGGAGCAGCACATAGGATACGTCGGTCAGGAGATGTCCCTGCTCCTGCAAAAAGCTGCGCACAGCACTGCTGCACCGCCCGGCCCAAACCGGCGTGCCAAGAATCACCAGCTTATAATTCGTCAGGGGCTTTTCCGTTTCAAAGGGCTGGAGCGTCTCCACCGTGCGGCGCATGGCATCCATTCCGCTGTGTAAAAACCCCTTCACGCCGGAGCGGTTCACTCCATCCTTCAATTCCACCAGCTCCGCGTCCAGCGCGGCGGATAGCTCTTGCATCGCCGTCTTGGTGTTCCCCGTGCGGGAGTAATACATACATAAAATATCGCTCATAAGACCTCCCTACTTCTCTTGCGGGCAAAACCCGCCTGTCCTCAGCGGTCAAATCCTCACTACGCCCCGTTCAGCCTGTTCCACATGGCCTTTGCAAGCGCGAAATACTCTCTGGTGTAATAGTTTGCCGTCAGCCACCAGTAGGGCAGCCGCGCGGGGACCCCGGTCACGGTCATGGGCGTTTCAAAATCCGCCAGATAGCGGACCCGCGCCATATGAAAGTCGTTGGTCACAACAGCCACGCTGTTATTGTAAGTGTCAATTCCCAATTCGCTGAGAATCCTGCTGGAATACGCCAGATTTTCAGCCGTGGTGGTGGAGCGCTCCTCCAGATACAGCCGCTCGCCGTTCATTCCAACCGCCGTTAGATAGTCGTACATGGCCTGGGCCTCGGTGACGTCCTCTCCCGGCCCCTGCCCTCCGGAGAGGATTACGGGGGTGTCCGGTGGCAACTGGCTCAGATAGGTTTTGGCGGTGTTCAGCCGGGAGGCCAATACCAAAGAGGGCGTTTTCCCGTTGACCCCGGCCCCCAGCACAACCACGGCTGCGGGAGGGTCCCCAGAGGGCGGCATCCGCCCCACCTTTACCAAAAAAGCCTCTACCGCCGCAAAAGAAAGGATTCCCGCTGCGGCACATGCAAGAAGCAGAACCTTGCAGACCTTTCCGGCCCTGCTTTTTTCGCTCCATCGGATCATCGCCGCCCACAGGGCAAACATCGCCGCGATTCCTGCGCACAGCCACGCGGAAAACTTCATGCCCGGCACAAACCAAATTCCCATTCCCTCCAGCAGCGCCAAGCCTGCCGCCGCCAGAGAAATCCGAACCGATTTTTTCATTCCGCCGCCTCCGAAAGTGCCTCCCACTTTTCATACAGCTCATCCAGCGCCGCCTGCACCGCGTCTTTTTCCGCAAGCAAGGCGTTCAGCTTTTCATAGTCGCAGGCTGCGGCCATCATGTCCGCGTCCAGCTTTTCAAGCAGAGTCTCCGTCTCACCGATATGGCGTTCGCAGATAACAAGCTGCTTGCGGGCGGCGATCTGTTCTCGCCCCGTCCGGGGCAGCTTTTTCGTAATGGTATTATCCTTTACAGCTTTTGTGTTTTCATGCTTTTTCTGTGTTTCCCGTTCCTTTTCCTCCCGGTAACGGGCAAAGCCCATGGGCCAGTCGGTAATGGTTCCGTCAGCTACCTCCCAGATGCGGGTGGCGAAGCGGTTGATAAAATACCGGTCGTGGGAGACAAACAGCAGCGTTCCGTCGAAGCTCTCTACCGCGTCCTCTATCCACTCCCGGGATTCAATATCCAGATGGTTAGTGGGTTCGTCCAGAATCAAAAAGTTAATTTCCCCGTCCATCAGCATACACAGCCGCAGGCGGCTCTTTTCCCCGCCGGAAAGAACGGAAACAGACTTAAACACGTCCTCTCCCCGGAAATCATAGGATGCCAGCCGGTTCCTCGCGCTGGTTTCCGTCATGCCCCGCTTAGTGGCCTGAAGATTCTCCACCAAGTTCCAGTCAGGGTGGTCGAAATGGATAATCTGGGGCAGGCAGGCCGCCTTGACGGCAGGCCCCAACTTAATGCGCCCCTCGTCGGGATACTCCTCGTCCATCACCATCTTGATAAGAGTGGATTTTCCTGCCCCGTTGTCGCCGATGAGGGCGATGCGCTCGCCACCCTCCACTTTCAGGCTGATGTCCTCGAAGAGTTTCCGCTCCCCAAAGGACTTGGACACATTCCGAATCGTCAGGGCCTCGTCCCCCTGAAAGTCAATGGAGGAAAAGCGGGCGTCCATTTTGCGGCGCTTGGTGGGCCTGTCGGTGATGCGCATCCGTTCGATGCGCTTTTCCATGGAAAACGCCCGCTTGTACATCGCGTCGTTTCCCATAAAAGCCCACAGCCGCAGGCGGTCCGCCGCCTCGGTAAGCTGGGCGATTTTGGCCTGCTCTTTTTCGTACTGCTTCAGCTTTTCCTGATAGCGCCGCTCTTTTTCCACGGCGTAAAAGCTGTAATTTCCGCTGTAAAACTCCGCCTTACCGCCGTTGATCTCGATAATCCGCGTCACGGCCCGGTCCAGAAAATACCGGTCATGGGAAATTGCCACCACAGTGCCCTTGAAATGGGCGATATAATCCTCCAGCCACTCCGTTGCGTGGAGGTCCAGATGGTTGGTGGGCTCGTCCAGCAGCAAAACGTCCGTGTCCTCCAGAATCAGGCGGCCCAGATTCACCCGGGTCTTTTCTCCCCCGGAAAGACGTTCAAATGGCTCCGAGCGCATGGGCTGCGGGATGGAGAGGCCGTTTGCCACCTTGTTGACGGCCACCTCCGTGTCATACCCGCCGAACAACTCAAACTTTTCTGTCAGCGCCCCATACCGCCGCAGGAGCGCCGGGTCGCTCTCCCCTGCCTCCATGCGTCCCGCAAGGTCTTCCATCTCTCTTGCAAGGGCGGAAAGACGGTCGAAAGCCGTGCGGAGCACGTCCTCCACCGTATACCCCTCGGGATAGACGGGAATTTGAGAAATCAGTCCCAGCCGACGGCCCTTTGCAAGGGACACGCCGCCCGCGTCATAGTCCAGCTCACCAGTGAGAATGCGGAACAGTGTGGTTTTTCCCGCGCCGTTGGGACCCAAAAGACCCACCCGCTCCCCCTCGTCAATCTGAAAGGTCAGCCCGTCCAGTATTTTCTTTTCCAAATCAAAGGACTTGACCAGCCCTTCTACCTGTATTTCTATCATTTGTGTTCCTTAATCCTGATAATCCTGTGCTTTCAAAAACTCTACAATGGTCTCAAAATGCATGGAAAAGTGAGAAGCCTTCACCAGTGCGCTGGTATCCGGCTCGAACTGGCACAGCAGCTCATCCTTCGCCGCGTCCTTGTCTGGGAAGTGGAGCGCGCAACCGCCGGATGCCAGCGTGCCCTCCGCAATTTTTTCGGCCTTTTCCCCGATGGCGATCACCATGTCGATGCCCAGCATAGCCGCCAGCGCGCCGATATTATAGTGGGCGGCTTCTCCGTGATCACCCAGTTCGCCCATATCCCCTAAAATTGCCAGCTTGCGGGAGCCGGTGCTCTTTGCCAGCACCTCCAGTCCCGCCGCAACCGACTGGGGGTTCGCGTTGTAGCAGTCGTTCAGGATGATGCGTCCGCCGGGAAGGCGCACCACCTCCATCCGATTTCCCACGCCCTGAAAGGCCGCCACGCCGGAGACAATCTGCGAATGATCCAGACCCAGCAGCTCCGCGATGGCCACGGCCATGGAGGCGCAGTACACCAGATGCTGCCCCGGCGCATTGATCGTCAAATCGTACACGTCTTTTTTTGTGGTGATGCGGCAGCAGGTTCCGTCCAGTCCCCGGTCGGATACATCGCTGACCCGCACGCCGCACCCCTCCGACTGTCCGCACCGCAATGTAGTAAAGGGCAGCTTCAGCGTGTTCAGCAGCGCATCGTCTCCATTGAGGACGGCCACGCCGTCTGGCTTCAAAAAGTCAAAAATCTCGCTTTTTGCCTTTAAAATTCCCTCCCGGCTGCCCAAAAATTCGATGTGGGCGTCACCGACGTTGGAAATTACGGCTATATCCGGACGCACCAGCTCGGAGAGATAGTGAATCTCTCCGAAGTGGTTCATACCCGTTTCAATCACCGCCGCCTGATGCTCCGGCGCAAGACCGAACAGCGTCAGGGGCGTTCCGATGTCATTGTTGAAATTCTCCGGCGTTTTCAGCACCTTTAGTCCCGCCGAGAGGACTGTGGCGATCATCTCCTTGGTGGTGGTCTTCCCCACAGAGCCGGTAATCTGGACAAAGGGAATGTCAAACCGATTCCGATAGGCGGAGGCCAGCGCCTTCAGCGCCAAACGGGTGTCGTCCACCTTGATGTAGAATTTATCGGGCCGGAGATCGGCGGGCAGGCGGGCGCACAACGTCCCGGCAGCGCCCGCTTCCAGCGCACTGTCAATAAAATCATGGCCGTCAAACCGCTCGCCCCTCCATGGCACAAACAGGCACCCGGGGAGCATTTCCCGGCTGTCGGTGCACACGGCGGAGACGGAAGGCGCGTCCTCCCGGGGATTCCACCACACGCCGCCGACGGCGGATTCAATCTCCCTGACAGTCATTGGCAGCATGATGACACGTCCTCCTTAAAGAAAGCTGAACAATCTCCTCGCAGAGCTCCTCATAAGTAAGCCCCGCGGCGGCAGCCTCCTTGGGCATGAGACTGGCGGAGGTCAGGCCCGGGAGAGAGTTAATCTCCAAACACCACGGCACACCGGCCTCATCCAGCACAAAATCAGCCCGGGAATACACCGACAATCCCAGCAGACGGTGAAGATTCAGCGCCATTTCGCCAATCTCCTCCTGCTGCTCCCCGGTGATATCAGCCGGACACAGCTCCAGCGCCCCGCCGGACTGGTACTTCGCCTCGTAGTCGAATTTCCCCTTGGCGGAAATCACCTCGACCGACGGCAGCCACCGGTCCCCCAGTACGCCGGTGAAAATATCCCGGCCCACAATCCGCTCTTCCACAATAATCTGCCCGTCAAAGTACAGAAGATCCCGCAGAGCGGCTTTCAGCTCCTCCCGCGTCTCGGGCATGTAAACCCCGATGGAGGAACCGCCCCCCGGCGTCTTCACCACGCAGGGCATCGGCAGCTCTTCGGACAGGGCTTCCACCTCTGCCTCGCTATACTCCACCAGCCGCCACTTGGGCGTTCGGATCCCGGCGGCTTCCATCAGCCGCTTCGTGACAACCTTATCCATCGCCATGGCGGAGGAAAGGTGTCCCGATCCGGTATAGGGGATTCCCAGCAAATCCAGCGTAGCCTGAATGCGGCCGTCCTCCCCGCTCTCGCCGTGCAGCCCCACGAATACAAGGTCGGCCAAAGCGCAGACGTTTAAAACATCCTTTCCGATCAGGCTGGGGCCTTGGTCCTTCCGGCTGCGGCGCACCGCTTCCAGATCCGGCGCAGTGGTTTTAATGGCAGCGTTTCCACAGCGTCCGTCCGGTGCGTCGAACACGGCCTCCAGCGGACCGTCGTAGTCCTCAAGCCCCAAAAACAAATCCACCAAAACAGCCCTGTGGCCCCCCTTGCGGAGCGCCCGGCACACAGCCGTCCCCGTAACCAGCGAAACTTCTCGCTCCTGCGAAAGACCGCCGGCCAATACCACGATCTTCATGGTTCCTCCTTCCGCCGCCGTCGGCGGCCCACACAAATGCCCTTTTCCCACAGCCCGCCACAGGCGGGACCGGACTATCCAATAGCTATTGCAATCCGTACCAGTTTAGCACAAATTTTCCGTGAATACAAGCGCAGGAACCTGCCGGAAATACTTTTCGGCAGGTTCCTGTACTTTTTTCTTCATGAAGCGCCGGGGCTTTTTTTCAGCGCATCCAGTCCAGAAGCCCGGTCTGCTCTCCGTCCAGCAGCGTCCCCGCCGCGCAGAGCATCTGCGCCGCGTCCGCCCGGGTCATGGGCTGGGCAAGTGTACCGCTTCCAAAGCTGCCCACGGACATCACGCTGACAGCCTCCAGATTCCCCACGGCCTGTGCCGCCCAAGAAGGCGTTGCGTCCCGGTCAGCGTACCATGTGGCAAGGTCCACGTCGCCCACCGCCAGCACCCGGTCCAAAATGGCAGCCGCCTCGTTGAAGCTCACGGGTTCATTGCTGCGGAAAGCCGCTCCTGTCTCGGTGGAGACGCCCCGGATAATCCCCTCGGAAAGGCCCGCCGCCGCATAGGACTTAGCCCATGTGGGGATTGCCTCGTCGTCGGAGAAGCCGGTCATGGTAACGGTATCCGCCGGGAGATTTGCAAGCTCCATGGTCATGGCCAGAAATTCAGCCCGGGAAAGCGTGCGCTCCGGCTCAAAATAGTATTGCCCGCCAATGCGCGCGCCGGTGAAGGCCCCCTTCTCCGCCAGATACTGGGCAGCGGCGGCAGAGGAGTTGTCTCCCATGTCCTGATATTCCACGCCGGATTTTGTCTTTTCCACCATCACAGTAACGGTGGCGGGAACGGAAACATTCCCCGCAGGGTCCGTCACCACATAGGTGAAGCTGTCCTTCCCGCTTTTGCCCTCTGTCGGCGTATAGGTGAATACGTCCCCCGCCACGGTGACGGTGCCTTTCTTCGGCGCCGTGTCCACGGTAAAGGTCAGTTCGCCGTTCTCATCGTCCGAGGCTAAAAACTGTGCGCGGTAGGGAATGTTGCGGTAGGTTCTGACAGAAATTTCCTTTGCGATGGGTGCGCCCTGAACCGGCGGCGCCGACTCTTCACTCTTTTTGCCGAACAGCGCCTGGGCGGGCACGGTCAGCGTCACCAGCAGCGCCAGCAACAACGCCGATACGCGGGCTTTTTTATTTGACATTTTCAAGGGAACACGACCTCCTGTTGTAAATTCTATGATTCAAATTCCGTGTGGAGGTAGTGTTTGCCGCGTCCGGAAGATTATACAGAAAAAGAGCGGCAAAAGCCGCTCTTTTTCCATGACTTTATAACGGCCTTCATGCAGACATGCGCAAAACAGCTCATTTTGAAAAAAATCGTGCGTTATCCCATGACCCGATGCAAAAATGTGGCGATTTGCCCACGAGTGCAGACAGCATCGGGAGCAAACGTATCAGCGGCTTTTCCGGTGGTAACGCCCTTTTCCACCGCCCACTCCACAGCCTTGGAATATGCCGCGTCGGCAGGCACGTCGGTGAACGCAGTGGATTTTTCGGATTCAGGTTTTCCCGCAAGCGTCCAGAGATATTCAACCGTCATGGCCCGGGTGCATGGCGCGGACGCGCCAAAGGCACTACCGGAGACCAGACCCTGTTCCGCGGCCCACAACACAGCCTTATAATAGTAATTGTTCTGGGTCACATCGGTAAACGGATTGGCTGCGGTAGGCTCCGGCTGGCCGTTGGCCCGCCACAGGAACGTCAGTATCTGCGCCTTGGTACAGGTCTCACCGGGCGCGAAGGTGGTTGCCGTCACGCCGGTGGTAATTTTCTGCGCCACCGCCCACTGCACCGCATCGAAGCAGTATACCCCGGCGGCCACATCGGTAAAGGTTCCGGCGGGAGCTGCAGACGTCTTACTGTCAGCCTTTTCCACCACGAAGAAAGCCAATTGGCCTTCTTCGCATCCAAAGTAAGATTCTAAAAAATAGCCGTGGACAACTGTATCGGGCGATCCATCATGTGGATCTTTCTTCATGCCACAGAGTATGCTGAAATTCCAGCCCACATAGTCGGGCGGCGTTGAGGTCAAAGCTGTAGGTTCCGTTTTGCCAGATATAATCAGAATTGTTCACCCAGCTGTTGTCCTCCTCCGGCTCGCCGTCATTCTCACCCATGGGAAAAACGCGCTGCAACACTCTGTCGGCGTTTAAGATACACTCAGCCGAACCGTAGCTTCCGTCCGATATCGGCTGGAAAATGGCGCCAATGTAGAAGTCAAATCCTTCTTGCGCTCCAGTGACGGTGATCGTGGCTTTGGCATCAGCGGGTACACCGTAAATCGTATACCTGTCCTCCTTGCCTGTCGCTCTGGCTTTGTCAATGGTCAGCGTTGCGCAGCCGGAGCGCGTCAGCGTCAAAGGCCGATACTTCGTCTCCGCCGCCGAAGCCCCCACACTCAGAAGTCCCAGCAGCAGTGCGGCTGTCAGAAAGCCCGTAAAAACTCTTTTCGTGGTTTCGCCCTCTTTCATTCACCGCAAGGCTCCGGCTTACCTTGAGAAAGACTCCAACGCCTTGGCATCCTGCTGCCGTTTTTCCTCCAGCGCCTCTTTCAGGATCATATCCTTCACCTTCATGAGACGGATGGTGGTGGCGCGGTCATTTTCATCCAGCTTCATATTAATAAATCGGATGGTTTCCTGCGTATTGGGAATCATCACGTACTCCAGCGCGTTGACGCGGCGGCGGGTCTTCTCAATTTCCTCCGCCATGAGCTGGGCAGATTTTTCAATCTGCGCCAGCTTCAGCATCTTGCGGAAAACTTTTCCCAGTGCGTCCACCGCCGTATCCAGCTCACCGGAAGTTCCGGCGAAGCCATAGGGGTAAATGTCGCTGTCCGACTGGGTTTTTGTCTTGAAGTCGTACACCGGCACATTGACGGACATGACGTTCTGAAAACCCATGGTCAGCTCCACACTCTGCTTCGGATACAGCAGCGCCTGCTCCATCGCCTCGGAGGACATGAGGGCCGACGCCACGGTAAACGAATCGTGGACGGTCATCAACTCCGCTTCCACCTCCGCACGGAGGGCGCGCACCTCCCGCACAGTTTCCAAAAACTGTTTCATCAGCTCATCTCGCTTATCCTTGAGGAGCTTGTGTCCCCGCTGGGCGGTACGGAGCTTTCCCTTCAGTCGGGTCAGCTCCATGCGAGTGGGGTTCACATTGAGCTTTGGCATGGTCCCCCCTCCTTACTGTTCATCCTTTTTGGGCCAGTATTTTTCAATCAGCTCCGGCTTGATGCGCTTCAACTCGCCCTTGGGCAGAATGCTCAAAAGCTCCCAGCCCAAGTCCAGCGTCTCCTCAATGGAGCGGTTTTCGTCATAGCCCTGATTTACATACCGCCGCTCAAACTCGTCCGCAAATTTTGCATACAGCAAATCCGTGGGCGTCAGCGCGGCCTCGCCCAAAATGCTCATCAGCTCCTTGTTGTCCTTGCCGGTGGAATAGGCGGCAAAAAGCTGATTCATAGTGCTGGCGTGATCCTCACGGGTCTTCCCCTCGCCGATGCCCTTGTCCTTCAAACGGGACAGAGAGGGCAGCACGTCCACGGGGGGATGGATATTCTTACGATACAGCTCCCGGGCCAGAATGATCTGCCCCTCGGTGATATACCCGGTCAGATCCGGGATGGGGTGGGTCTTGTCGTCTTCGGGCATGGTCAGAATGGGAATCAGCGTGATGGAGCCCTTCTTCCCAAGCTGGCGGCCTGCCCGTTCGTACATGGTGGCAAGGTCGGTATACAGATAGCCGGGGAAGCCCCGACGACCGGGAACCTCTTTCTTTGCGGCGGAAACTTCGCGCAGCGCCTCGGCGTAGTTGGTGATGTCTGTCAGGATAACCAGCACGTGCATATCCTTTTCAAAAGCCAGATACTCCGCGGCGGTCAGAGCCATACGGGGCGTTGAAATGCGCTCCACGGCGGGATCGTTTGCAAGGTTTGAAAACAGCACGGTCCGGTCAATGGCGCCGGTGCGCTTAAACTCGCTGACAAAGAACTCCGACTCTTCGAAGGTGATGCCGATAGCGGCAAACACCACCGCGAAGTTGGAAGCCTCATCGCCCCGCACTCTGGCCTGACGGGCAATTTGCGCCGCCAGATTCGCGTGGGGCAGACCGGAGCCGGAGAAAATGGGCAGCTTCTGCCCACGAACCAGCGTGTTCAGCCCATCGATGGTGGACACACCGGTCTGAATAAATTCGTTGGGATAGTCCCGGGCGGCAGGGTTCATGGGCAAGCCGTTGATATCACGGTACTCCTCCGCCAGAATGGCGGGGCCGCCGTCGATGGGCTCGCCCATGCCGTTGAATACACGGCCCAGCATGTCGGAGGAAACGCCCAGACGCAGGGGGTGTCCCAGAAAACGAACCTTGGACTGCGCCAAATTGATGCCCGCGGCGGAGTCAAAAAGCTGAACCACGGCGGTATCGCCGTTGACTTCCAGCACTTTGCCCTGACGGACAGAGCCGTTTTGCAGCTCCACCTCCACCAGCTCGTCATAGGTGACGCCCTCTACCTGTCGGACCATCATCAGGGGGCTGACAATCTGTTCTACGGTGCGGTATTCCTTAATCATCAGTCCTCACCTCCCTGCGCGGCAATCGCCGCGATCTCCTGTGACATGGCCTCTTCCATGGCGGTGTACGCGGACTC
>NZ_DALZCH010000063.1:0-19536 GCF_031978065.1 Oscillibacter sp.
GTTCCAAGATGGCCGCCATATCCCCTGCAAGGTCATCCACCACTGTCTCCAGCGCGTCAATGGAATCCCGGGTAAAAACCCGCACGACCTCGTTGAAATCAACGTTTCCGGCCATATCCAGCATCATTTCGACATAAAGCTCCATCTGATCTGAAAAGGAGCTGTCCCGGTTGAAGATGGACGCAATTTCCTCTTTTATCTCACGGATTTTCATCTCGCAGGATGCGACAAGCAGTTCTGTTTTAGAGGCAAAATACTCATAGATAGTAGATTTTCCGATCCCGGCCCGGGCTGCAATTTCCGACATAGAGGCTCCGTCCACGCCCCGGAGGCCAAACTCCGTCAGCTCAGAGCGTAATATGTCGGCGCGGCGCCGGTCACTGATCTTCGACACTGAGGATCTCCTCCTTCTTTTCCGGCGCGTATTTCCCTCTTTTGGCCGCGCGTTTATCAGAAATTCTTTGTCTGAAACTGTCCAAAATACTGTAATACACGGGCGTAAACAGCAGCGTTACAACGGTGGAAAGCAGCATGCCTGTAATCATCGCGATGGCCATGGGCTTCATCATTTCGGCCCCCTCGCCCATGCCCACGGCCATGGGCAGAAGGCCCAGAACCGTTGTGAGCATGGTCATCATCACAGGCCGGACACGGCGGGGACATGCCTTCAAAATCGCCTCGTCCTTCTCCTCGCCCCGCAGGCGGCGGATTTTGATGTAATCCACCAGAACAATGGCAGAGTTGACCACCGTTCCTGCCAGCATAATCACGCTGACCAGAGAGACGATGGAGATTTTCATGCCGAACAGGAACTGCGTGGATAGCGACCCCAGCAAACTCACCGGCAAAATCATCATGACGATGACCGGCATCAGGAACGACTCAAACTGGGACGCCAGCACGAAATACACCAGACCCAGCGCCACGATCAACGCGGTGCCCAGACTCTGGAAGGAGTCCATCATGTCGCTGCTCTCGCCCGCCATCTCCACAGTGATTCCCTCCGGGGGCTGGTAACTGTCCACCACTGTTTTGACGGACTTTGCAATACCCATCGCGTCGTCGGTGCGGCTGTCGCCGGTAACGGTGATGGTGCGGCTCTGATTCTGGCGGATGATGGTCTGAGGAGCCATCACCACCTCCACGTCTGCCACCATATTCAAGGGAACGGCGCTGCCCGTGGGCGTGGTAATCAGCATAGAACGCAGCGCGTCCAGACTTTTGCCCGCGTCGGCCTCGCCCCGGACCACCACATCGATCTCCTCGCCGTTTACCTTAAGAATCGTGGCAGTGGACCCGGTGAGTTGGCTGCGCACGGCGGTACCGATGGTGGCGGCGGTAAGTCCGTACTGCGCGGCCACATCCCGACGCAGCGTCACGTCCACCTCCGGCACCTGATCCCCGGCGCTGGATTTCAGATCCATCGCGTCGGGCACGCCGTCGGCAATTTGCTTCAAAAGGTCGTCCGCCGCCGCTTTCAGCTCATCGTAATTGTCTCCGGAAAGGGTGAGCTGGATGGGCTGCCCGCTCATGGCGGACATATCCATCATGCCTGCGGAGGACACGGTGATTTCCGACCCGGCAATATCCCGCAAATCCTCCCGCAGCCCGTCTCCGATCTCCTCGGCGGAGCGGTGGCGATCCCCGATGGAAACGAGATTCAGTGTCACGGAGGTAGAGTTGTCGCCAGTCATGCTGCTCATGGTACCACCGCCGGTGGTATAGTAAATATCTTTGATTTCCGGAACGGTATCCATGGCGATGTCCACCACCTGCTCGGCGATGTGCTGCGCTTCCTCCGTCTCGGTTCCGGTGGGAAGGCTTACGGTGACGGTGACGCTGCTCTGGTCCATAGAAGGCATCATCTCAAAACCCGAGAATGCAATGATGCCGATGAAAATCACGATCATGGCAAGGGTTGCCAGCATGGCCCGCTTGCGGTGATGGATAAAGTAGTCCAGCTTTTTTACATACCAGTCCGTCAGGCGGTTTCTTTTCGGTTTTTTCGCCGCTTCCATAACCTGAGCGTTGGCCTTCAGGTCCTTCCGACCCCGGCCCAGCAGCATATAGCTCAAAAGTGGCACAATGGTCAGCGCCACAATCAGGGACATGCCGATCAGGGTGCAGATAGTCAGGCAGAAGTCGTAGAACATCATACCGACAATTCCGTCGGTGAGGCCCAGAGGGAGAAACACCGCCACAGTGGTCAGCGTGGAGGCCACGATGGACAAAGACACCTCTCCCGTCCCCTTGGTACAGGCGGAGTAGTTGTCGTGTCCTTCTGCGCGGTAATGAAAAATATTTTCCAGCACCACGATGGAGTTATCCACAATCATACCCACACCCATGGCCACGCCGCCAAGGCTCATCATGTTTAGCGTGATGCCCAGCACCCGCATCAAAAGAAATACTGACACGATACAAAGGGGCATGGACACGGAGATGACCATGGTTGCGCCCCAGTCCCGCAGGAACACGAACAGCACCAGCGCCGCCAGCAGCACGCCCATAATAATATTGGAAATTGCGCTGTCCACAGACATATTAATATAGTCGCTCTGGTCCATCAGCACGGACCACTCCAAGGTCGGATTCTCCTGCGCAATGTCCTCCATGGCCGCGCTCACGCTTCTGGCGGTGACCACGGTGTTCACGTCAGACTGCTTGTTCACGGACAAGACCACGCAGTCCTCCCCGCCCACCCGGGCGATGGTAGTCCGATCTTCAGGCTTGAGATAGACGTTTGCCACCTCTCCCAGCCGGACGGAACCGCCGGTGGGCAGGGGGATCAGGCAGTTGGCCACGTCCTCCGCGGAGGAAAACTGGCCATCGGTCCGCACGGACAGGGTGTTTGCCCCATTGTCCACGCTGCCGGCGGGAATGGCCACGTTTTCCGCCGAGAGAATCTGGGCGATATAGGACAGAGACAGGCCGTAGCCCGCCAGCTTCTCCGTGTAAGTTTCCACGGCAATCTCATTTTCAAAGCCGCCCTCCACGTCCACGGAGGCCACACCCTCGATGCGCTCCAGCGCGGGGGAAATGGTGTCGTCTGCCACAGTCTGGAGAGATGCCAGATCGCTGCCCCGCAGGGCAATGACCATAACGGGCATGGCATCCATATCCATGGCCATCATCACCGGGTCGCTGGCCCCGTCGGGCAGGGAGCTTTTCGCCATGCCCACCTTGTCCCGCAGATCCGTCATAGCACTGTCCAAATCGGTACTGTCGGTAAAGGTCACCAGCACCATGGACATATTTTCAACAGAGTAGGACTGAAGTTCATCCATACCGGCCACCGTTGCGCATGCGCTTTCCAGCGGGACGGTGACCAGATTCTCCACCTCCTGCGGACCCGCCTGATAGGTGGAATACATCAACACCATCGGAAGCTCAATGTCCGGCATCAGCGACAAAGGCAATTGGGAAAAGCCCATCACGCCGAAGATTGCCACCATCACGCAGGCCATGATAGTGGTAACCTTATGGCGAATGGAAAATGAAACGATATTCATGCCGCCTTGCCCTCCGCGCTTTGGGCCGCGGACTGAGAAGAGGCCGCGGCAGAGGAGGCCGCGCCGCTTTCAGCACCGGACGTGTCCGAGTCGGAGGTGTCCGCCCCGACTTCCGGCGCAGGGGCGTTGGTGACGCGGACGGGGGCTCCGTCGCTGAGATAGCTCTGCCCCCGCGTCACAAGCTGCTCGCCGCCGTGAAGCCCGGAGGTAATCTCCGTCTGCTTCTCACCCACAAGACCGGTGGTCACGTTTACCTGATAGGCCGTATCGCCGTCCACCACATAGACAGAACGGTTTCCGTCCTCTCCCGTAAGAATCGCTTCCGTGGGAATGAGCACCGTGCCCGTCCGAGAATCCGTACGGAAGGTGGCCCGGGCAAACATGCCGATGGAGACTTTCATATCCTTGGGCAAATCAATATGTACCTCATACAATGCCGAGGGCAGGCTGACGGCGGAGGCCACGGAGGCCACCGTTCCCTGCACTGCCTCCTCTCCCACGGAGGGAATGTTGATTTCCACTGCATCGCCTACGCCGATAGAGGGCTGCAGCGTCTCGGAGACGTTCACAACCACCTGAGGACGGCCGATCTCGGAAATCACCGCCCCCACGGTGCCGGGACCCACGGCCACTCCGGCGGTTACGCTGACGCTGGAAACGGTTCCGGCGATGGGAGCCGTGACAGTGGGGCTGTTCAAAATATCCCACACATCGTCCAGACCCATCTGGGTCAGGGTGCTCTTGCGGGCGTTTTCCGCTTGCAAAAGCCCCAGCTTTGCCTGATCTACCTGATTCTGGCTCACCGCCCCAAGGGCAAACAGTGCCTGAAGATTTTCATAGCCCTCCCGCGCCTGACTGACTTGTTCGTCCAGAAGCTCCCGTGTGCCGGAATAGGTCTCCAGCGCGCTGCCGTAGGTATCCCGCAAGTCGGCGGTGTCCAGCGTAAACAGTGCGTCCCCGGCGGCCACGGCGTCGCCGGCCTTGGCCGTCACGCTTTTGACCTTACAGGAAACCTTGCTCAAAACCGGCACGTTGCGGTTGGCGGTGACGCTGCCGGTGACGGTGCTCTCAGTGGCGATGTCGCCCAACTCCACCGTTTGGATTTCCACGGCGGTGCCCTTGACCTCCTCCTCAGAGGAATCGCCCGCCTGGCCGCAGCCCGCCAGCGTACCCAGCAGCAGCGCCGCCGTCAGCAGCGCGGAAAGAGATTTTGTTTTCATAGTGCTCTCCTTTATTTCTAACCGATCTTACACAAGACCGTACTTTATGGCGCTTTCATAGGCATGATAGGCGCTGAACAGGCTGCGCTGGGCCGTATTCAAATCGTCCTGCGCACTGTCAAAATTGCTCTTGGCGGCAAGGTATTCCTCGTGAGACGCCATTCCAAGCTCATACTTCTTGGCGGCGATATCAAAAGTCCTTTGCTGAAAATCCACGGTCTCCTGCGCCGCGCTCACCAGCCGGACATTCTCCGGCACAGCCATGCAAACGCCCTTAAAGCCGGAAGCGAAGCTGTTTTGCGCCGCAGTACGCGCCTGCTTATTCACGGGGCCGGAATCCTCCCCAAAGGCGATCTCCGCATTGGCCACGTCTACATTTCGGGCAGAGGCGGCGCTCAGCATCTTGTCATAATCCACGGCGTCCAACTCCGCCTGAGTGGGTACGGGCAGCCCGCCCAGCTTCACCGAGCCGCTTAGCTTCATGTCACACATGCCCTCCAGCAGCAGCTTGTTGGTGGTCACCTGATACTTCAATGCCTCCAACTGGCTGGCAACCTGCGCCCGCTGATGGCGGATGCTCTCCACATCGTAAGCGGAGGCCATGCCCAGCTCCTGCTGCTTTTCAGCGATTGCCACAGCCCGGTCCAAAGCATCCAGCCCCCGCTGCACGGCGGGCAGCGCATCCTCCATAGCAACAACGCCTATGTAAAGCTGTTCCGCGCCGCTGATTACCTTTTCAATGGCGTTGTTTAGGGTGTTTTTGGTGCTGGCCATGGTATTATCCACGTTGATGACCTGTGAAAAATTTTGCGCAACCGCGCTTTGCAGCGAAATAACATTTGCATTCAGCGCGATGCTGAGCGCCTGATAGACCCTTGAGTCAAGAACTCCGTCATCCATCGCGCTTTCCACCATTCCAAGGGCCTCGCTGGTGCTGGAAAGCATTTCCCGCAGCGTCCCGCCGGCGCTCCACAGGCTGTCCTGCGTCATGCCGTTTACATCCATAATCTGCGCTTTCAGGGATTGAATGGTGGGGTTATAATTCAGCATCGCCCCCCGCAGGTTTTCAAAGCTGATGCCACTGGCGCTGTTTTTCGGGTTTAACTGAAGATTTTGCACACTGCTGCCAATCAAAACATCCACCGAGGCAGCGGGAGCCGTGTCCCCCGTCTGTCCAGACGCGGAAGCATCCGGGCTTGTAGCATCCGTCTGCCCGGAAGAAGTGGCGGGCAGCGCATCCGTTCCCGCGTCTGTCCCCGCTGCATCCGTTCCGGGGGAGGAAGACGCGGCTGTCTCCGCCGAGGACTGAACGCGGTCGTCCGCCAGCACCGGCAGCGCGACGGCCATCGTCAGCAGGGCCGCCAATAGCAGCGCTAAGGTTCGTTTCATACAGATCTCCTTTTGTCTGCGCGAGGCGCAAAGTTAGTAGTTGCTAAGTCTCCGACCGACCGTTCGGTCGGAGATATTCATTATAGGCGTGAGGTCCTTGTCTGTCAAGGAAATTTTCTCCTCTTGCGCACTTTCTTAACGACCCGGAGCGGAAAGTGAGAAGCGCTTCCAAATTCCATCCGGTTGCGTGCTTTCACGCAAAATCACCGGGGACCCGCCGCATCGGGTCCCCGGTAATTTTATTTACTCTCCCGACCGCTCCGCCGCAATCTCCCGGCGAAGCCGGGCGCGGCGGTCATCAAGCAGCAGCTCCTTATTGTGGCGGTAGTATGCCTCACAGCCAAAATGCTCCACAAACCAGGAGGTGTCGTACCCGGCGGTGATCTCCGTCACAAAGACCACCAGCTCTTGCGAGTCGCCGAAGGCCTCCTCCAAAAAGCGGAACACATTGTCAAAGCGGCGGCCTGTATCTTCCGCGATGGCTGCACGGGCCTTCACTTCCGCCCCAAACCATTCCCGTACCGCGTCCATGGCCAGCTCGTCGCTCACGGCTTCGTCCGCCAGATTCTGCCGATAGCGGACTAAGGCATCCAGCTCTCGCTGCTCCAGAGCATGGCGTTCCTTATCCGTCTGCCCCGCGGCGGCAGCACGGCGCATAGCCTCCCGGCGGGCATCCTCCAGCGCCAGCATAGCTTCCGCCGCCCCGGTTCCCGCCGCAAGACGGGCTTTGAACGCAATGAGATCGGCGTGGAGCAGCTCCGTCAGCGCGTCCTGCATGCGGACGCGGTTCGCCTCCCCGCCAAGACGGCCCAGAAGCAACCCCAGCACCGATAGCTTTTCGTCAAAGGGGGCGGAGCGCAGCTCGGAAACGGACACGGCGACCCATTTCCCTTCCAATATCTCATCCACCCGCCAGGTCCGCTGATACTTGGTGTAAAGCTCCAGATACCCGGCAAAATCCCGAGCGATGCGGGGAAGCTGGATATACTGCCCCACCACCTCGGCCCCGGCCCGCAGGCCCAACGTCTCATAGGCATAGAGCAGTTCACTCAAATCCTCCCACCCTCGGGCCGTGGCAAACTGCACGCCGTCCACCGTGGTTTCGATGCGGTAAAAATGCTCACGTTTGCTGTCAAGATACGACACCACCGCGCCGGGAAGGCCTTTGCGGCGGGCGTATGCTTTCCAAACGGCGAAAGCCTCGGCAATGTCCATGCGGTTCACCCGGGCCAGCGTCACCACGTCGAAATCCCGGACGGAGCGGTTATACTCCGGGGGATTTCCCGCCGCGGCAATCAGCCAGCCCTCCGGCAGCTTCTGGTTGCCGAAGGTCTTGTTCTGCAAAAATTGCAGCATCATGGGGGCCAGCGTCTCGCTGACGCAGTTGATTTCATCCAGAAACAAAATTCCCTCCCGCAGACCGGTTTGCTCCATCAGGCCGTAGACCGAAGCAAGAATTTCGCTCATGGTGTACTCCGTGACAGAGAACTCTCGCCCGCCGTAAGTGCGTTTTTCAATAAACGGCAGACCCACGGCGCTCTGGCGGGTATGGTGGGTGATGGTGTAGGACACCAGTCCCACCCCCGTCTCCGCCGCAATTTGTTCCATAATCTGCGTTTTACCAATCCCTGGAGGGCCCATCAGCAGCACGGGCCGCTGGCGGTTGGCGGGAATCAGGTAGTTCCCCAGTTCGTCCTTGGCAAGGTACGCCCGCAGGGTATTTGTAAGCTCCTCTTTTGCCTGTTTGATGTTCATCCGTTTGTCTCCTTACAGCTCCGGCAGTTCCAGAAGGTCGTCCTCGTCCCGTCCGTCCGCTTCGCCGGATTTCTCCGTATGCGCCGGTTCTCCCGCCTGATGCGCGGCGATTTCCAGCTCCTGCTCCGTCAGCGTCAGATGGATGGCCCATGGCGGCACATCCACCGCCAGCGCCGGGCCCTCCGGCATCACAAACGCCGCTTCATAGGGCGGGCGCTTTTCGGGGTACCGTCCCATCCCGTCGGTAAAGTAAATCAGTCCCCGCAGTCCCGCCAGTTCCCCGGCGGCGCGCAGCTCTTCCACATAAGAAAACACAGGGCGAAAGTCGGTGGCGCTGCCGCCGACGAGGTGAAAATCCTCCATATAGGCTTTTAAATCCTTTAAATCATGGAGGGCCGTATCATCCCGCACCCGGTCATCGCACTGGAGCACCCGGATGTTCACTCGGGTGGAAAAGATTTCCGTACTTTTGAGAATCGAATAGGTGGCGGAGAGAAATTGCCGCACCAGCTCCCCCGAGGTGGACATGGAGGTGTCAATGGCGATGACAAAGTCCTCAATGCGCTTTTCCTCCCGCGTCTCCGGCGGCTCCACCAAAGGGAGATTGCCGTAAAGCCGTAATCCATAGGCATAAAAGCCGTAATCAAAGCCGTCCGCGTCCACGCCCTGCACCTCCCGGGGGACGGCAAACCGTTTGAGAAACGCCCGGTAGTCAACGCCCGGACGGTTTGCCACCTTCACCTGCTCGTACACGGCCTCGCCGCCCACGGCCCTGCCCGCCAGCACCGTTTCCATCCCCGTCTGCGCCCGCTCCGACGCGGCGCGCCACTTCTGGTCCTGACGCTCGTTTCGCTCCTGATCCTTCTTCCCCTGCGGGTCCCAAAGCCCGTGGTCATCGGCAAAAAATTCCCTCTGGAGCCGCGCCCGCTCGTATTCCGGCAGGTCCCGGCGCAATAGCTCCCGGTAAATCCCTTCAGCGGTGAGCACCTCCATGTGCTCCCGCAAACTCCCGTACAGGCTGCGGCGCATGGGCGCGGGGGCAATTCCAAGACAAGGGCTGGCCAGTCCGTCCAAAATACTTTCCACGGCAACGTCGCAGCTCAAGTCCCACAGCTCCGGTTCCCGGCCCTGCTTTTTGGCAAGATGGCGCAGCAGGCAATGGAGAATCGTGTGGAGGTACGCCCGATTGATACTCTCCGCGCCCCGCAAAAAGCGCTCAGAAAGGTAGTCCGCATCGTAATATAATTTTTCCCCATCGGTGGCGATAGCCAGCGTCATTCCGTTTGCCGGAAGAAACGCAAGACCGCTCAGCGCCGCGTCCAGATAGGGGAAATTCAGATACAGCTCGCTCTGTGCCGCCCGCAGGATATCAAGCCCGATTTCCTCCCGGGTTTTTTTCTCCGCCACAGCGCCGCCCCCTTACAAGTCAAATGATTTATGAAGCCCTCCGGAGGGTTTTTCCCGCAGGTACTCCAGCAGCAGCGCCAGCGGCTCCGTGAGCCCCAGCCGCCGGGCTGTCTCCGCCTCCGTGCGCAAAGCCCCCTCGTCCGCACCGCTCAGGGGCAGGAACCATGCAAGGCCCCGGCTGTCCCGTCCTTCAAGAAGCCACTCAAGCACGTTCCCCGTCCGGCTCTTCAAATACGTCAGATAGCGCTCGCCTGATTGTTCCGTCAGCTCCCGGGGCGTGCGCAGCCTGTGCCATGCAATGCGCAGGGCGCAGTTTGGATCGTGCTCTTTCTCCAAAAGGCCGGGAAACAGCCGGTCATACTCCTGAAGGGACAGCGCCCGGTCCCGAAACACATGGCGATAGGGATAGCCCGAGCCGTAGAGGTGAAAATCAAAGTGGTGGGCCGGAGCGTTTTCCTCCAATACCTCCCGGTACTCCGGGAAAATCAGCCGGGCGGTCCCCCCGTCGGGATAGTCCACGCTTACGTCCAGCTCTGTGGCCAGTTCGCCTGTAATATAGGAAAGGCTCTCCGCCCTGCCGTCCCGCGCCCGGATGAAAAAGTGGCGCAGATCGCCGCAGTTCATAAACACGCCGCTACCCCAATCGTTCACCGGCTCGGCAAGGTGCAGTTCTCTCAGGGCAGAGCAGTTGTAAAACGCGTAATCCCCCACCCGCCGCAGCGTGGGCGGAAGGGTCACGGCCTGAATGCCTCGTGGTTTGTCCCCCGGCGCTCCTCCGCCGCAGACAATGCGCAGAGGTTCCCCCTCCGGCGCGGGGCGGTTGGGGGAAAAAGCGTGGTGGCCCAATGCCGTCACCGGAAGGCCCCGAACCCGCTCCGGTAGGAAAACGTGCTGTTCCCCAGAGGCCACAGCCGTCACCTCCGCCCCATCGGGCGCGGGCTTCCACCAGAGCGTCAGCGCGCTCTGTCCCGTCTCCGTCTCCATGCCCTCGCCCCCTTTATATCCCATTCCGGTGCTCCTGTGGGAGCAAAGCGCCGCCGGGATATCCGCAATTCAAGCAGGCAACCGCCTGCAACGCGGACATTGTACCATAGTTTCTGCCGGTTTTACAGTGTTTTCCCCTCCGATTCCCCGGTGCGGCACAAATTGCTTGATCATTCCGAAATTTACCCCTTGACATTTTCCTTCAACTGTATATACTGTATATGAACAGTATGCGAGGTGATTACAGCTTGGAAATTTTATTGAGCAATTCCTCCAGCGCACCCATCTACGAGCAGATTGCCGCCCAGATTCGGGACCAGATTGTGGCGGGGTCGCTGGAGCAGGGGGCCGCGCTGCCCTCCATCCGGGCGCTGGCAAAAGACCTGCGCATCTCCGTCATCACCACCAAGCGAGCCTATGACGAGCTGGAAGCGGAGGGCTTTGTTTACACGGTGGCGGGCAAGGGCTGCTTTGTGGCGGAGCAGAACACGGAGCTGATCCGGGAGAACCGCCTGCGAGAAATCGAGGGCCATTTGCAGTCCGCCGCCGACCTTGCCGGAAGCTGCCGTGTCACGGACGGAGAGCTTGTTGCGATGCTGCGGATTATTTTAGAGGGGGAATGAACCATGGATGCAATTGAAATAAAGAATGTGAGCAAGCGCTTGGGCGACTTTGCCATACAGGATTTGAGCCTTGTGCTGCCTCAGGGGGCTATCTGCGGGCTGGTGGGAGAAAACGGAGCGGGAAAGACCACCGCCATTCGCCTGATTATGGACGCACTGCGGCCCGACAGCGGAGAAATCCGCGTGCTGGGCGTGGATAACCGCAGCCCGGAATTTCAGCGGGTGAAGGAGGACGTGGGCATCGTGCTGGACGAGTCTCATTTTCCCGAAACGCTGAATGCCCGGCAGGTGGGCCTCATCATGGCGGACACGTATCAGCGCTGGGACGCGGCGACTTACGACGAGTTTTTAAAGCGCTTCGGCCTGCCACTAAAAAAGGCATTTAAGGACTACTCCCGGGGCATGACCATGAAGCTTGGCATCGCCGTGGCTCTGAGCCACAGCCCAAAGCTTTTGATTCTGGACGAGGCCACTAGCGGGCTGGACCCCATTGTCCGGGACGAGATTTTGGAGATTTTTTCCGAGTTTACCCGAGATGAAACCCGCTCCATTCTTATCTCCTCCCACATCGTCAGCGATCTTGAAAAGCTGTGCGATTACATTGCGTTTCTCCACAGGGGCCGTCTGCGGCTCTCTATGGAAAAGGACGCGTTGCGGGATGAATACGGCATTGTTTCCTGCAACAAAGCGCGCCTTTCCGAGCTGCCTCAAGGGGCGGTGTTGGGCGCGGAGGAATCGCCTTACGGCGCGCGGGCGCTGGTAAAGCGGAGTTTGGTTCCCGCCTCGCTGCCGGTGGAGCGGCCCAGTCTTGAGGACATCATTTTGTTTCTGGTGAAGGGGGAAAAACAGGGATGAAGGCGCTTTTAAAAAAGGATATTTTTGTGCTTCTGCGACAAATGAAGATGTTTCTTCTGATGATTGCAATCTTTGCGGCGATTCCTCAGGGGAACATGACCGTCTTTGCAATTGTCTACTGCGGCATGCTGCCCTATACCGCCATGGCCTATGACGAACGAAGCAAATGGGACGATTTGGCCGCCATGATGCCCTATAGCGCCAGTGACATGGTTATGAGCAAATATGTGCTGGGCTGGCTGGCAGTTGGCTGCGCCACGGTTTTGAGCGCTCTGAGCAATTTCCTGCTGGGGCTGTTTGTCACAACGGACTTTTCCCCGTCCTCACTGCTGCCTTACATGTGCATGGGCTTTTTGATGATGGCCATAACGATGCCCCTTATGTTCCGGTTCGGCGTGGAAAAAGGAAGAACGTTTTTTATTCTTCTGATGGTGATCGTGGCCGTGGGCGGCGCGGGTCTGGTGGCCGGACTGGTTGATTCCAGCGAGAGCGGAGAGATTCCAGCGAGGTTGCTTGGCTTTGTTCAACTCGGCATTCCTCTGTTGTCCGCCGCGCTGACGACAATTTCGATCCCCCTCTCCACAGCCATGTACAAAAAGCGCAGATACGGCTGAGAGCGCACAGCGGGACAGGATACTCTGCTGGGGGCATCAAAAGTCTGCAAAAAGAGAACATTTTCAGTCACGCTTCTATAAAGAACACATACAAAACACAGGAAATACGTAGCATTGATCGGCAGACAGCGGAAAATCGCTGTCTGCCGATTTTTTGATGCAGCTTTCCCAAAGCATGGCGCTACATTGCTCTTACGTCTTTTTGCGGAAAATTTATTAAATGTTACAAAAACAGACCTTGCTTTTCATGGATATTCATTCTTGACGCGTTTCCAGCCCGGTGATAGTATAACGTATAAACATCCTACGTTGGATGAAAAGAAGTACAAGAAGAGGAAGGGAGCTATCATGAATAAAGAAGAACTCATCGATAAAGCGTATGAAGTTCGTAAAAACGTCCTGAGAATGGCGCACGTTGACAAGCGCGGTTTTATTTCTCAATCACTGGGGGCCGCGGACTTTTTGACGGTGCTGTATTCCCACGCCATGCGGTTCCACGCCGACGATCCGAAGTGGGAAGGCCGGGACAGGTTTCTCCTCTCAGCCGGACACAATGCCATTGCCGTATACGCCGCGATGGCGGAAGAGGGCTTTTTCCCCAAGGACTGGCTGGATACCTACGGCCTTGACAACAGCCGTCTCCCCATGTCCTGCATGCCTGCCTATACGCCCGGCATCGAAATTTCCGGCGGCTCCATCGGCCTTGGACTGCCCATTGCCGTGGGCATGGCGATGGGCCTGAAATTAAAGAAATCTGATGCAAAGGTCTACGTCATGATGGGCGACGGCGAGATGACCGAGGGCCCCACCTGGGAGGCAGCCATGTCCGCCGGCGCTTATCAGCTTGACAACATTATCGGCATTGTGGACATCAACGGGATTCAGGCGGACGGCTTTACAAGCGCGGTGCTGGATACCGAGCCTTTGCACGATAAATTCAGTGCGTTCAAGTTTGATGTGCAGCGGATTAACGGCAACAGCATTACACAGGTGATGGAGGCTGTGGATAAGGCCAAAAATTCCACCGAAAAGAAACCCCACATCATTCTCTGCGATACCGTTCCCGGCACGGGAGTTCCCTTCCTCATCGGCAATCAGAAGAGCCATTTTATCAGTCTGGACGCAGAGGGCTGGGAACGGGCATTCAGCGAATTGGAAAGGGGTAAGGACTAATGAGCAACGGTATCAAAAGTGTGATCAGCGACTCCAATGTCGTGACAAATCATCCGACCATGGCGGAACCCTTTGGCAACGCTTTGATTGAGCTGGCAAAAGAAAACGACAGGATTATCGGCCTGAGCGCGGACCTCGCCAAGTATACGGACATTCATGTGTTCCGCGACGCCTTTCCCCAGCGGTTTTATAACGTCGGCATGTCCGAGCAGCTTCTGATGTGTGCCGCCGGAGGCTTGGCTAAGGAGGGGTTTATTCCCTTTGCCACTACATACGCCACGTTTATTGCCAGAAGATGCTATGACTTCATTTCTCAGGCAATTTGCGAGCACAACACCAATGTAAAGATTATCGGCGGCCTGCCCGGTCTTCAGTCGGGCTACGGTCCCAGCCATCAGGCCACAGACGATTTAGCCATCCTTGGCTCCATGCCCAATCTGACCATCATCGACCCCTGCGATGCACTGGAAATGCAGCAAGCCACCAAAGCGGTCGCCGCTTTTAACGGCCCTGTGTATATGCGTTTACTGCGGGGAAACCGTGTACCTGTTGTTCTGGACAAATATGATTATCAGTTTGAAATCGGCAAGGCCAAGCTGCTGCGGGACGGCGCCGACGTGTTGATGATCTCCTGCGGCGAGATGACCATGCGCTGTCTGGATGCGGCGGAGGCTCTGGAAAAAGACAATATCCACGCGGCAGTTCTGCATGTTCCCACCATTAAGCCCTTGGACAGAGAAACCATTCTGGCGGAGGTGAAGAAATCCGGCCGTCTGGTGGTTACCGCCGAAAACCACAGCATTGTGGGCGGCTTGGGCAGTTTGGTCGCCAATCTGCTGGTGGACGAGCAGGTGTCCGCCGTTTTGAAGAAGATTGCCCTGCCCGACCGGTATCTGGCGGCAGGTACGCTTGAAACTTTGCAGGATACCTACGAAATTTCCACCAGAGCGGTGATTTCGCAGGTGAAATCGTATCTGAACTAAGGAGGAGCGCACTTTGAAGGGAACAATGCGCGGCCTTGTCAAGGAGAGTGCGGCGCCGGGAAAGTTTGTTTATCATACCGACCTGCCCATTCCACAGATTGACGACGATGAGGTGCTGATCAAGATTCACTGCACCGCCGTGTGCGGTACCGATTTGCACATTATGGATTGGGACAAATGGTCTCAGGCGCGGATTAATCCTCCGCTGATTCCCGGCCATGAGATGGCGGGCGATATTGTCGAGGTGGGCAAGAATGTCCACGACCGCAAGGTGGGCGACCGGGTTTCCTGCGAAACACACATTCCTTGCAATCACTGCTGGTTTTGCAAAAACGGTCTGCCCCATATCTGCAAGGATGTCAAGCTGTTCGGCGTGACGGAAAACGGCGCGTTTGCCGAATATTCCAAGATTCGGGCAGACAGCACCTTCCTGCTGGACGACGACATCTCCTATGAGACAGCCTGTCTGTTCGAGCCCATGGGCGCGGGCGTGCATGGCGTTGAAAGCGCCGAGGTAGCGGGCAAAACCGTTCTTGTCAGCGGCTGCGGCCCCATTGGGCTGACGGCCATCAGCGCCAGCAAAACCTTTGGTGCAAAGCTGGTCATTGCCTGCGATTTGGTGGACGAGCGCTTGGAAACAGCCCGGGAGATGGGGGCCGACGTGGTTTTGAACAGCGGCAAGTGTAATTTGGTTGAGGAAATCCACAAGCTGACCGACGGAATCGGCGTAGATGCCGCCATTGATATTACCGGCGCGGAACTTGCCATCAGCGCCAGCCTGCGGTGTGTCCGCGCGGCGGGCAGGCTGGTGTGCGTGGGTCTTCCCACCAAAAATGTCACGCTGGATCTCACCAATGACCTCATATACCGGGAGGTGGAGATGACCGGTGTTTCCGGCAGAAAAATTTGGGATACCTGGGCAGATTTTGAAACCGTGATGAAGGGACCCTACTACAAGCTGGATAAGGTCATCGGACGGCGTTTTGCGCTGAAGGAGTTTGACAAGGCGCTGGAGGCGATTCAAAGCGGCGTCCCCGGAAAGATGATGATTTATCCCGGAAAGGAGCCGCTGGAAGTATGAAACACGCAGAGGGAACTCTCAAAAAGGTGCACGTGTTAAGAATCGAACCGGACGAAGACGTTCTGCTGTCCATTCAAAAATTCTGTGACGAACACCATATCCTCAGCGGCATTATCCTTTCCGGCATCGGCAGTCTGGACGGCTGCACCTTTTTCGACCCGCAGGAGATGCCGGGCAAACCGGGGCTTTACGGCTATGTAACCCCCATCAGCAAGCCCACCCCCATCGAACTGGTGGGCCTGAACGGAATTGTTTGCGGCGAAGCCGACGGGAAAGCCGCGCCCCACATTCACGCCTGCTTTGCCGATGCCGAGGGCAACGAATACGGCGGGCATCTCAAAGAGGGAAACCGGGTGCTTGTAACGGTGGAACTGGCAATTGCCGAATTGTCCGGCATTCGTATGTCCCGAAAGCTGGACCCCGTGAAGGCCGTTCCCGTGTTGTTTCCTGAGTTGGATCAATGATATACTAAGGCGATTTCCAAAACCACCGAATGTTATATACGTAAAGAGAGGGAAAAAACATGAAGAAGAAAATTTTAGCCGCTCTGCTGTGCGCAGCAATGAGCACCTCCCTGCTGGCCGGCTGCGGAAGCAGCTCCGGCAACGGCAACGGCAACGGCTCCGGCAGTGCCGCTGCCGTCGGGCAGAGCTACACCATGAAAATGCACCTGAGTCTCGGTGAAACCGACCCCGTGTACAAATCCGCCGAGGTCTTTGCAAAAACCGTCAATGAAAAGACTGACGGGGCCATCACCGTGGAGCTGTATCCCAGTTCTTCTCTGGGCAACACCGCAGACTGCCTCGAGGGCCTGAGCCTTGGTATCTGCAACATTGTCTATGAATCCATCGGCAATCTGGCGTCGATGTCCTCCCTCGCCAATGTGGAGGCCGCGCCCTATCTGTACTCCGGCGTCGACCACTGGAAAGCGGTGTGGGAAGGCGAAATCGGTCAGGATATTCTGACGAAGCTGGGCGAGGACTGCGGAATGACCCTGATGGGCGCGGGCTTGCAGGGCGTGCGCGTGATGTGCAGCAACAAGCGCATCGAAACTCCTGCCGACGTGGCGGGCTTTAAGCTGCGCGTCCCCACGATTCCCATTTATCTCGACACCTGGCAGTGGCTGGGTGCTACCCCCACTCCTCTGGGCGGCAGCGAAGTCTTCACCGCAATTCAGCAGGGCACCGTCAACGGCGCGGAAAACGGCCTGACCAACATCGCCAGCCTGAGCTGGGATGAAAGCTGCGATTATATCATCGAAACCAACCACGTTTACAACACGGTTTCTTTCATCATGGACAAAAATTATTTCTCCTCTCTTCCCGCCGAGTATCAAACCATCATTCAGGAGGCTTCCGTGGAAGCGGGAAAGTATTGCACCAATCTGGTGATGGACGCCACCGAGAGCGTTCGGCCCGAGGTGGAGGCCGCCGGCTGTGAGTTCATTGATACCGACGTGTCTCTCTGGCAGAAGGCCTTGGACGGCTTCCTGGAGGCGAAGTATCCCGATTTGGTCCCCTATGCGGACGCGATTAAGGCCGCTGACCCCGCCTAAACACAGGTGCCCCTAACAGAGTGGGGCTTTTGCAGTGGTGAAAGCTCCACTCTGAAAAAGCTGACAGAGGAGTTGAACAAGTCTGTGTTGACATACTACACCCGTTTTCTGGACGGCGTCCAAAGAGTAATTAAGGTGCTGGAAATAATTCTGCTGGCGGCGATTACTCTGATTATGGTTTATCAGTGCATGATGCGATATATCTTTCAAAATGCACAGCCCTGGTGTGAAGAGTTGGCCCTTTATCTCAGCATTTACAGCATTTTTCTGGGCATTCCCATTGCTGTCCGGCGTGACAGCCACCTTCAAGTGGATTTTCTTCTCGCCTTTATGTCGAAAAAATTCCGGTATCTGATTTCTGCCATCAGCTCTGTGGCTGCAATCGTTTTTATGCTTGTTTTTTGTTATTATGGCCTCAGCCTGATTCAGCATGCCACCAGCGCATCTACCACGCTGCCGCTGAAAATGCGGGATATTTATTATTCCTTCCCTGTTGGCGCGGTGCTGGTCATCCTATTCTCTGTGGAAGCTGCCGTCAGGAATTTTCTCAATTTTCTGGGCAAATCTCCTGCTGACTCTGGAAAGGAGAGCGTGTAACGATGAATGCTGGCGTTATTATTTTTGTTCTTCTGCTGGTTTTGGCCTTCGCGGGCCTGCCGATTTATCTCTCCATCGGCATTGCCACCATGGTGGCAATGATCCACGCAGGGTTCCCGCTGGAGGCGGTCGCCCAGAAAACCTTCCTTGGTATGAACTCCGCTTCCCTGCTGTGTATTCCCTTGTTCATTCTGGCGGGCAACATTATGGCGCAGGGCATCACGCAAAAGCTGATTGCCGCCGCCAACGTGCCCCTTGGCAGGGTACGGGGCAGCCTTGCCTCTGTAACTGTGCTTTCCTCGGCCTTATTCGGGGCAATCTCCGGTTCCGCGGTGGCAACGGTTGCCGCCGTCGGCGGCATGACGGTGCCTGCCATGGAGGAAGCGGGATATGACAAGAACTATTCCGTCGCCTGTGCAAGCTGCTCTTCTCTGCTAGGCCCTATGATTCCGCCTTCCATTTCTCTGGTGGTATACGCCAGCCTGACAGAGACTTCCATCCAAAAGCTCTTCATGGCCACTGCCGCGCCCGCCGTACTCTGCATGGTGTGCTTTTTGGCATATACGCTGTATTACGGCTATAAAATGAAGCTTCCGATGCAGCCTAAAACCACCACCAAAGAAAAACTGCATATCCTGAAGGATAGCATTTGGGCCCTGTTCATGCCCATTATTGTCTTGGGGCTCATCTTTGGCGGCATCTGCACCGTTTCCGAAGCCGCCGCCATCTCTGCGCTGTATGCCGCCATCGTAGGCATCTTTATTTATCGCACCATCAGCCTTAAAAACCTGATGGAGACCCTGTACGAGACAACCATTTCCGTGGCTGCCATCATGATTCTGGTGGGCCTGTCCAAGGCATCGGCCTATGTGGTGATCTCCTCTCAGCTTCCCCAGCTTTTCATGCAGGCCATGACGTCTGTGGTGTCTTCCAAGTTTATGGTGCTGCTGATTATTAATGTAATCTTCCTGATTCTGGGATGCCTGATGGAAGGCAACTGCATCATCGTGATGATGGTCCCTCTGATGCTGAGTCTGGTAAACTCTTTCGGCATCGACCTGATTCAGTTCGGCATCCTGACCTGCATCAACATCTACATCGGCTGCATCACACCGCCGGTGGGCGTATCCCTGCTGGTGGGCGCAAAGATCGGCAATGTGACCTTGGGCGGCGCTTTCAAATCATGCCTGCCGTTCTTCATCATTTCTCTGGTCATCCTCTTGATGGTTACCTATATTCCGTTCTTCACGCTGTGGCTGCCGGGCTTTCTTGCCTGACGGTAAAAGGCGCGGTAACAATACTGTATCATGCAGGAGTGGACCGTGTGTCACGGTTCACTCTTTGCACATTTTTGGAAGGTGTGTTATAATGACAAAAATAGGATTTTTAGGCCTTGGGGTCATGGGCCTGCATATGGCGCTGAATGTGGATCGGAAAATGGATCTCGAAGTAATCGGATACGACGTCGGCGAACAGCAAATGCAGCTGTACCGTGATGCAGGCGGCACTTTGGCCAACAATATTGAGGAGCTTTACAAGACCTGCGACGTAATTCTCCAGATGCTGCCTACCCACGCCATCATTCAGCACTCTGTGGAGGAAGCCATTCGGCTGGGAAAGCCGGGGCGTCTGATTGTGGATTTGTCCTCTGCCTCGCCGGACATCATTCTGGCGCTCTCGGAGAAGGCAACGGCCGCGGGGATGTTTCTGCTGGATTCTCCCGTCAGCGGCGGAAATACGATGGCAAAAGATGGAACGCTTTCCATCATGGTGGGCGGTGACCGTGCC
>NZ_DALZCH010000064.1:0-18964 GCF_031978065.1 Oscillibacter sp.
CGCGCGGCACAGGCGGCGGCTGCCGGTCACGGTTTCGGCATAGGGCAGCAGCCCCTCCCGCAGCAGCAGCGCCCGGGGACGGCCCTGTGCACTCTCCTGCTCGGAAAAAGCCACCCGGTCGGAAAGGGTGGGATACTGAATCTTCACCTTAGCGGTAAATTTCCGTTTCAGCAAGCCGGGGTTCACGTTAGGGTCCCGGGAGGCGAGAATCGGCTGAATTTTGTTTCTGCGCAGAAGCCGCAGCGCCCAGTCCACATTGTCCGAGGGCTTGTACTTCACCGCGAACACCGCCGCCAGCTCCCGGTCGATAGACAGAAAAACGCCGGTGCGCAGGTTCAGCCCGCTGGGCAGGCGCACATCCATTTTGCGCATGAAGGACGCGGTGCCAAGCAAAACCGACTCTCCCCGAATGGCGGCGGAGAAGCCGCCCTCCTCGTAAAAGCTAAAATCGTCCAAAGGCTCCAGCGTTCCGCCCTCGGACACCAAAAGATTGTCAAACAGCCGCCGAAGCCCGCAGCCGGAGGAACGGGCCAGAGACGCGGCATAGGACACCGCCCTTGGCATCTCCTCGCCGAAAAGCTTCACGCCGTTCAGGCTGACCGTTCCGGGGGGGAATAGGTCCTGATCTGTCACCACCATGGATTTTTTGCGGCTGATCCGCTCCGCCCCGGCGCAGCCCGCCACGGCGCAGCCGCCCTTTTGCAGGCGCTTTGCAAGCCGTGCGGCGGGAAGCGCGTCCGTCATGGGCAGCATCAATGCCGCCGAAGCCGCCAGAATCGCGGACCAGTTCAAAAGAAAATCCGCATTCCGCCCCTGCCCCACAGAGCCAAGGGCCGCGAACACCACGGAGGCAACAAATACCACCGGCAGCAGCGCCGCCTGCCAAATCTCGGAGAGAGAGGGTTTTTCCGCGTCGGACCAAAAGCCGGGAACGCGGCCCGGCTGCTTGCAAGCCCCCGTTTCCAAATCCGTCACCAGATAGGGGGGCGTGAGGTCCAACGCGGCGGTGCGAAAGATGTCGCATAGGGCCTTTTCCCGCTGGGAAATGCCCCACTGCCCGAAGAACAGCCCCACACAGGCGGGAAGCGTATACAGCGGAGCGGCGCTCCGCCCCGGAAGCCAGAGTACCGCCGCGCAGTCAAGCAGCGCCGCCACAGCGGAGAAGGAGAGCAGCAGCTCTCCCGTAAAAAACTTATGCGCCAGCCGGGTACCGCCCCGGACAAACACGCCCCGGCACAGTATGCACAGCAGCAGCAGCGCCCCGGCGGAAACGGCGGTTTGCAGCATCCCGTCCCCCGTCCAAAGAGGAACCGTGTATCCAGCGGCCTCCGCCGCCTGAGGCGCCAACAGCAAAAGACAGATCAGCGCAGCCACGGGAAGAGGGCGGCGCAGCCGCCGCCAGCGCTTTTGCGCAAAGCGCATGGCCTCGTCCAAGGGCGGCTCGGGCCCCACGGGCGGCTCCTCCGGCTCTGGCTCCGGCGTGGGACCAGGCGGCTCGTAAAGCTGCTCCGTGTCCTCCAAAGGTATCTTTTTCCGGGAAAACAGGCCCCGTCGGGGACGCTGAGCCGCCGTCAGGGACTCCTGCGCTTCCATCACGTCTCCCACCGTCTGCCCCACAGCCCGCTCAATGGAGACAGGCCGGGGCGGGGGCGGAAGGCTCTCCTCGGGTACAGGAAGGGCTGGCTCCTCGTCCGGAAGATCCGTGTCCAGGAGATCCTCCTCCTCATCCGAAAGCTCGTCCGACTCCGGCTCCTCCTGCGGCGGCAGGGCGAAAGCAGTCTCCGCCCCATCGGTCAGCGCCTCGTCATGCTCCTCCGGCTCCGGGGTGGCCAAAGCCTCGGCCTCGTCCAGAATATGCCGACGGCGACCGCCACCGTACTCCGCCAGAATCTCCTCCAAAGAAAAATCGCCCTCCGGAATCACATTGGTCCCGGCGGTCAGATCCTCCGCGTCAGTGAGCGCATCATATGGTTTTTTGTCTCTGATCTCAGCCATGTTTTTCTCCCATGTTCTCTCGCCGACAGCCGTCTCTTTTTAAAATCAGTTCCTCTGGCGCACTGCCTCATACAGCAGCACCGCGGCCGCCGCCGAAGCGTTCAGCGAGCTGAGCTTTCCGCGCAGGGGGATGCTCACCAGAAAATCGCAGTTTTCCGCCGCCAGACGGGTCATACCCTCGCCCTCGCTGCCAATGACAATGGCGGCGGGGCCGCGCAGGTCCGCGTCGTACAGGCCGGTGGTTCCGTCCGATGCCGTGCCGAAAATCCACAATCCCTGTTTTTTCAAATCCTTCAGAAGGGACGGAATGTTGGGCACCCGTGCCACCGGAAGGTGGGCCACCGCTCCGGCAGAGGTCTTGGCCACGATGGCCGTCAGCCCCGCGCTGCGGCGCTTGGGAATCACCACCCCGTGGACGCCTGCGCACTCTGCGGTGCGGATGATGGCCCCCAAATTATGAGGGTCGGAAATCTCGTCGCAAATGACAATCAGGGGCTTCTCGCCCCGCTTTTCCGCAACGGCCAGAATATCTTCCACCGTGGCGTACTCCCGCACGGCAGCCAGCGCAATCACGCCCTGATGGGCGTGGGTTCGACTCATTCCGTCCAGCTTTCGCCGGTCCGCTTCCACCACCACCACGCCTGCCGCCCGGGCTTTTGAGGCAATGTGGCCCAGGGTTTTGTCCGTCTCGCCCCGGGCGATATAAATTTTGTCAATGGTTTCGCCCGCCCGCAGAGCTTCGATGACCGCGTTGCGGCCCTCGATCATGCCATCCGCCTCGGCGGTAAGCAGGTCTTTCTTTTCACTGTCCATAGGTTCTCCTTCAGCCGCCGCAAGTATCCTGCCCGCAGTGGGGCGGACAATAACGCCGTTTTTTTCCAGCTTTTGGGCGTTTCGCGCGGAATCAATAATTACCATGATTGTATCACAGTTTCCGCACACAATAAAGTGGAATTCACAGAAATTTCATGGAAAAGCCAACAAGCGTTCTTGTAGCCCTCTTCTTTTTATGGTATACTGCTTGATAATTCAACCCAGCGCTTTAACAGGCAAAGGAGTATTCGTTCGATGAGTCAGAATAACGACCGGAAAAACAGAAACGGGCCCAACCGAAACGGGCAAAACGGAGGAAACAACTGGCGCGGCTTACTTTCTCTGGTGAGCTGGGCACTGCTGCTCACAATTGTATTCAGCTATGCGGGCGCGTGGGTGTCCGGTTCCGATAACAAAAGCTCTGTGGAGATTACCTACAGCGAGTTTATCTCGCTGATTGAATCGGACAAAATCGTAAAGGTGGAATTTGAGGCCAATACGGGCCTTGCTCACATCACCCCCGCAGAGGGCTTCACCTATACCGACGAGAGCGGCAAAACATACGGGCCTATGCCAAAGGCCGAGAAGTCGGTATCCACCGATAAAACCCAGCCGTCTGCCGCCACAAATCTCAGCGGCCTGCTGGCGCAGAAGGACAAGACGGACGACGGGAGCTTTCAGCTTTACACCAAGGCACTGAACGACGACCAGTTGATTTCCCGGATGCTGGAGCACAACGTGAACTTCGGCTCCCCCTATACCGCACCCATCAGTCCCATTCTGGAGATGCTGATTTCCTATATCCTGCCCTTCGCCATCATGATGCTGCTGCTGTCTCTGGTGTTCCGCATCATGGCCAAGCGGGGCGGCGGCATGGGCGGCATCGGGGGAGTTGGCTCCGTGGGCAAGGCCAACGCCAAGGTCTATATGGAAAAGTCCACCGGCGTCACTTTCCGTGACGTGGCGGGGCAGGACGAGGCCAAGGAATCCCTTACTGAAATTATCGACTTTTTGCACAACCCCCAGAAGTACACCGAAATTGGCGCAAAGCTGCCCAAGGGCGCGCTGCTGGTTGGCCCTCCGGGTACCGGTAAAACCCTGCTTGCCAAGGCCGTGGCTGGAGAGGCCAACGTTCCCTTCTTCTCCATCTCCGGATCGGACTTTGTGGAGATGTTCGTGGGCGTGGGCGCAAGCCGCGTGCGGGACCTTTTTAAGGAGGCCAGCAAGGTGGCTCCCTGCATCGTCTTTATCGACGAGATTGACACCATCGGCAAATCCCGGGACAACCGCATGGGCGGCAACGACGAGCGGGAGCAGACCCTAAACCAGCTTCTGGCAGAGATGGACGGCTTTGACCCCACCAAGGGCGTAATCCTTCTGGCGGCCACTAACCGCCCGGAGGTCTTGGATCAGGCGCTGCTGCGCCCCGGTCGGTTTGATCGGCGCATCATCATTGACCGGCCCAATCTGGCGGGCCGTCTGGCCACGCTGGAGGTCCACACCCGGAACATTCGTCTCAGCGAGGACGTGAATCTGAAAAAAGTGGCGCTGGCCACCGCGGGTACCGTGGGCGCGGATCTTGCGAATCTTGTGAACGAGGCGGCCCTGCGGGCCGTGCGTCTGGGGCGCAAGGCGGTGAATCAGGGCGATTTGCTGGCAGCCTTTGAGCTGGTCATTGCGGGCACCGAGAAAAAAGGAAGCGTGCTGACGGAATTTGAGAAAAAGCTGGTGGCGTACCACGAGGTGGGCCACGCCATGGTGGCTTTTAAACAGAAAAATACCGAGCCGGTTCAGAAGATTACCATTGTGCCCCACACGCAAGGCTCTCTGGGCTATACCCTGCTGATGCCCGAAGAGGACAAGACGGAGCTGCGCACCCGGGATGAACTGCTGGCGAAAATCACCGTTTCCATGGGCGGCCGTGCCGCCGAGGAAGTGGTGATGGAGACGATGACCAACGGCGCGTCTCAAGACATTCAGGACGCCACGCAGATTGCCCGGAACATGGTCGCCATGTACGGCATGAGCGACCAATTCGGCATGATGGCCTTGGCCTCCCGCCGCAGCCAGTATCTGGACGGCGGCTACGGCATGGACTGCGCGCAGGACACTGCCGCTGCCATGGATAAGGCTGTGCGGGAAATTCTCACCGACTGCTATCGTAGCGCAGTGTCCGTTATCCGGGAAAACCGAGAGGACATGGATAGGGTGGTGGCCTACCTTTTGGAGAAGGAGACGATCACCGGCGCGGAGATGGTGGCCATTATCGAGGGCCGGGACCCGGCTCTGGTGGAGGACGAATACGCTTCCACCCGGCAAGAGACGCCGGGTATTGAGGCACCCGCCAAGCGCATCAGCATGATTTCCGAGAAGATCGAGCCTCCCGCCTTGGCGGAGAGCGCTGACGAGGAACCCCCCGTATCCACGACGGAGAGCGCCGTAGAAGCCCCGACCAAAGAACCCGCCCTCCGGCAGCCGGAGACGGAAGCTTCCGCCCCCGCATCGCAGGCAGATGACGAAAACCAATCCGTCTGATTTCATTATAAAAAGCGCGCCGCCCATCTGGGCGGCGCGCTTTTTTTCTTTTTATGCTGTTGTCGTCTCACTTCGGCAAAGCCGGGAGGTTCAGATCATGCACTCCTTATCCTGCCCGGAGGGACCTCTCTCCACCGCAGGCAGCGTATAGCGGCCCATGTCTATCTGCAAATCCCGGACAAAATTGCTGTCGTGCTTGATGTTGTGCAGATACGTATGGGCATCCACGTCCCGGCGGCTCATTTCAATGACAGAGACGGCGATGTTAGAGCAATGGTCGGAAATACGCTCGAAGTTGGTCAAAAGGTCGTTGAGCACAAAGCCCAACTGGATGGTGCACGCCCCGCATTGCAGCCGGTCGATGTGCCGCAGGCGGATTTCCTCAATCAGCCGGTCAATCGTCTCTTCCAGCGGCTCCACGCGGACGGCGGCCTCCATGTCGTTGCTTGCAAAGCAGCCCATGGCCTGATCCATAATATCCTCCAGCGCGCCCATGAGCACCTTCAGCTCCCGCCGGGCGGCGTCAGAAAACGCAAGCTGCTTGTCGTGCAGCTCCTGTGCAGACTCCTGCACATTCAGCGCGTGGTCGCCCATGCGCTCAAAATCCCCGATGGAGTGGAGAATCCGGCTTACCTGACGGCTGCTCTCTCCGGAAAGCCCATGACGGGAAATCTGTACCAGATAATCGCCCAGACGGTCCTCGTAGATATCCAGCTTGTCCTCGTTTTCCATAATCCGCGCTTCCCGTGCGGAGGAATAGCTTTCAAGCTGCTCCACTGCCAACAGAACGTTTTCCCGTGCCACTTTTGACATCTCTCCCACCATGGCGACGGACTCGTTGATCGCCGCGCCGGGGGTGCGGAGCAGAAGGGGATCGAGAAACGCAAACTGGTCCTTCTTCGTATCCGTCTTAACCAGCACACAAGCCAGCTTTTCAAGCTGCTTGGCGGCAGGAAGCAGCATAACGGTGGTAAAGACGTTAAAAATCGTGTGGCACAGGGCGATGCTAACCGCGCCCGCCGTTTTGTCCATAAACGAAAGGTCTACCACGCTTCCCACGCCGTAAAGCAAAATCAGACAGATGACGGTTCCGATGATGTTAAAGGAAATGTGAACCGCCGCCACACGCTTTGCGTTGCGGCTGACCCCGATGGAGCTGAGAATCGCGGTGACGCAGGTGCCGATGTTCTGCCCCATGATAACGGGAATGGCCATACCATAGGTAATGGAGCCGGTGATGGCCAGCGCCTGCAAAATGCCCACCGACGCGGCGGAGGACTGAATAATCCCGGTAAACACCGCGCCCACTAGAACGCCCAGCATCGGATTGTTGAACGCGGTAAGAATCGTGGCAAATTCGGGCATGTCCTTCAGCGGGCTGACCGACGCGGCCATCAACTCCATCCCGTACATCAAAATGGAAAAACCCATAAAAATACGGCCGATGTCCCGCCGTTTCTGCTTTTTGGAAATCATAATGAGCAGGATACCCACCAGCGCAACCAGAGGGGAAAAACTCTCGGGCTTAATCAGATTCACCCACACGTTATCGCTCTCGATTCCGCTGAGGGAGAGAATCCACGCGGTCAGTGTGGTTCCGATATTGCTGCCCATGATCACGCCCACGGTTTGCCCGAGCTCCATCACGCCGGAGTTCACCAGCCCCACCAGCATCACCGTCATGGCGGAGGAGGATTGAATTGCAATGGTGATGCCTGCGCCCAGCAGCAAGCTCTTCATCGGATTGGAGGTCATGCGCTTGAGCGTTCGCTCAAGCTTGCCGCCTGCCATTTTCTCAAGGCTGCTGGACATGATGTTCATGCCAAAGAGGAAAAAGGCCAGACCTCCGCAGAGGGTGAAGACGGAAAAAATGTCCATCAAACGGTTCTCCTTTGTCGTTCGCGGGACAGACTCGTCTGTTTCCCCGCCGCATTTCGTATGTAAACGCAGCCCGTAAAAAGTCGCGTAAGGTTATTATATAAAAAATTTGTCGGGATAGGAAGCCCCACGGTATAAATTCCTTATAAAAATTTTCCGCAGGTCACACCCCGCTCCAGAATTCCGCCAGACGCGGCGCAGACGCGCGGCCCTGAAAATAGCCGTCCTGCCATAGGGCACGGATTTTTTCCGTGTCCCGCTCCGTGCGGGAATAGCCTTCGGTGGACGTGGGGGCAATGACCACGGCCCGCCCCGCCCGCTCCAGCGCAAACAGACGCTCCCGGTTTTCATTGTACGCGTCTGCCCGCCGATCCATGGTTTCCAAAAACTTTGGATACTGCCGGTAATGCCGCCGAATCAGACTGTCGGACTTTTCCGGCTTGCGGACATAAGACCGTTCCCGGGTCAGCACCACCAGAATGTGGTCGCAGCCGTTGTCCAGCGCCCTCTGCCATGGAATAGGGTCAGCGCAGCCTCCGTCCAGATAGGGCTGTCCGCCGATGTGGAAAATGGGGAACAGCAGGGGCATGGCGCAGGTGGCTTTTAAAACGGCGGACTGCACACTGTTTCGGGGAATGGGGAGATAGTCTGCCTCTCCCGTGCCAAGATTCGTCAAAACCGCCTCAGCTTCGCCGGGGTAGGCCGCAAACGCCCCATAATCAAAGGGTACATATTGATTCGGAATCTCCTCATAAGAAAATCTCAGACCAAAATAGCACCGATTGCTGGGATTGAGCAGGTTTTTCACACCCATATACCGTTTATCATTGGCGTAGTGACAGAGAATATTCAAATTTCTCCATTTCTGCCGCGAGAGATAACTCACCCCGTAGGCCGCCCCGGCGGACACGCCGATGAAATAGTCGGGCATCAACCCCGCATCCAGCAGCGCGTCGCACACGCCGGTGGAAAAAACGGTGCGCAGCGCGCCGCCCTCCATCACAATTCCTGATTTCATAGTCTCACCTCAAAACGCTTAAAGAGGCCCCTTGGAGGGGCCATTCTTTATCATACGCTTTTTTTCCCGCCGGGGCAAGTCCGACGGAAAAAAAGGCACAAAGCCCCAATCGTGAAGCTTCGACTCCTTAAAAGTTCACTTCCTCCGCATAGTTCCTGTCCCTTGCCCGAGAAAAACGGACAGGCCGCAAAAAAAGCGGTTTAGGCACACAAAAAGCCCCGCCGGGGCCATGCCTCGGCGGGGCTTTGTTAATTTAAAGGCTTACAGCATCCCCATCAGGTTGAACCCGATAATCAGACCGGAGAACACGATGGATACGGTGGAGCAAAGCTTGATAAGGATGTTCAGGGACGGTCCGGAGGTATCCTTGAAGGGATCGCCCACGGTGTCGCCCACAACGGCAGCCTTGTGGCAGTCGGAGCCCTTTCCGCCGTGGTGGCCGGACTCGATGTACTTCTTGGCGTTGTCCCATGCGCCACCGGCATTAGACATGAACACTGCCATGGCAAACCCTGTGACGGACACGCCGCCAAGCAGGCCTACGACGCCCTCAGGCCCCAGAATCAGGCCGGTCAGAATGGGAACAATAATGGCGAGCAGAGCCGGGGCCACCATTTCCCGCAGGGCGCCCTTGGTGCAAAGGCTTACGCAGGAGGCGTAATCCGGGTCGCATTTTCCCTCCATGATTCCGGCAATCTCCCGGAACTGGCGGCGAACCTCCATCACGATGGACTGTGCGGCAGTCTGTACGGCGCTCATGGTGAACGCGGAGAACACAAAGGTCAGCATCGCGCCGATAAACAGGCCCACCAGCACCGTGGGGCTGGTGATGGACAGGTCCATGACAAAGCCCTTTTGCTCCACGATGTTCACATAGGACACCAACAAAGCCAGCGCGGTGAGAGAGGCGGAGCCGATGGCAAAGCCCTTGCCGGTGGCGGCGGTGGTGTTGCCCAGAGAATCCAGCGCGTCGGTCCGCTCCCGGACCTCTTCGGGCAGGCCCGCCATCTCGGCGATGCCGCCTGCGTTGTCGGCCACGGGGCCGTAAGCATCCGGCGCCAAAGTGATGCCCAGCGTGGACAGCATGCCCACCGCAGCGATGCCGATGCCGTACAGGCCCTTTGCAAAGTCGCCGCTGCCGGCGGCAAAGAAGCTGATGACCACCGCAGCAGCCACGATGAGAATGGAGGCCGCTGTGGAGCGCATGCCCAGAGAAAGACCGCCGATGATGACGGTGGCGGAGCCGGTTTCGGAGGAAGCCGCCAGCTTCTGGGTGGGCTTATAGGTGTCGGAGGTATAGTATTCCGTAAAATAGCCGATGGCACAGCCGCCCACCAACCCGCAGAGAATAGCCACATACACGCCCCAGTTGCCCACGGTGTAAAGCGTCAGCGGCGCGGCCAGCACGGCGGAGAGCACAGCGGCAAGATATGTACCGGTGCGCAGAGAACGCAGGAGGGACATCTGAGTGGCGTCCTCCTTCGTCTTGACGAAAAAGGAACCGATAATGGAACACACGATGCCGCACACCGCGATCAGCATGGGCAACAGCATGCCCGCATAGCCATATCCGGCCACGGCGGACAGGGCAAAGGACGCCAGAATGGAGCCGACATAGCTCTCGTACAGGTCTGCGCCCATACCAGCCACGTCGCCCACGTTGTCGCCCACGTTGTCGGCGATGGTGGCGGGGTTGCGGGGGTCGTCCTCGGGGATACCGGCCTCAACCTTACCCACCAGGTCCGCGCCCACGTCGGCCGCCTTGGTGTAGATTCCGCCACCCACGCGGGCAAACAAAGCCATGAAAGAAGCGCCCATGCCATTCATCACCATGATGTTGGCAAGCTGGCCCGCATCGGTGATGCCGAACAGGCCGTGCAGCAAAAAGTACCACGTGGAGATATCCAGCATGCCAAGGCCCACGACAGTGAAGCCCATGACCGAGCCAGAAGAGAACGCCACCCGCAAGCCCTTATTCAGGCTCTCGGATGCGGCCTGTGCCGTGCGGGCGTTGGCGTTGGTGGCAATTTTCATGCCGATAAAGCCCGCCAGCATAGACCAGATGCCGCCGGTGAGGAAAGCAAACGGCGTGAACTTCGAGAGCATCTCTCCGCCGGAGGCGAAGGCCATCACCAGCAAAACGACAAACACCACGGCAAAGACCTTTGCCACGGTGGCATACTGGTGCTTCAAATAGGCGTTGGCGCCTTCCCGGATAGCAGCCGCGATTTTCTGCATTTTCTCCGTTCCCTCGGAGTAGCTCATGACCTTCTTCTTTTGCACCCAGGCAAAGCTAAGTGCAAGCGCAAAGCCGACAAAGCCGATCCAGAACATGTTTTCCATAGGTTTTCTCCACTCCTCTTCATGCCGTAATTTGTTAGCTATTTTTTACGTCGCATTTATTTTAACATACGGAAAATTTTTTACAAGATAGTATTATCTATCCTTTTGCACGAAATCTTCCCTGCTTTTTTATCAATATTCGGCTTTGCACCCAAAAATGTAGAGAGACAAGCTCTCTCTGAGCCCGTCTCTCATTGTTTTTTTTTATATCCCGCAGAGGCCGCGCCGGGGAGAAGCTTAATATACCAGATCAAATTCCGCCAATACCCAGCGGCCGTTCAACTCCCGATAGTGGAACGCATAATATTCCGCACCTGTGACCGTGGCCTGATCTCTGTCCAACAAGTCCACCGTCACATTGATCAGGTAAGACCCATCCTCCTCCCGCTCCACGGCGGCGGTGGCGGCGCCCTTTCCGGTGTCCGCCGGGCGGCCGTCAGGGCGGGCGTACAGTGCACCGTCAATATCCCGATAACGGGGAGCAGGCGTTTCCCGGTCCAGAAGGCGGGCAATCACATCCTCTGAAAAAAGGCTTTCCAGATAGGTCTCCAAATCGTTCAGCGTGTATAGCCCGACGTAGTCCACCCGCTGGTATTTAACCCCGTTTTCTTGCTGCACCGGCCCCACGCAGGGCAGGGGATTCAGCTCAAACCACTCATACGCGGCCACAGCCCGGTCATAGGCGGCAAGGACCTCATCCTCCGTCAGCTCCGGAGCGCTGCCCGTGGTTTCCGCCGCGTTTATCATTTCCGAAGGCCCGACGCCGTCCTCCTGCGGCGAAGCAGCCACAGCCTCCGCCGGTTCTCCTCCTGAAACGGCAGGGAAAACCGCCACCCCCGCCAAATCACCACAGCCGGTCAGGAGCGCGGCGGACAAAAACAGCGCAGCATATTTCCTTGCGTTCATACAGGCGTTCCTCTCCCTTCCGCGGGTTTGGCGGAGGGTCCGCCAAAATTTCCCTTTGTAGTTTAAATGTATCACATCCATGGGGAAAAATCCACTGATTTTTCCAATTTTTCGCCAAAAATCAATCTATTTTTTACTTTAGTGGGGATACAAGTCCATTTTTGCCCGCCACGACTCGTTTTACTCCCAAAGCGCCAAAAAACGCCGCCGAGGCTCTCCCTCGCGGCGTCAAATCCATCCTATTTCGTTTTGCGTGTTGGCGGCAGCGGCCTGCCGGGGCGCGTCCGCCTCCGGTTCAGGTCCAATTTCTTCCCAAAATAGAAAAAACCCACGCTTTTACAAGCGCGGCTCCGTTGCTGCTTTAGCGATCGCTGGGTACCTGTGTGGCAGTGCCATAAATCAGGTCGTCCAGATCAAACGCTGTGAACTTGTCGTTCTGCATCATTGTATGCGCCTCCTCTCTGTTCTTTTGTAATTTTTATTATAGCTACTTTTTTTTAAAACGCAAGTGCTTTTTGATACTTGTTACAAAAACTTAACATTTATTTATACGCATTTTACAATTCAGCTCTTTTAACATTTTAGGGTAAACTCCATTTTACACCCAAAACGCTGTCAGACATCCCTTGGTTTTGTCATATCTCACGAGACGCCCCTCTGAAAAGGCGAATAATTTTTGGTTCTTTGTTGAATTTTCATCTCGTCAGAGGTCATAAATTTATGTTATAATCACCATACGCAAGGTGGCAAGGACCGCTTGCATTCGCCGTAAACCGCCGCCGTATTTTTCGGCGGCCCGGACCGTGCCGCCAAAGCGGCGCGAAGAACGGTTTGAGGGACGCTGCTGATGAAAAAAGCTACCGTGCGCCGCCGCATTGCGGAGTCGGCGCTGATTTTTCTGGCATTGGCCGGTTTTGTAATTTGGGACAACAACGCGCTGGAGGTTACCCGGGCGGAGTTTTCCTCCGCCCGCCTGCCCGCCGGGTTTGACGGGCTTGTGGTTGTTCAGCTTTCAGACCTTCACGGGAAGGAATTTGGAGAGGGAAACAAGCGTCTGCTGGACGCGGTGGCGGCTCAGTCACCGGACTTGATTGCCGTTACCGGCGATCTGGTGGACGAGAACACGAAGGGGCCTCTTCAATACGCCGCCGCCATCGGTGGGGCACTGTCGGCTCTGGCTCCCACCTATTATGTGACGGGAAACCACGAGTGGGCCTTACGGCAGGCGGAAGATGTCTGCGCCGCGCTGGAGAGCGCGGGCGTGACCTGCCTTAGAAATCAAACCGTCCCCATTGAGCGGGACGGAGAGCGGATTCTTCTCTCCGGCGTGGATGACCCAAATGCTTACGCCGACCAGAAAACGCCCGAGGAAGTGACGCGGGAACTGCTGGAAGTCTATGGCGAAAACGACTTTCGCCTACTGCTGGCCCATCGGAACAACCGCTTTGCCACGGAGTATTACCGGCTGGGCTATGACCTGACTTTAGCGGGCCACGCACACGGCGGCCTTGTCCGCCTTCCTTTTACTGACGGGCTGGTGGACCCTCATCAGGGTCTTTTCCCGTCCTACACCTCCGGATTTTACACGGTGGAGGGCGCAAGGCTTTTTGTGTCCCGGGGTCTTGGCAACATTTTTCCCTCCGCGCGGCTGTTTAACCGGCCGGAGGTGGCAGTTTTGACGCTGCGGCGGGAGCTATGATTTCAGTCCCTGAACGGGACTTTTTGAGGATTGACCATGAGAGAATTTCATGCCGGACAATTTGATATCGCAGTGATTGGCGCGGGACACGCGGGGATTGAGGCGGCGCTGGCGGCCGCTCGGCTGGGCCTGCGCACCGTGGTGTTCACCATCAATTTGGACGCGGTGGGCAACATGCCCTGCAACCCCGCCATCGGCGGCACCGGCAAGGGCCATCTTGTCCGGGAGCTGGACGCGCTAGGCGGCGAAATGGCAAGGGCCGCGGACGAATGCTGCATTCAATACCGCCTTTTAAACCGGGGAAAAGGCCCTGCGGTCTGGTCCCTCCGGGCGCAGGCGGACCGGCGGAAATATCAGGAGCGGATGAAGCACACACTGGAACGGCAGGAAAACCTCACCGTTCGTCAAGGCGAGGCAGTGGAAATCCGCACCCGGGACGGCGCGGTGAGCGAGGTGGTGCTTTCTACCGGAGCGGTGTTTTCGGTCCGGGCGGTGATTATTGCCTCCGGCACCTATTTAAATGGACGGACGCTGATCGGCGAGTGCGTGGAGGCCTCCGGCCCCGACGGGATGCACGCCGCGAACCGCCTGACGGACTCTCTTGTAAAGCTCGGCTTGCCCCTGCGTCGGTTTAAAACCGGCACGCCGCCCCGCGTCAACGCCCGCAGCGTGGACTTTGACGAGATGGAGTTGCAGGTGGGGGACGAGTCGCCCCCGCCCTTTTCATTTACCACCGAAACGCCGCCAGTAAACCGGGCGGTCTGCTGGCTGACCTGGACCACGGAGGAAACAAAGCAGATTGCTCTGGACCATCTGGACCGCTCTCCCATTTACGCAGGAGTCATCGAGGGGGTCGGTCCCCGATACTGCCCCTCCTTCGAGACGAAGGTGGTCCGCTTTCCCGACAAAAAACGCCACCAGTTGTTTGTGGAGCCAATGGGACTGAACACGGAGGAGCTGTATGTGCAGGGCTTCTCCTCCTCCATGCCGGAGGAGATTCAGCTTGAAATGCTCCACAGCGTTCCGGGCCTTGGACACGCGGAAATGACCCGCCCGGCCTATGCCATTGAGTACGACTGCGTGGACCCTTTGGCCCTGTATGCAACACTGGAATCCAAAAAGATTCCGGGCCTGTTCGGCGCGGGGCAGTTTAACGGCTCCTCGGGTTACGAGGAAGCGGCGGTGCAGGGCTTTATGGCGGGAGTCAACGCCGCCATGAAATTGCTGGAAAGGCCCCCCGTGGTCCTCTCCCGGTCGGAATCCTACATCGGAACGCTGATTGACGACCTTGTGACCAAGGGAACCGAAGAGCCTTACCGCATGATGACCTCCCGCAGCGAATACCGCCTGCTTCTGCGGGAGGACAACGCCGACCGGCGGCTGACCCCCATCGGCCACCGCATCGGCCTGATCTCTGACGACCGCTTACGGGCGGTGGAGGAAAAATACGCACGGGTGGACGCGGAGATTCGCCGCCTGACCCATACGGGCACAGGCCCCTCGGCGGCTTTGTCCGCGTTTCTTGCAGGGAAGGAGACGGCGGACATCACCGACGGCTGCCGCCTGATCGACCTGCTTCGCCGCCCCGGCGTTCACTATGAAGAACTGTCCCCCTTCGACCCCGGCCGCCCCGCCCTGACCCTTGCCGAAGCGGAGCAGGTGGAACTGAACGTGAAGTACGAAGGCTACATCCGCCGACAGGAAAAGCAGGTGGAGGATTTCCGCCGCATGGAGGGCAAGGCCCTTCCCCGTGATTTGGATTACGCCTCCATTGGGGGGCTTCGTTTGGAGGCCCGGGAGAAGCTGACCGACCTCCGCCCCGCCGACATGGGACAGGCATCCCGGATTTCCGGCGTATCTCCGGCGGACATCGCCGTTTTAATGGTTTATCTCAGCCGCTGACTTTGCCCCCATTCAGCCCGGACAAGTCATCTGAAAAATGCGCGCTCTGGAAGACGGCGCGCGGTTTACTTTCGGGAAAAGGAAGTTATACTATGATTCTCGACCTGACGCACACCATCCGCGAAGACATGCCGGTTTATCCCGGCACTTCTCAGCCCGTGTTCCAGTCCACCGGAAATCTGACCCGGAACGGCTATCGGGAGACGCTGCTTCAATTTGCCTCTCATACCGGCACGCATATGGACGCGCCCTCCCACATCCTGTCCCACGGGTCCACGCTAGACGTGCTGCCCGTATCTCAGTTCTGCGGGCGGGCGGCGGTGGTGGACGTGTCCGCCCTTGCCCCCGGCGAGGTCATCACAGCGGAGTTTCTGCGCAGCCTCAACGGCGCGGTGCTGTCCACCGACTTTGTCCTGTTTTACACCGGGTGGGAGAAAAAGTGGGGGACCGACGCCTATTTTGAAGACACCTTTCCCGTCCCGGACAAGGAGGCGGCCCAGTATCTCGTCTCCTGCGGCTTAAAGGGCGTGGGGACCGACGCGCTGAGCGTGGACACGCTGGCTACCCCGTGCCGCCCGGTTCACAAGGTGCTGCTTGGCGGCGGACTGGTGATTGTGGAAAGCCTGTGCCTGAAAAAGGTGGTGGGCCGGAAGGACATGATGTTTTTTGCCCTGCCGATGAAATTTATGGATGCGGACGGCGCGCCCGTCCGGGCCATCGCGGAGTTCCGCGATTTTTCGGAGAAGGAGGAGATCTCTGATCCATGAAAAAGCTTCTTGCCATCCTGATATGCAAGGCGGGCCGCTTTGTGGGAAAGCTGGTGGGGCGCGGCAGCTCCCTGCCCGGCAAGTACGCGCTGCGGATCTGCCCGGACATTCTGCGTCAGGTGACGTTGCCCCCGCTGGTGATTGCCGTCACCGGCTCCAACGGCAAGACCTCCACCGTGGAGATGATTGCAGCCATTTTGCGAGCGTCGGGAAAAACCGTGGTGTATAACGAGGAAGGCTCCAACCAGATTGAAGGCGTCACCACCACGGTGCTGACTCACTGCACCCTTGGCGGCGTGATGAAGGCCGACGTGCTGCTGATCGAATCAGACGAGCGGTACGCCGTCCACAGCTTCCAATTTTTCCACCCCACCCATTTCGTGGTCACGAACCTGTACCGGGACCAGTTGACCCGGAACGGCCACCCCGAGTGGGTGTTTGACGCGCTTTCGCCCGCCATGTTCCCCGAGACGCGGCTGATTCTCAACGCCGACGATCCTCTTTCCGCCTGCTTCGGCGTGAACCGGGACAACGTGAAATGGTTTGGGCTGGAGCGCTGCTCCATTTCCACGGAAGAACCCTCCGGGGTTTACCACGACGGGGCCTATTGCCCGGTGTGCAAGTCCCCTATGGAGTATCGCTACTACCATTTCAACCACATCGGCAGCTATTTCTGCAATGAGTGCGAGTTTGCCCGGCCCTTTGAAATCGACTATGCCGCCACAGAGTTGGATTTGGATGAGGGGATCCTGCGTATCGGCGACGCGATGACCGTTCATCTGGCTTTCCGCAGCATTTACAACGTCTATAATATTCTGGCGGCCTGCGCCGTGTGCCATGAGTGCGGCGTGCCGGTGGCGGAACTTGCAAAGACCATTGACAATTATATCCTGAAAAATGGGCGGATGGTCCGTTTTTTGCTGGGTGCGCACCACGGAATGCTGCTCACCAGCAAACATGAAAATTCCATCGCCTACGACACAAATCTGCGCTATGTAAAAGCCACGGAGGACCCCTGCACGGTGCTGGTGATTGTGGACGCGGTGAGCCGCAAATACTACACCAGCGAGACAAGCTGGCTGTGGGACATTGACTTTGACCTTTTGAACTGTGAGCAGGTGCAGCGGGTGGTTCTATCCGGGCAGTATGCGTCCGACCTTGCGGTGCGCCTGTCCTTTACGGACGTGCCGGGAGAGAAAATTGAGCTGCACCCCGACATTGCCGAGGCCTGTGAAGCCCTGAAAAACAACGGGGCGGAGGACGTGTACGTTCTCACCTGCTTCTCCGACCGGGATAAGCTTCTGGCCCATGTGGAAAAGGAGGCTGTGTGATGGAGCTTCGGTTTTTGCACATCTATCCCGACCTGATGAACCTGTACGGGAGCTGGGGAAACCTTGCGATTCTGCGCCGCCACTTGGAGGATATGGGCAACACCGTCACGGTGGAAACACTCCGCCCCGGCGACGCGATGGACTTTTCTGGTGCGGACTTTGTGTTCGTGGGCGCGGGAACAGAACGCAGCCAAAAAGCCGCCATTGAGGATTTGGCCCGCTTTGGTAAAGAACTTCGCGCCGCCGTGGACGACGGCGTGGCCATGCTTTTTTGCGGAACGGCCATGCAAATGCTGGGCCAGTCCGTCACGGATGCGGCAGGAAAATACTATATGGGCCTCCGGGTGGGGGCCTTCAGCAGCCAGCAGGGGAAGAAGCGGTTTGTGGGGGACGTATACGGACGCACGGACCTGTATGAGGAACCCGTGGTGGGCTTTATGAACTCCTGCACGCTGGTAAGCGGCATCGTCACGCCCCTTGTGACAAAGCTGTCTCTTGGCTATGGCAACGAGAAGGAGCAGGGGCCGGAGGGCTTTCGGAAAAACAACGTGTTTGCCTCCGAGCTGACAGGTCCCCTTCTGGTGAAAAATCCGCCCCTTCTGCGCCATGTGATTTCCGCCATTTATGACCGAAGGGGCGAAGAGCTGCCCGAGCTCCCCATTTACCGGATGGAGGAGGAGGCTTATGCCACCGCCTGCCGGGAGCTTTTGGCCCGGCTTGAAGCTGATAAAGCACACTGAAAATCTTTTTGCAGGATCACGTTGCGCACTCGCCGTCTCATGGGACGGTGGGTGCGCTGTTTTTATTAAAAAACATTTTACCCTAATTTTGGAAAAGCTGTTGTAAAAAAATTACCTCGGCACTATAATAAAATTATCCCCATTGAAAACATTTTGAGGAGGCTGAGGAATGAAACGGAAAAAGTTATCGGCGCTGCTTCTGGCTCTGGTGATGGCAGTGAGTTTGGCTGTCCCCGCTCTGGCGGCGGAGGATACCCGAACCCTTACCATTCTCCAGACCAGCGATCTGCACGGCATGATCAATCCCTTCGACTACGCGTCCAACAAGGAGAACAAAACCAGCATGGCCCACGCGGCGGCCATCATCGCGGCGGAACGAAAGGTCGACCCCAAGCTGCTTCTCATTGACACCGGCGATTCCACCCAAGCCAACTACATTCAGGAGTTCAGAAGCGATACGCCACACCCCATGATCGACGCGCTGAACTATTTGGACTACGACGCGTGGACTCTGGGCAACCATGAGTTTAACTTTGAGTTCAAATACCTGACCAAGGAGATTCAGGAGTTTCAGGGCATCACTCTGGCGGGCAATATCTACCGCAAGGACGGCGCCCGCTGGCTGGACGCCTATCACATCTTCGATGTTGACGGCGTGAAGGTGGCGGTGTTCGGCATTGACGCGCCTCATATTCCCATCTGGGAAAAGTCCGACCCCACCCACTATGACAATATGACCTTCACCACCCCCATGGAGGAAACGGGTAAAATTCTCAACGAGCTGGAGGGGAAGGCCGACGTGATCATCGGCTCAGTGCACTACGGACTGGACGGCGAATACGGCACTGAGGGCGTCCGCGAGGTTGCCGAGACTTATGGCGACCGGATCGACGCCCTGTTCATCGGCCACGCCCATTCCGTGGTGGACGAGACTATCAACGGCATCCCTGTGCTGGAGCCGGGCTCCAACGGGCAGTACGTCTCCAAGCTAACCCTTTCCCTGACAAAAAAAGACGGCGGCTGGGATGTGACGAAGG
>NZ_DALZCH010000065.1:0-7289 GCF_031978065.1 Oscillibacter sp.
AAGGCCACCTTTACCGTCATTTCGGACGTGCGCAAGCGGATGTGCGAAAAACTTGCGCGCATTTCCATGGGCCGGGTGATGGACCGCCCTAGCGGCGAGACGAAGAACCTGATTGTCGAGCGGGTGGACAGTATCGAGCCAACGCTTGCCCATCTGGTGCCCGAGATGACCAGCAAGCTTCTGGCACCGGTGGTGATTCTGGTCTACATTCTCATTCTGGACTGGCGGGTGGGGCTTTGGTCCCTTGCCACGCTGCCGCTGGGCCTTTTGGCCATGACGGGGATGATGGCGGGCTATCAGGGGAAATTCAGCCGGTATGTCAACTCCGGCAAGCATCTCAACGCCGTTGCCGTGGAGTACATCAACGGAATTGAGGTCATTAAAACCTTCAGTCAGACCGCCAAAACCTATCAGAAGTTTACCGACGCGGTTCATGATTCCGCCCACTCTGCCATTGACTGGATGAAGGATACCCAGGTCTTTTTCTCCGCCGCCATGGTGATTATCCCCTCGGTGCTGGTGAGCGTTCTGCCTGCCTGTGTGCTGTATTATTTGCAGGGGACGCTGGCGGTGAACGAGATTGTGATGATTGTGGTGCTCAGCTTCGGCATGATGACGCCCCTCATCGGCGCCATGAGTTATTCGGACGACCTTGGGAAAATCAGCACCATTGTGGGGGAGATTAACGAGATTTTGGAGGAAGAGGAGCTGATGCGCCCGGAAAAGGCGGCGGCGCTCAGCCGGTTTGATATCGAGGGGAAGGGCGTGCGCTTTGCTTATCGGGATGTGGAGGTGCTCCACGGAGTGGACTTCGCCTTCAGGGAGGGCACGGTGAACGCGCTGGTTGGCCCCTCCGGCAGCGGAAAAAGCACCATTGCCCGTCTGATTGCCTCCATGTGGGACGTCACCTACGGCAGCATTTCCATCGGTGGCAAGGACATCCGGGAAATTCCCCTGAAGCAGCTCAATGCCATGATTGCCTATGTCTCCCAGGACAACTTCCTGTTTAACGAAACAGTGCGCGAGAATATCCGCAAGGGCCGCCTCGGAGCCACGGACGCCGAGATAGAGAACTGCGCCCGCGCCGCAGGCTGCCACGACTTCATCATGCAGCTTGAAAACGGGTATGACACCGTGGCGGGCAGCGCGGGGGGACATCTCTCGGGCGGAGAGCGGCAGCGACTGGCCATTGCACGGGCCATGCTGAAGGACGCGCCAATCGTGATTCTGGACGAGGCCACCGCCTATACCGATCCTGAAAACGAGGCGGTGATTCAAAGTGCGGTGGCAAAGCTGGTAGAGGGCAAGACCCTGATCGTGGTGGCTCACCGCCTGTCCACCATCACGGACTCCGACCAGATTATCGTGGTGAACGGAGGCAAAATTGAAGCGGCGGGCACCCATGAGACGCTGCTGGAGGACTGCGGCCTGTACCGTCGGCTGTGGGAGACTCATATCGGCGCAAAAGACGCCTTGGAGGTGCGGTAATGTTTGGCTACATTAAAAAATTTCTTGACTTTTCGGGGGATCAGCGCAAAAAAATGATGGCAGCACTAGTGTTTGGCTTTTTCCAGAGTTTTTTCAATGCGTTTTCCCTGCTGGCGGCATCCTATGCGCTGGGTGCGATTCTGGACGGCAGCGCCAGCAAAAAAACCGCGTGGGTTTCCATGGGCATCGTGCTGGCGGGGATGCTAGGCGCGTATTTCTGCAACTGCTTTTCCATCCAACTGGAGACCCGGGCGGGCTACACCACGGCGGCGGGCGCGCGCATCCGGCTTGCCGAACGGCTGCGCTACGCGCCCATGGGCTTTTTTAATCAGCGCAATCTGGGCCAGATTACAAACGTCGCCACCAATACCTGCGAAAGCCTTCAGGAGACGTTGACCCGATGTATGGTTTTGTCCGTGCAGGGATTGATGACCACGACGGCGATCACGCTCATGCTGTTTGCATTCGACTGGCGCATCGGGCTTGTGACACTGGCGGGCTTTTTGCTGTTCCTTCTTGTGAACAGCCGGATGCACAAGGCGGGCGAGGTGATGAGCGGACGCAAGCTGAAATCCGTGGAGGGGGCCGTGGAGGCTGTTCTCGAGTATGTGCGGGGCATTGCGGTGATCAAGTCCTATAACCTGAGCGGCAACGCCAATAAAAAGGTGTCCGACGCCATCGACGAGGAAAACACCGTCTCCTACCGTATGGAGCGGGCCTTTATTCCGCTGATGTCGTTGCAGGGCATTGTCGCAAAGCTTGCGGGGCTTGCCATCGTTGGATGCTCCATCGCGTTTTATCTGGATGGCTCCATGTCTTTGCAAAATGCGCTGATGATGTGTATTGCATCGGCCATGGTCTATAACGAGCTGGCAACCGGCGGAAATATGTCCGCCCTCATGCGCACGGCGGCGCTGGCCATCGACAACATTAACGCCACGCTGGATATGCCGGTGATGGATGAAGACGGGGCAGACATTTCTCCCGAAAATACCGATATCACGGTGGAAGGTGTGGGCTTTTCCTATGACAAGCGGAAAATTATCGACGGTGTGAGCATTGATATTCCTCAGGGCTCCACGCTGGCCATTGTGGGCGGCTCCGGCGGAGGAAAGACGACCCTGTGCAACCTCATCATCCGCTTCTGGGATGTAAATGAGGGCAGAATCACGCTGGGGGGCCGCGATGTACGGGAATACACGCTGGACAGCCTGCTGCGAAACTACGGCATGGTATTCCAGAATGTGTACTTGTTTAACGACACCATTGCCAACAACATCCGCTTCGGAAAGCCCAACGCTACGCTGGGAGAGGTGCGCGCCGCGGCGCGCCGTGCCTGCTGCGACGACTTTATTATGGCGCTGCCCCACGGCTATGACACGGTGATCGGAGAGGGAGGAGCCAGCATTTCCGGCGGGGAAAAGCAGCGCATCTCCATTGCCCGTGCGATCATCAAGGACAGTCCCATCATTATTCTGGATGAAGCCACTGCCAACGTAGACCCGGAAAACGAGTGGCTGCTTCAGCAGGCGATTGCGGAGCTTACAAAGTCCAAAACCGTTATCATGATTGCCCACCGGCTGAAAACCGTTCGGAACGCGGACCAGATTGTGGTGATAGAAAACGGGCGCATTGCCCAGAAGGGAACCCACAGTGAGCTGATGGAGCAGGGCGGACGTTACGCCGACTTCATCGGCATGCGCCAGCAGTCCATCGGATGGAAGCTGGGCCGAACGGCGGCACAGTCCGTTACGTGAAACAGCATGTATTTGCCGCAGTCCGGCAGTAAGAAGCCAGAACGCGGCACGCATTCAACATCGAAGATTAACGAAGCCCCGGTTCACGCCGGGGACCCAATGCCACGGGGGGCCAAGGCGCTTTCAAACGCCCTGACAGACCCGCTGCCGAAAAATAAGGCCGTCCGCTGTATGAACGCATACAGCGGACGGCTTTGCTCATATCCCGGCACCCGCAGGAACACCGGTGAGGAACGGCGGCAAAGTGGGGCTATTTCAGGTGCAGATCCTGAAAAAATTCATCAAAGCTTTCCACATGATAAAGCTCCTTCAGGGCAAGCAGGACACTCACTCTGATATTGTAGCGGCCCCGCTCCATTTGCGAAAGAACCTCCCGGCTGATGGATAAACCCATCAGCTCAAGGCTTGCGGCGACCTGCTCCTGAGAGAGGCGTGCGTGTTTTCGAAGCCGCTTTAAATTGGTTCCCATGGAAATGTCCTGTTTGAGTTTCTCCGACATATAAGCCCCCTTCCGGAAGTATTTAAAAATCCTTTAAATACTTTTGTTGATTTTATCGTATTGCATATGATAAAATTGGAATGCATACATTCCAAAATTAAGGAAGCACACATCCAAAAAGAAAAGAGGCGAGTTAACAAAAGACAACGCGCCGTTGCGGCGTAATGAATTAACGGAAACAACTTAAAAAAAGATAAAGGGGAAAAATATATGGGTAAATGGTATAAAAATTTAAAAATTGCAACAAAGGTCACAGGTGGATTTTTAATTGTGGCACTGATTGCGGGCATCATCGGTGCGATTGGGATTTTTAATCTGGAGAGTGTAGGAGCGTCTTACAAAATCGCTTATCAGGATTCAACAGCCGCACTGGAATGCCTTGAGAAAATCAGCTCTGGCAACCAAAAAATCCGGGGCGACCTTTATAAGCTTCTGCTGGCGGAAACGCAGCAGGAAAAACAGAAAGTCCGGGCCGAGCTTTCTGATATCGACAGTATAATTGAAGAGGCGCTTGCGGATTACAAGGCGATGCTGGTCAAGTATGATGCCTCAGAGGTTGAAAAAGAGCTGGCGCTGATTGCCGAAATGGAGTCAAGGCTTCAGGCGTTTCAGAAAATACGGGATGAATTTGTAAACGGACCCGGAATGAAGCCGGATAACTGGGTGGAAGGCTATTCCGTCTTGACAAATGAGGTTAGCACATCTCGAGAGGCAGTTGAAGAGAGCATCACCGCCGCCATCGACTATAATAACGCGTATATTGTGAAGCAGGTTGAGACAATGGACCGGCAGGTGAGGGTTACCGAGGTTGTCTTGACCGTGACCGTCGCAATCGGCGTGGTGCTGGCGGTGCTCATCGGGATTTTGATTGCCCGGAATTTGTCCCGGCGCATCGGGTTGGTGGTGGAAGCCACGGAAAGGCTGTCCGAGGGAAATCTTGACGTTTATATCGTCGTGGATTCCAGAGATGAAATCGGCGTGCTGGCCGAATCTTCCCGCAAAATGTCCGACACGCTGAAGGCGATTATCAGCGATCTTTCCCGGGAGCTGGAGGCATTTGCCGACGGCAATTTTGCAATGGACTCTCAGGCGGAGGACAGCTACGTGGGCGACTACCGTCCCATGCTGGACAACATCCGGAAGATGCGGGACAAGCTGAGTGATACGCTCAGCAACATAGGTCTTGCGGCGGAGCAGGTATCCACCGGTTCTGAACAGGTTTCCGCTGGTGCGCAGGCGCTGGCCAGCGGCTCCACAGAGCAGGCCGCCGCCGTGGAGGAGTTGGGCGCCACGGTGGAGCATCTATCGGATCAGGCCCGGGGAAATCTGGACATGGTGGATTCTGCAGCAAAGTCCATCCGCAAGTCCGACGAAGGCGTCACCGCCGGAAACCGGCACATGGAGCAACTCACAGAGGCCATGGCCGGGGTGGCCTCCGCGTCCAGCCAGATTGCGAGCATCACCAAGGTCATCGAGGATATCGCGTTCCAGACCAATATTCTGGCGCTGAACGCCGCCATTGAGGCCGCCCGGGCTGGTAATGCGGGCAAGGGCTTTGCGGTGGTGGCGGACGAGGTGCGGACCCTTGCGGGAAAATCCGCCGAGGCCGCCAAGCAAACGGCGGAGCTGATTGAAAATTCTGTGTCCACGGTTGCCCGGGGAACGGAGCTGACAAATCAGACCGCACAGATTCTCAAGGATGTGGATGCGGCTGCCCGGGAGGCAACGCAAAGCTTTGGAAGAATTGAACGGTCCATCTCGGAGCAGACCGGAGCCATCGAGCAGATCAGGGAAGGACTCTCCCAAATTTCCTCCGTGGTGCAGACCAATGCTGCCACGGCGGAGGAAAACTCCGCCACCAGCGAGGAGATGTCCGCGCAGGCGGTCAGTCTGCGTCAGGAGGTCCAAAAATTCAGGCTATGGGAGGGCGCGGCGCAGGGACTTAGCGTCGAAGACGGCGGAGGCGAGCCCGGTGAAACCCTTCAAAGCAAGGCTCGGGAAATTCCCGGCGTCCGCACTGAAATGACCGCGGGAAAATATTGACGGTGCAAAAGCACGTTTGAGAAACGGGCGGTATATATGTATGGCTGGGAGGCAAATCCTGCGGATTTGCCTCCCTCCGCTTTTTCGCCGGTTTAACGATGCGGGAGGGCGTAAGGTCTGGCCCCGCTGCTGTGCACTTCCGGCCCCGGCGGTGAATATGATGCTGATACAGGGATATTACCTCATCATGGAACAGGAAGTGTTAGCATGGCAATCAAGATCTTTATTGACCAGGGGCACAACCCGACAGGCTATCACAATACCGGCGCGTCCTGGTACGGGCTTGACGAGCAGGACGTTACGTATCAGGTGGGCATTTATCTGGCGGAGATGCTGAACAGCGATCCCCGCTTTGAAGCGCGCCTGTCACGGCCCACGCCCGACACGGTTCTTGGCACCAACAACTCAACCAGTCTTGCGGAGCGGGTGCGCATGGCCAACGAGTGGCCCGCCAATTATTTTATCAGTCTCCACGTCAACGCCAACCCCAACCCCGCAATTAACGGCACCGAGGTCTACATCTATCAGCTTTACACTCAGTCCAACTGGCTGGGAGAGGCTGTGCTGGACGGGATCGTGGAAGCCGTCGGCACAAAACGCAACGGCGTGATTGCGAGGCCGTCTCTGTATGTTCTGCGCAAGACCAATATGCCCTCTATTCTGGTGGAGATGGCGTACGTGTCCAATCCCTCCGACATGGAGAAGCTGCGGGATAACCAGTATCAGTTCGCGCAGGGCATTTATAACGGCATTATGCGATATTTCGGGTTTGCCTCCTAAAGAAAGAAACTCCCCCTGCCACATATCGGCAGGGGGAGTTTTATATACTCATAGAGCGGCCAAATCCTGCAAAAACCGATCTACAGCTTCACGGGGGGTGGCCCAGCTGGTCACAAGACGGATGCTGGTCAGGCCGTCCCCCGCGGGGCCGTTGTACTCAAACTCATAGCCCCGCTCCAGACCGTTCACCACCGTATCGGGGAAAATGGGAAAAATCTGATTGCTGGGGGAGTCGGAAGCAAAGCCGTAGCCAAGCGCCTCGATGCCCCGGCGCAGAAGCTGTGCCATCTCGTTGGCATGGCGGGCCAGATTGAAATACAGTCCGTCCTCCAGCAGGGCGGAGAACTGAAGGCCCAGCAGGCGGCCCTTTGCCAGCATGGCCCCCCGCTGCTTCATATAGGCCCGGAAGTCCGCTGCCTTGCAGCCTCTTGAGATGACAACGGCTTCGCCAAACAGCGCGCCGTTTTTCGTTCCGCCGATGGTAAACACGTCGGTAAGCGCCGCCAGATCGGAAAGCGTAAGGTCGCTGCCCTCTGCCGTCAGGGCAGATCCAAGGCGTGCGCCGTCCAAAAACAGGTACAGTCCCCGCTCCCGGCAAACATCCCGCAGGGCGGCAAGCCCCGCCCTTGTGTAGACGGTGCCAACCTCCGTCGTATCGGAGATGTAGACCCGTTTGGGGTGAACCATTTGCTCCGAGCCATCGTGTCCGTCCAGCACCTGCC
>NZ_DALZCH010000065.1:7299-18949 GCF_031978065.1 Oscillibacter sp.
CGCACAAGCGCCGGGGTCAGTTTCCCGTCGGGGGAGGCGACGGTGCAGACCTTATGCCCCGTGACCTCCACCGCGCCCGTCTCGTGGGTGGAGACATGGCCGCTGTCCGCCGCAATTACTGCCTCGAAGGAGCGGAGCAGCGCGTGAATCACCAGCATATTTGCCTGCGTGCCTCCCACAAGGAAATGCACATCAGCCTCCGGCGCGGCGCACAAACTGCGAATCGTTTCCACTGCCGACGTGCAGCGGGGGTCCAGGCCGTAGCCCCGGGTTTGTTCTTCGTTTGTCTCGGTCAGGGCTTTCAGCACTGCGGGGTGTGCGCCCTCGCTGTAATCGTTGCGGAAGCTGTACATAAAGTTCCTCTTTCCTATGATTAAAAAATCGGTGCGCAGGCGGTTGGTCGGGTTCTGTTTTTCGTGATTACGGGCAGATGCGTCCTTTGCAGCAATATCCATTGAAATCGCCTGCCGTTTCTGCTATCATACCTCTGGAAAGCAAAAAAATCAAGGACGAACGCCATCCGCCATAAGGGGTGTGCCTAAGAAAATCCAGCATTATGACGGGAACATTTTTTCCATTTGATTCGTTTACAAAGTGAGACTTCCGGCTGCGACCGGGAAAATGAAAGGAACATTACATTGCTATGAAAAAGCTGTTATCTTTAATTTCGGCGGCGCTTGTGCTGATGATGGGACTGACTGCCTGCGGCGAAACCGGGGACAAGCACCCGGACCTGACCGCCTATTACGACTCCATGTCCGAAAAGCTGGACTGGAGCGACGAGAACATGATGGAGACGCCTGAAGACGTGCTGGACATCTACTATCCGGGCCTTAAAGACATTGAGACAAAGCAGTTTATTGCCCACTCGGTCATGATCAGCGCCACGGCGGAGGAGCTGGTGCTGATGGAGTGCAATTCCCCGGAGGACGCGCAGGCCGCCAAGGACATCCTTCAGCAGCGGATGGACGATCAGGTGGACGGCGGGGCGTGGTATCCCAGCACTATTGAGACGTGGAAAAACGCGCATGTGTCCGTCAACGGAAGCTACGCCGCCCTCATCGTCTCCGGGGAAAACCAGAAGGAGCTGACCGAAGCTTATAACGCGCTGTTCGCGTCCTGAGCGGCGGCTCTGCCCGGCCGCGGTTTCCAAGCCGCGGCTTTTTCCCTGCACCATAGAAAGGAGGCGCCGCGTTGGTATTCAGCAGTCCCGTATTTTTGTTCTTTTATCTCCCTGTTTCGCTGGCGCTGTACTTTGCCGTCCCATTGAAGTGGCGGAATCTGGTGCTGTTGGCGGTGAGCCTGCTGTTTTACGGCTGGGGAGAGGGAATTTACGTCCTCATTATGCTCTTGTCTACCGCCATCGACTATACTCACGGGCTTCTGGTGGAAAAATACCGGAACGAGGACAAAAAAGCCCGATGGTTTGTGGCTCAGTCCGTAATTTTTAATCTGCTGATTTTGGGCTTTTTTAAGTACTATAATTTTATTGCCGCGAATCTCTCGCTGATTCCGGGCCTTGCCCTGCCGGATTTGAATGTGCATCTGCCCATCGGCGTCTCCTTCTACACGTTCCAGACCATGAGTTACACCATTGACGTATATCGTAAAGACGCGCCGGTGCAGAGAAACGTTGTGGCGTTTGGCACCTTTGTCACCATGTTCCCCCAACTGATCGCGGGCCCCATCGTGAAATACAAGCAGGTGGCGCTGGAGCTAAATGCCCGCCGTACCACGGCGGAGGGGTTTGCCCGGGGCGCGCTGCGGTTTACCGTGGGCCTTGCGAAAAAGGTGCTGTTGGCAAATGCCGTGGGCGCGCTGTGGGAGACGCAGTTGGCGGCCCAGTCCGCCGGGACGCTGACGGCGGCGGGGGGCTGGCTTGGGCTGGCGGCGTTCTCTCTTCAAATTTATTTCGATTTTTCCGGCTATTCAGATATGGCCATTGGCCTTGGGTATATTTTCGGCTTTAATTTTCCGGAGAATTTTGACCACCCGTATCTTGCGAAATCCGTCACGGAGTTCTGGCGGCGGTGGCACATGTCTTTGACCGGGTGGTTCCGGGAGTATGTCTACATCCCCTTGGGCGGCAACCGGGGCGGGGAGTGGAAGACCCTTAGAAACATCCTGATTGTGTGGACGCTGACGGGCATCTGGCACGGTGCAAGCTGGAATTTCCTCCTCTGGGGTGAGTATTTTGCCGCTTGGCTGATTTTGGAGAAATACGTGCTGGGCGGCGCGCTCAGCCGTGCGCCCGAAGCGGTGCAGCGAATTTATACTTTGATGATTGCCGCCGTGGGCTGGGGCCTGTTTGCCATTGAGGATTTGGGCCGGTGCGCCGCGTATCTGAAAACTTGCTTCGGCGGCGGGACACTGTGGAGCGCGGGAGACGGGTATCTTTTGAGAAGCTATGGCCTGACCCTTGTGATTCTGGCTCTTGCATCCACCACGCTGGGCCTGCGCCTGTGGGCGCGGCTGCCGGAGCGGATACGGCAAATTGCTGCGCCTTTGCTGATGCTGGCGGGTCTGACGGTGTGCACGGCGTATCTCGTGGACAACAGCTATAATCCGTTTTTGTATTTCCGCTTTTAGGGGGTGAGGGAATGACGAAAAAATACGGGATGTTCCTCTCCGCCCTCTTCTGCGCATTTTTGGTTGGCATTGGGGCGCTGCATCTGGCGTTGCCGGACCGGGCGTGGTCCGAGACGGAGAACCGGACGCTGGCAAAGCGCCCGGACCTCACCGCAGCAAGCGTTGCGGACGGAACATTTATGACGGACGCGGAGGACTATATCGCAGACCAGTTTCCGAGGCGGGACGGCTGGACGGGCCTGAAGGCCCGGACGGAGCAGCTTTTTGGAAAGTCCGAGTTTCGGGGCGTATACCTGTGCGGGGATACTTTGATTAACCGGGGGGACGAGCCGGGGGAACAGGCGGAAAAAAATCTTGGCTATGTTTCCGCGCTGGCGGAAGCGGCGGAGGTCCCTGTGTATCTGGGGCTGATTCCCACCGCGTCGGAAATCTGGGGGAACAGACTGCCCGACGGTGCGTCGGTTCCAAACCAGAGCGCGTTTATCCAAAGGGCGCTGGAAGAAACGGGCGTTTCCGGGGTGGATTATTTCTCCGCGCTTCAAGACCAGGCTGGGGAGAAGCTCTACTATCGCACGGACCACCACTGGACCAGTCTGGGTGCGTATTACGGTTACGTCGCCCTGTGTGAGGATTTGGGTGAAGAGGCTGTAAGCTTGGATTCCTTTACACCGGAAACCGTAAGTCACGACTTTAACGGAACCTTGTATTCCACCTCCGGCGTCCACTGGCTGACGCCGGACACCATGGAGTATTACGTCCCGGAGGAGGGCGTGACAGTGACCGACCCACAGGAGAGGGAAACGGAAAGCCTGCCGCTGTATGACCGCTCGTATCTTGCGAAGAAGGATAAATATTCCTCGTTTCTGGGGGGCAATCGTCCGGTGTGCATCGTCAAAAATCCAAACGCCGCCACGGACCGCAAAATTCTGCTGATTCGGGACTCCTATGCCGACGCCATGGCCCCGTTTCTGTCTCAGACCTTTGCGGAGGTCCACCTGCTGGACCTCCGGTATTACCATCTGCCCCCGGCGGAGTATGCCCGGGAAAACGGGGTGGACGGCATCGTTGTGAGTTACAGTGTACAGAATTTCGTAACGGACAAGAATCTCGCATTTTTGAGCCGCTGATAAAAGAGGGCAGACGCGGAATAACCGCGCCTGCCCGTGTTTATTTCCCCTCAAAATGTACGCGTTCTGGAAAAAAATTATCAACAGGCGGAAAAAAGAAAGTGCTTGAGAAATTAACTTCCTCAAGCACTTTTATGATTATTTAATTATTTCTCGCTTTTTTCATCCTGCCCATCGGAAAGAAGTAAGTCCACAATCTGGCCGTACAGCCGCTCCGGGCTTTGGCGAAAGCGTTTTTCAACCGCCTTGGCCATGTCTTCCCGCACCATCATCAGCTCCATATCCATCACGCTGCCCATATCGTCGGACAGGGACAGAGTCACCGTCCAGGTTCCGTTGGGCCGCTGCACGGAGGAGGCCTGTACCTGACTTTTACGCCGCAGACGGCGGTTGTAGTCGGACAGATTCCTGTCGCACCGCAGGCGGACGGAATAGGGCAGGTTGGACTCGCAGATTTCGCTGTTTCTCTGCCCCTTGTCGGTGATGGCGTATAGACCGTCGTCGGAAAGCGTCAAGTGTTCTGTCTTTACAAGGTCTGCAAGACAGTCGGAAAAGTCAAAATAATCAATGGCGTCGTCGCATAGTGTCAGTTCCAGCACCGCATCGAAGGGCACCGGCTCGATGACTCGAGCGGTGATGTATAAAATCAGAAATTTAATCTCCAGATGATCGTGAATAAAGCCGTGTCCGGCCATGGAGCCACCTCCCTGCGCCGCTAAGGCGCTGTTTCTTACGACCTATTATAGCTGCTTTAGACCGATTTGTACAGAGCAAACCCGCAAAATGACTTGACGGAGCGGCCCCGTGGTGGGATGATAAGGAAAAAGCTGACGAAAGGCGGCACGTTTATTGAAACGATTTTTTTCGCTCCTGTGCGCGGCTCTGACCGTAATCAGCCTTTCCGCCTGCGGCGGAAAAGAACCTCCCGCTCCGGCAGAGTCGTCCGCAGCCGTCTCCGCCCAAGCGCCGGAGGTGCTTGAAGAGCCGGCGCCCTATGTCCCCTCCGGCACAAACCCTCTGACGGGGCTTCCCATGGAACCGGAGTATGAAACCCTGCGGCCTGTGGCGGTGATGCTGAACAATCTCAAGGAGGCCCAGCCGCAGTTGGGCCCCTCTTCGGCAGACATTATTTACGAGGTTACCGCCGAGGGCGGCATTACCCGGATGCTGGCCCTTTACCAGACGCTGGAGGGGGCGCAGGTGGGAGAGCTTGGCAGCGTCCGTTCCAGCCGCCCCTATTACATCGAACTGGCCTTGGGTCACGACGCGCTGTATGTCCACGCCGGGGGCAGCCCCGAGGCGTATTCCGATCTGTCTGCGTGGAACGTGGACAACATGGACGGAGTCAACGGCGGGTCCGACGCGGAGATTTTCTGGCGGGACAAGGAACGGAGAAAGACCATGGGCTATGAGCACAGCATGATTACCTCCGGAGAAAACATCCTTGCGTATCTGGACAAGGGCCGCTTTTCCACGGAGCACAAATCCAATTATACCTACGGACAGAAGTTTGTGGACGACGCGACGCCCCTCAACGGCGAGCTGGCGGAGCATGTCCGGGTAAAGTTCTCGGTCTACAAAACCGGGACCTTTGAGTATGACGCGCAAAGCCGCAAATACCTTGTAGGGCAGTATGACGCGCCGTATGTGGACAAAGACACGGGGGAGCAGGTGGCGGTGACAAACCTGCTGGTTCTGGAGACAAATATCTCCGTGATTTCCGGGGATTCCTATGGGCGGATGAAGGTAAGGACCACCGGCGAGGGAGACGGCGCGTATTTTTGCGGAGGGAAGACCATTTCCATCCATTGGAGCAGGGCCAATCGAAACAGCCCCTTTGTCTATACCACGCAGGGCGGAACGCCGCTGAATCTGGAGCGGGGGAACAGCTATGTGTGCATCATCAGTCCGAAAACCGGGGCCGTGGAGGCTTCGTAACCCGCAGAATAATCCACATGATGAGGTGAGGCCATGTATTTCAGGCGTATCCGGGAGCTGAGAGAAGACCGCGACCTTACCCAAGCCGCCGCAGCGGCGTACCTGAATATGCACCGCAGCGTCTACCGCCGCTATGAGAGCGGAGAGCGGGAAATCCCCGTTTGGGCGGCAATTGCGCTGGCGGAGCTGTATCGCGTCAGTACGGACTATCTTCTGGGCAGGACCGACCGGCCCTCGCCCCCCGGAAAGAAATGAGGAAGTTGGCAACATGGGCGGCCTCCTTTGCCGCGGGAATTTTTCTTGGGCAGGTTCTTCTGCCAGAACGATTGCTGCTGCTTTGTTCGGCTGCGGCCTTGGGTTTGGGTGTTCTGGCGCTTTTGCTGAGGGAACCGGCGCGGTATCGGGCGGTTCTGATCTGCACGGCCCTGTCCTTTGCATTGGGGTACAATTGGGCATTTGCACTTTTGGTGCAGGCTCCGGCGGAGGCGCTGGGGGAGCAGGAGCTGACGGCTGTGACCATGGTTTTGACGGACTATCCGCAGACGACGGCTTACGGCGCAAAGGTCACTGTGCGCCCTGACATTCCGGGCCTGCGGAGTGTGCGGGCCGTGTATTACGGGGACGCGTCGCTGTTGGAGCTGGTTCCAGGCCAAACGGTGACGGACGACCTGCGGCTGAAAAGTGCGTCAAAGATACAGGATGATGAAGTGACGACCTTTACCTCCCGGGGCGTGTTTCTTCTGGCTTACGGCAGGGGAGAAGCGGCGTATGGAGACGGAAGCGCGGCCTCGCCCCGGTGGTGGCCCGCCCGGATGGGACAGGCCATGCGTGAGAAGATTGCAAAGCTGTATCCCGGCGAAGCGGCGGGCTTTATGACCGCCATCCTCACCGGAGACACCACGCTGCTGAGCGAAGCGGCGGGGACGGATTTAAGCGAGGCGGGCATCTACCACATCATGGCGGTGTCCGGCTTGCACTGTTCTTTTCTGGCTGCGATGACGCTGGCACTGATTGGGAAGAAGCACCGCCGGACGGCCGCGTGCGTGGCCATTCCGATTCTGATATTCTACGCGCTGCTCACCGGGGCGCGCCCCTCGGTGGTGCGCTCCTGCGTGATGCTTTCGCTGCTGCTGATTGCCCCAGCATGTGGGCGGGAGGGGGACTCGCCCACGGCCCTGAGCTTTGCCCTGCTGCTGATTTTACTCCAAAATCCCTTTGCTGCCGCGTCCGTCGGGCTTCAGCTCTCCTTTGGCGCGGTGGCGGGCATGCTGTGGATGACGCCTAGGCTGAACCATTTTTTGCTGGGCGACAGGGAGCGGGGCCGGGTGGTTCGGACCATCTCTGCCAGCTTTTCGGCCACCTTGGGGTCGCTGGTGTTCACGCTGCCCCTGTCGGCGTATTACTTCAACTTTCTGGTGCTGGTTTCGCCCCTTTCCAATCTCCTGTGTTTGTGGGCGGTGAGCGTGATTTTTGGGGTGGGGCTGATTTCCGTCCTGTTGTCGTTTGCGTGGATGGCGCCCGCCGTGCTTCTGGCGCTGATTCCAAGGGGACTGATTGTTTATGTGCTGGCGGTGGTGGAGGTTCTGGCAAAAATTCCGTACCACGCGCTGTATTACACAAACCCGTTTTTGAAATACTGGCTGGTATACTACTACCTCCTGTTTGGCGTGGCGTACCTGGGAAAGCCCAAGACCCGCCGCAAATACGCGGTGGCGGCGGTGTTGGCGGCGCTGACTCTGACGGTGACGGTGAAACTGGGCAGGGTTTTCTATACATGGGGCACGCTGGACATTGTGGCGGTGGATGTGGGGCAGGGAAGTTGCACCGCCATGGCCTCAGGGGGCCAGTTCGCGCTGATGGACTGCGGTTCTTCAGCCAGTTGGAAGGGCGCGGGCGGGGACGCCGCCGACCAACTTCTCAGCATGGGCTGCCAAAGGCTTGACTATCTGGTGCTGAGCCATTACGATTATGACCATGTTTCCGGCGTGGCGGATCTGATGAACCGCCTGCGAGTAGAGACGGTGTTGTTGCCGGACAAATGGGACGACGCGGGATTGCGCGAATGGGTGACAGAAACGGCGGAAAGTCACGGCGCGGCGGTGGAACTGGTGACGGAGGAACGGACGCTGGCCATTGGAAACAGCGTTTTAACGGTTTATCCGCCAGTGGGCGCCGGCAGCGACAACGACAGCGGGCTTGCCCTGCTGTGCACCGCCGGGGATTTTGATTTGCTCATCACCGGCGACATGGACGCCCGGACGGAGGGAAAGCTTCTTGCCGCCTACCCTCTGCCGGATATTGAGGCACTGATTGTGGGCCACCACGGCTCCAAATATTCCACGGGAGAGGAACTGCTGGCGGCGCTTAGCCCGGAAATCGGCGTGGTCAGCGCGGGGCGGAACAACTACGGACACCCGTCGGACGAGGCCCTGCGCCGTCTGGCAAAAGCGGGCGCGGCAGTCTATCGGACGGACCGGCAGGGAAATATCCATATTTCTGTAAAGTGAGAGAGATGAACATGGCTTATCAAACGGCAAAGCCCAGAGAAAACAAGGCGTTTCAAAAGCTGAAGGAGGATTTGTCCGCCGGAACGGCGGGCAGCGTTTACATCTTCTACGGAGAGGAGGCGTACCTCCGGGAATACTATCTGGGGGAGCTGCGCAAAAAGCTGATTCCGCAGGGCTTTGAGGAGTTCAACTACCACCGGCTGGAGGGGAAAGAGCTGACAGTGCAGGCCCTTTCCGAAATGGCGGAGGCAATGCCCATGATGACGGAGCGGACGCTGCTTCAGGTGAGCGATTTCGATATTTTCAAGCTGGGCGAAGACCAGCGGGAACGGCTGATTTCGTTTTTGGAGGACGTTCCATCCTATTGCTGCGTGGTTTTTTCCTATGACACCTTGGATTATAAGCCCAACAAAACCATGAAAAAGCTGTGCGCCGCGCTTGCGGAGCACGCCCGGGCGGTAGAGTTCCGTCAGGCGGAGAGCAGCGATTTAACGGCATGGATTGCCCGGCGGTTTCGGGCGCTGGGCAAGGAAATCGACCGGCAGACGGCGGAGTATCTTATTTTCCTCTGCGGTCCGCTGATGACCGGTCTTGTTCCGGAGATTGCCAAAATCGGCGCTTACGCAAGAGGAAAGACAGTCACGGAGAAGGACATCGACGCGGTGGCGGACCCGGTGCTGTCGGCGGAGGTATTTAAGCTGTCTGACGCGGTGCTGGCGGGGAATTACGACGAGGCGGCCCGGATTCTGGGGGATCTTTTGAAAATGCAGACCGAGCCGATTTTGATTCTTGGAATGCTGGGCGCGCAGCTTAGGCGAATTTACACTGCCAGACTGTCTTTAGACAGCGGGAAGGACAAATACTGGCTGATGAGCCTGTGGGGCTACAAGTCGGACTATCCCGTGCGACTGCTGCTGTCCGCCGCGAAAAAGACCACGGCGGCTTGGTGCGCCAGGGCGGTAAAGGAGTGTCAGGTGCTGGACAGGCGGATGAAGAGCGAAAAGGGCGTGGACAGCGCGGGAGAGTTGAAGCTGTTGCTGGTGCGTCTGGGGGCGCAGAAGCGATGAAAAAGGTGCGGGAAGTGATTGTGGTGGAAGGCCGCTACGACAAAAACACTCTTCGTCAGACGGTGGACGCCGCCGTGTTCCCAGTGGGAGGCTTTGCCGTGTTCAACGACAAGGAGCAGCTTGCGCTCCTCCGCCGTCTTGCAGAGGAGCGGGGGCTGATCGTGCTGACGGACAGCGACGGCGCGGGCTTTGTCATCCGCAATTATCTCAAGGGCGCTTTGCCGAAGGATCGGGTGAAGCAGGCGTATATCCCGGATTTATACGGCAAGGAGCGCCGCAAGCGCAAGGCCGGAAAAGAGGGGAAGCTGGGCGTGGAGGGAATGCGCCCGGAGGTGCTTTTGGACGCGCTGGAGCGGGCGGGAGCCACCTTTGAGGGAGAAAACGCCCCCGCGTTTGCGGGAAAGCCCCTGACAAAAGCCGACCTCTATGGGATGGGCCTTACCGGAGGGCAGGACAGCGGAGAGAAGCGCCGGATACTGCTGCGGCGTCTGGCACTGCCGGAGCATCTGTCCGTCTCCGCCATGCTGGAGGCGCTGAACCTGCTGTACAGCAGGGAGGAACTGCTGAACCTTTTGAGCGGAGAGCAACGACTTTAAAAATCGGAAAGTGAAAAAAAGGAATGCTGTACATTCTAAATTTGTGAAATATATACAAAAAACAATTTTTTTAATTTCGATTTTTTTCGCATTCAAACAACTATATTCCATAATTCGACAAAATTCGACACAAAGGTGTGGTAGAATGGCTGGTGTATCGACTTCCATCCGGCATAATTTGGGAGCAGGGCTGGGTTTTCACTGGCAGTTTGTCAAAAATGGGAGGGATCGCGGTTGCGCAGAGTGTTTATCGGAGAGACTCAGGTGCTGGGAGAAAAAACGTTTTATTACCTGTTGGAGAGTACGGACAAGCTTTCAGGCGGCTATGGAGTGGAAATTATTCGGGGCGACGAACGGAGCCGCGTACATGGACTGGCGGTGTCTGGCGACCGGGTATGGCGGCTGGCGGAGCTGCTGCTTCGCTGCGCCGTGACGCCGGTGGCGCTGAAGGATGTGGCAGAGGATTGGCTGATTTGCTGACGAGAGAGCGGGTGTGTCCGGGTGCGGCAAAATCGGCGCCGCCTTCTGCCGATTCCTTTGGCGAGCGTTTCTCTTGCTTTTTCAGGGCGAAGTTTGTATAATAGACTTCTGATTATGGATCAAAGCAAAAGAGCGCCACAGGAAGGAAGGAAACGCAACATGGCAGAGGAACGCAAAATTCCGGAGTCGGAGACGCCGGAGAGCCGCAATTTCATCCAGACGTTTATCGAGGAGGACATCGCTCCCGGCGGACAATACGCCGGGATGACGGTTCACACCCGCTTTCCCCCCGAGCCCAACGGATATCTGCATATCGGCCACTGTAAGGCGCTGACCATTGACTTTGGAATGGCGGAAAAATACGGCGGCCTGTGCAACCTGCGGATGGACGACACCAATCCCACCAAAGAGGATGAGGAGTATGTGGACGCCATCAAGGAGGACATCCATTGGCTTGGCTTTGACTGGGGCGACCGCTTTTACTATGGGTCGGACTATTTTGAAGAGGATTACCGTCAGGCGCAGGGCCTTATCAAAAAGGGCCTGGCCTATGTCTGCGAACTGAGCCCCGAGGAATTCAGAAAATATCGGGGCGAAATTGGTGTGCCCGCCCGCAGTCCCTGGCGGGACAGGCCTATCGAGGAAAGTCTTGACTTGTTTGAAAGAATGCGCGGCGGTGAGTTTGAAAACGGACGCATGACTCTGCGGGCCAAAATTGACCTTGCCAGCGGCAACTTCAATATGCGGGATCCGGCGCTTTACCGCATCAACCACATGCGCCACCACCGGCAGGGGGACAAATGGTGCATCTATCCCATGTACGATTTTGCCCACCCCATCCAGGATGCGCTGGAAGGGATTACCCACTCGCTGTGTTCTTTGGAGTTTGAGGCCCACCGCCCGCTGTACAACTGGGTGGTGGAACACTGCGACCTGCCCGCAAAGCCCCGGCAGATTGAGTTTGCCCGGCTGGGGATCGACCACACGGTGATGAGCAAGCGAAAGCTGCGCACCCTTGTGGAGGAGGGCGTGGTTTCCGGATGGGACGATCCACGGATGCCTACCTTATGCGGCTTGCGCCGCCGGGGGTATACGCCCCGGTCCGTCCGCAGCTTCTGCGAACGCATTGGCGTTGCAAAGGCCGCCAGCGTGGTGGAATACGGCTTTTTGGAGCACTGTCTGCGGGAGGATTTGAATGAAACTGCCCGACGGACCATGGCGGTACTGCGGCCCTTGAAGCTAACCGTTACCAACTATCCGGAAGACAAGCAGGAAACCCTTACCGTGGAGAACAACCCTGTGGACCCGGAGGCCGGGACCCGGGAGGTACCTTTTTCAAGGACGGT
>NZ_DALZCH010000066.1:0-18857 GCF_031978065.1 Oscillibacter sp.
CCGAGACGGGAGAGAAAACAAAACCGCCGCGTCCGCGCCACCTGCGATTGCCTCACGGCAGAGCGGATCGTACCGCAAAATAATCAACAAAAGCTTCTTCTGCCGGTCGTAGCTGGAATAGCCGTCGATGTCCGTAAAGGCGTTCTGCTGCAAAAAGTCCTCCCGGATCATACGGGCCGTCTCCAGCGTCAACTGGTCGTTGGCAGACAGCGCGTCCTTACCCACCAACTGGACGATTTCGTTCAGGCTGGCCTCGTTTTGCAGAATGCTCATCGCCTGACTCCGGTCCTTCATAAAGCCCTCGCCCAAGTTCTCGTCAAACCAGGGCTTCAGGGAATCCAGATACAGCGAGTAGGAGTTCAGCCAGTTGATGGCCGGGAAATGACGCTTGTAGGCCAGAGACGAATCCAGCGCCCAGAAGACCTTGACAATCCGCATGGTGGCCTGGGACACCGGCTCGGACAAGTCTCCGCCCGGAGGCGACACCGCGCCCACGGCGGTAAGACTGCCCCGGCGCTCGCCGGAACCAATGCACTCCACGCTGCCCGCCCGCTCATAGAACTGGGCCAGTCGGGAGCTCAAATATGCGGGATAGCCCTCTTCACCGGGCATCTCCTCCAGACGGCCGGACATTTCGCGCAGCGCCTCTGCCCAGCGGGAGGTGGAGTCGGCGATAACCGCCACGTCGTAGCCCATGTCGCGGAAATACTCCGCGATGGTGATGCCGGTATAAACCGACGCCTCGCGGGCCGCCACGGGCATATCGGAGGTGTTGGCGATCAGCACCGTGCGCTTCATCAGGGACTCGCCGGTGCGGGGGTCGTTCAGCTCGGGAAATTCCCGCAGCACGTCGGTCATTTCGTTGCCCCGCTCACCGCAGCCGATGTAAACCACAATGTCCACGTCGGACCACTTGGCCAACTGGTGCTGAACCACCGTTTTGCCGGAACCGAAAGGACCCGGTACGGCGGCAGTGCCGCCCTTGGCGATGGGAAACAGGGTATCAATGACCCGCTGGCCAGAGCAAAGGGGCCGGGTGGGGGGATACTTGTGCCGATAAGGACGGCCCACACGGACGGGCCACTTCTGCGCCATGGCAAGCTCCACCGTCTTGCCGTCCTCCGTCTCAATCACCGCCACCGTCTCCAAAACGGTGAAGGAGCCACTTTCAATCTTCTTCACCGTGCCGCTGACATTCGGCGGCACCATGACCTTGTGCAGCACCACCGGCGTCTCAGGAACGGTGCCCAGAATATCGCCACCAATTACTTTATCGCCAACATTTGCAACAGGTGTAAAGTCCCATTTCTTGTCATGGTCCAGTGCAGGAACCTCTATGCCGCGGGTGATGTTGGAGCCTACTTTTTCCACGATCTTCTCCAACGGGCGCTGGATTCCGTCGTAAATGCCTTCAATCATGCCCGGCCCCAGTTCCACGCTCATGGGCGCGCCGGTGGTCACCACCTCTGCGCCGGGGCCTAAGCCGGAGGTCTCTTCATAGACCTGAATGGACGCAGAATCGCCCGTCATGGTCAAAATTTCGCCGATCAGCCGCTGGGGGCCCACACGCACCACGTCGGACATATTGGCGTCCGACAGGCCCGTGGCCACCACCAGCGGTCCGGATACTTTTACAACTTTACCGCTCAAACAGACAACCTTCTTTCAGGATAAATTCGCTCTCTGGACGGGAGGCGCGTTCATGGCAAGAGCGCAGTCTCTTTCCCCGCGTCACAGGATATCGGCGCCGACCGCCCTTTCAATCGAGTTCTGGATGTTGCGCCTGCCGATGCCAAGGATTCCGCCCCGTCCGGGAATCAGGATGACGGCGGGGCGCAGCTCGTCCTTATATCGGTCCAGCACATCCGGCAGCTTCGCCGCCAACTGTTCCGTCAGATAGATCACCGCGCAGTCGGTTTTTGCCAGCTCGTGAATTTTTTTGCGGGCCTCCTCCGGTACGGAGATGGGATAGGTATCCAGCCCCAAAGCCCGAAAGCCCATGACGGATTCCCAGTCCCCCACCACCGCGATGCGATAGGTCGTTGCCATTTTTTCACACTCCTTACGTCCGCAGCCGCGCCCGGATAATCTCCGGGTCCAGCCCCGCGGCCCGGCCCATCAGAAGAATCCGGAGATTTGTATACTCCGTCTCCCGCGCGGCCAGATAGCCAATCAGCGGCGCTTCGCCAAACGCCACCATCTGTGCGCCGGAGAGATACCCGGACACCGCGTCGTCGCACAGCTTTTCAAACTTCGTCAGTCCGCCGCCCTTCAGTGCGTCGAAACCGGCCTTTGCGGCGGCCTCCAGCTCTGTGCCCGCATACAGATCCTCAAGGCTGTCTCCGCAGTCGCACGCAACCTCCAGCACCTCGCTCTCGTCCACGCTGCCGCCGGAAAAGAGCACACCCTCCAAAAAAGCCTCTGTCTTACCCATGCGGATAGTCCGGACCAGTGCGCGGAGGTTCGCCGCATCAATAGAGATACGGACATAGCCCTGAAGAAATTCGCTTCCGGTTTCCTTCGCTGTCTCCAGCTCATCCCGATATCTCCAGCGGTCCAGCACCATGTCCCCCAACTGAGGATCGCGGGTGGTGTCCAAAACCGCCTTCCCTTCGGCGATGGCAAGGGCCAGCAGGGGCGGAAGCTGATTGCCCTCGCCGCCGGTAATTGCTTCCTTCAGCTCCGCCGCCGGAACCCGACCCAAGTCCGTCAGCATGTGGTCCGGGTTCATGCCCAGCGCCTGCGCCTTTAAAATGGCCTTGGCGTTGTGGTAATCGTATTTCAGCTTGAAGATATCCAGATATCTCCTGTCCGGGGCGCTGTCCCCCAAGTCCCGTAAAGTCTCTTCCCTTGCAGCAGCAATTGCCGCGTCCATAGCCTCCGGACTCTCAAGGCTCATGTCGGGATATCCGTTTTCCTGCAGGAGCTTCACCACTTCTTCGTCGCTGCGGGCGGAGAGGATTTGCTCCATTCTCTCGCCCGTCAGCAGCCCCGTCTCCATGGCGCGGATGCGGGCGGATATCACCAGATAATCGGTGTCCTTGATTTTATTTGACAAGGCGCTTCCTCCCAGCTCGTTGATTCATTACCCTTCCGGGAACAGCACTGCGGCGACCTCGCCGGCCATCTCGCCCTTTTGCAGGCGCACCAGCGTCTCAAAGGTGCAGTTGACCTCCACGCTGCCATCCACCAGAATGAAGCCACCCTTCAACGGTCTTGTTTCTTCGGAGAGGGTCAGCTTTCCGTTCAGCCGCCGATTGGCCTCGTCCACCGCGGCGCGGCCGATTTTTTCCCGGTCTGCGGGAGAAAACACAGCTTCTCCCCCGCCCGCACCGGCGGCCCGGACCAGCAGGTCCGCAGCCACGGCAATGTACCGATCCTCCGGCAAATCCCGAAGGGTCTTCAGCGCCAGTTCAAAGGTGGCCTCTACCTGAGACTGCCGCGCAGCCAGCAGGTCCTTTCGGGCCTCCATCTGGGCAACGCTTACAAGGCGCTCCTCCCGCTCCGCAGCGGTCTTTTCATTCTTCACAGCGGCCTCCGCCGCCTCACGGTCCGCCTGAGCACGATACTTTTCAGCAATTTTCTCCGTCTCGGCCTTCGCCCCCGCCAGCACGCGGTCAATTTCCGACTGTGCCTCGGCGGCAATGCGGTCTGTGATTTTTTCGATTCCGTTCATATAGACTCCCCTTTCTGTGGGGCCATCAGCTAATGTTGATCAGCATGAGCATGGAAGCCAGCAAGGACAAAATGGCATAGAACTCCACGGTGATGCACAGCACCATGCCCTTGGACCAGTCGTCCGGCTTCTTGGCAAGAATATTGATGGAGCCTGCGGCCACGCGGCCCTGTGCGATGGCGGAGAACAGTCCGCCCAGCGCCATGGGAAGGCAGGCCATAAAATATTGCATCCCCTGCGCCACCGTCAGAACCGGAAGTTCCCCGCCGAGCAGGCCCATGCGGAAAATGGCAAAAAACCACACCACCAGACCGTACAGGCCCTGGGTGCCGGGGATCACCTGAAGAATCATAACCTTACCGAACTTGCTGGGGTCCTGGCAAAGCAGGCCGGTGCCCGCCTCGCCGGCAATGCCGGTGCCTTTTGCAGAGCCGATGCCCGAAAGAACCGCCGCCAGACCCGCGCCCAGCAGCGCCAGAGCCAGACCGCCGATGCTGCCCAAAAAGGTCAGGCTCTGCTGGAGTTCTACCATCTGTGCTAAATCACTCATTGTAAGTTTCCTCCCTTATTCTTTTACGATATCAACATATTTGGTTTTAATCTCCAAAGGCCGGAACCGCTTGCCTCCGTCCTCGTAGAACTTGTTGAAATACTCCAGACACTGGAGTCTCAGGTCATGGACGTAGCAGCCCAGCAGGTTCAGCGCAAAGTTCAGGGCGTTGCCCGCCAGAGAGATAATGAGAAACACCACCACGTTGCCGGGGATGGCGCCCAAGGTGTTGAACACCTGCGCGATGACGCTGCCCGCCAGCATGAGGGCCATCAGACGGGAATAGGACAAAATGTCTCCAAAGTAGCCCGTGATGTGGTTATAGAGCGAGCCAAACACGGCCCCCACCTTGCCAAAGCCCTTGGCGTTCCAGCCGGAGCCAACCAGCACCATCACGCCGCCGACAAGCAGCACAAGCTTGGTCACACCCAGAGCGGCCAGCCCCCCGCCGAGAAACACGATCCACCAGGTCACTTCTTCCCACAGGGCATCCATCATCTGCCCCCGCTTGAGTTTTTTGTAAAAGCTGATGGCCATGCCCACGTTAATCTGAACGAAGCCCAGACACATCGAGCCAATCAGAATCATCAGCGTGTCGTCCAGCGGGGTAAACAGGGCGGGCAGGGTAAACACCGTACCCGGGCTGATAATTCCGACAAGCTGGGTCAAAAAGTCTCCAAAGAAGCCGCCGGTCAGTGCCCCCACGATAAACACGCTGACACCGCAAAGGCGCATCAAGCCGAAGAAATGCTCCATGCCTCCCTTTGGTTTGTACTTATTCAGCACAATCGATGATGCCAGCAGCATCAAAAGACCATAGCCCATATCCGCCATCATGATGCCGTAAAACAAAATGAAAAACGGCGCCATCAGCGGGTTGGGGTCCAGACTTCCGTACGCCGGGAGGGAGTACATATCCGTCACCATGTTCAGCGGCTTTGTCAGCCAGTTATTCTTTAGCTGTACGGGAACGTCCGGGTACTCTTCCTCGCTGGGCTCGGAAGTCTCCCACGCGCAGCCCCGCTTCTCCAGCAAAGAAGCAAGCTTTCCCTCCGCCTCCGCAGGAACCCATCCTTCAAAAAAGACAATGGTTCCGTCGGTGAGGATGCGCTGGGCGTCCTCGTCCTGCGCCACCTCCGTATTCAGGCGGTCCGAGTGAAGGCGCAACGCATCCCGCGCGCCGCCGCAGGCGGCCAGCTCATCCGTGATGCGCTCCTGCTCGGCCCGGGCCTCCTTGACACAGCACGCAATCGCCTCCAGATTTTTTGCCGGAGTCCCTATGTAATCCGGGAATGTCACCACGCTGAAGCCGGCACGCCGCAGAATTTCAATTGCTGCCGCCTCATCCGTCCGGTGACAGATGAAGAACAGATACTGCTGCGTTTTGTCTGCCCCCACGGGGTACAGCTCCGCGGCCAGATCCCCGCCGCCAAGCTCCGCCCGCAGCGCCCCTACATCCGCAGCGGCGGGACACACCCCCATACGAAAAACGACGTGGGCCGTGTCCTGCGTCTCCAGCGAAAAATCCAACTCCTTCCACGGCGTCAGGGCGGCGGACTGAGCCGCGGCCCGCCCCTCATCGCATTGGATATTGTACAACTGCGTCAGTAAGCCGTTGATTTTTTCGCAGGTTTCTTTGGCCTGCTCCGCAGAATCGGCGCTGTGAAATTCCGACTCCTTAACAGGCTTTCTCTTAATAAACAATCCATCCTTTACGGCAGCATACCGCCGGATGGCGCCCAGCGCGGTGGTTACGTCGGCGACGGAGCCCTTGGTATCCATCAGTGAACATACGTTCCGGGCCAGCGGCGCAGACAGGGTCGAATCCTCCAACCGACCGTCCGGTTCGCTGATTTCCACGCAGCCCAGACGCAGCAGCTCCCGCAGAAGCGCATCCCGTTCCGCCGCCATGGCCACCACCCGGAGCTTTTTCATTTTTACGATGGCCATTTTACTGCTTCACGACCTTTCCAACAATGCGCTCTGCGGCGGCGGACATATGGCTCCCCGCTCGCTTGATCAGGGCCTCGCATTCCTTTGCGGCCTCCTCCCGAATCGCTGCGCACCGTTTTTCAGCGCGTTCCTCCGCTTCCCGCAGCAGCCGCTTGCCCTCCTGCACAGATGCAGTGCGCATCCGCTCCAGAAGCGCGGGACCATCCTTTTCTGCCTGGGCGATCCGCTCTTTTGCCTCTTGCTCTGCGGCAGCTTTGAGTGCCTTGCTCTCGTTTTCCGCCCTGGCAACGGTTTCAATGGCTTCCAGTGACATTCCTTAATCACCTTCTCTCCCAATGACTTCGTATTGCTCTAAAGAATAGGACTCCGCACAATACTTTAATTCATTATATTGCATTCAAATTTGTAAAGCAAGGCTATTTTTTCCAAACCTTACAACCGCCTTAATAATTTTTTTCACTTTATCACCGCAAAAGGCAGCAATATCCGTGCATAAATTTACTATATTCGTCAGTATAAATAGTTTTAGGCGGGAAAAAAATTTTTTAGAGGTATGAAAAAACAGAGCACCCCCCACCGGGAAATGCTCTGTCTGTGCACATCAAACTTTTTTCTCGCCGCCTGTGGCGGACACCAACTCGCTGAGCTCCTTCCCCGCCTGATCCATTGCTCTTGGCAGTTGGGAAAGACTGACCTCAATTTTCCGCAGCTCCGCGCTGACCTGTGCTGCGGTTGCGTCAAAAGCCCCGGCCAAATCCTGATACTGCTTTTGAATATCGCCCACCAGCGCGTTCAGCCGCGAGGTGGTTGCGGTCTCCAGCTCCCCCGCCCGCCGCCGGGCCTGACATTCGATGTCCCCCACCTGCGCCCGGACCTCCTGATAAGATAGGGCTTGGGGACGCAACTCCTCCAGCTCGGCCGTGAGGGCGCGAATTTTCTCACGCAGTTCCGCCCCTTCCCGCCGGGCGGTTTCCGCATGCTCCCGCAGAGAGACCTCAATCTGTTTTTTCAGAGTTTCGTTCTCCTCGCGCAGGGCGCTGTTGTCCTTGAGAAGCGCTTCCTGCGCGTCTGCGTTTTCCTGCGCGGTCTTCTGCACGTATTGAATGACTTCTTCTTTATCAAAACCGCCGAATGCAACGCTTCTGAAATTTTTAATTTCCATGTTTGCCGCTCCTCCTCCGGGTCCCGCCCGTGCCTTTACCGGGGCTTTCAGGGCAGCCCTTCTCCTGCGGGCAACGCCCCCAAAAGGCCTCTGCCGCCGCGAATCCAACCGGCGTCCGTGGGCTTTGCAAGTTTTGATAATTATAGCATAGCGATTTTCCCATTACAAGCCCCAGGAAAAAAGTGAAAATTTTATGAAGAAAATGCTTGCATTTTATAGAATGCCATGCTATTATAACTAAGCTGTTTGAAAACAGTGGTACGCGCCGTTAGCTCAGCTGGATAGAGCGTCTGGCTACGGACCAGAAGGCCGGGGGTTCGAATCCCTCACGGCGTACCAGAAAAGAAGTCTTGATTTTCAAGGCTTCTTTTCTTTTTGCTTAGAGCCACAATGGGAATGGGTTGGATAAAACACTGGATATAACAGTTTAATATATCATGCAGCAATATTTGCACACGGAATCGTGAAAATTCCGCACGAATTTGCACACGAAAATCCTCCGCAGGAGCCAACCGGCTCCTGCGGAGGATTTATTTCTAAGGCAACACCGCACAAATTAAAGTTGCACCGTCAGATTTTTTGGCATACAAAACAAAAGCCACAGCAAATACCGGTTGTATTCGTGAGGGTTTTTGTGAAGCATGATGCAATAGATGCAGGCAAGTCTGCGCTTCAGACGTTAGCCGCTCTTTGCACGGTGTTGCCTAAAGTTGCTCCCCACCTGAAATCAGTTTATGCGGAATCAGGAATTAAAATATTCCTCCACAATGGATACAAAGACTGCGCTCCCCATGTACAGAACATCCTCATCAATGTTGAACTGGGAATTATGGTGCGGCCCATCCGTGTGCTTTTGCGGATTGGCGGAGCTCAGGAACATAAAAGCCCCCGGTCTTTCGATTAAGTAATAGGCAAAATCCTCCCCGCCCATGAGTGGAGCCAGAGATGTCATCACATGTTCCTGTCCTAAGGCTTTTACCGAGGCATTCTGCGCCAGCTCCGTCATAGCCGGGTCGTTGACCACAGGTGGCGCGCCCCAGTCCATTTCAAGCTCGCAGATGCCGCGATAAGCCTCCGCAACGCTTTTAGATATCTCTCCGATTCGTTTTGCCAGATATTTTCTCACGCCATCGTCCAGCGCACGGGTCGTCCCCTCAATCACCACTTCGCCGGGAATCACGTTGTAAGCCGCGCCTCCGGCAATCTTTCCAAGGGTCAGCACAGCCGGATTCATGGCAGGAATCTCCCTTGCCAAAATTTCCTGAAGCGAAAGCGTAATGTTGGCGGCAATCGTAATGGGATCAACTCCTTTTTCCGGTGTGGACCCATGACAGCCCGCCCCGCGAATGCGCAGGATAAATCGGTCAAAGGAAGCCAGACAGCACCCGGGAACCGCCACAAGCGTTCCTGCGGGAACATCCGCCCCGGCAATGGAGCCGATGTGCAGTCCAAACACATTGTCAACTCCGTCCAAAACGCCTTCTTCAATGGCCACTCTGGCGCCTCTGCAAATTTCCTCTCCAGTTTGAAAGACAAAACGGACGGCGCCCTTTATATTCTCCCTGTTTTCCTGCAAAACCTTCAGCGCACCCAGCAGCATGGCCCCATGCGCGTCGTGTCCGCAGGCATGCATACAGTTTTCGTGCTTTGAGGTATAGTCCACCCCCGTGGCCTCGGTAATGGGAAGTCCGTCAATATCCGCCCGCAGCAGGATGGTTTTTCCCGGATGCGCGCCTTTGATTTCTCCGATGATGCCGGAATCCCGCTGATTCTTTTTGTAGGTGACGCCCATTTTGTCTAATTCCCGCGCGATAATCGCCTGCGTCTCAGGCAGATTCATTCCGATCTCGGGAACCCGATGCAGCTCCCGCCGCACAGCGACGATGTAGTTTTGCAGTTCCTTGCACTTTTCAAACATAGAAATCCCTCCAAATCAAGTGACAGAAGCCTTCTTACTGTCTTTTTTATATAGGATTCTGGCAAACAGCAGGCTTCCAAATACAGCGAAAACAATCATTATCCACGCGGGCGGTGCAAACAGCGCTTTCACGCCCAATGTTGCAAACAGAGCGAATGCGGCGATTTTAGGATACTTGATGGCAAAATTTCCAAATGTACCGCCAAATATTGCCGCAGCGGCGTACTTTGTCAACGCGGCCACGATAAAGCCGGGCAGAACCGTCACAACCGCAGCGCCAACCAGCGCTGCCAGCGTGGTAAAGGCCAGATTCGTGAAAATGGAACCGCAGATCGCCATGGTGGAGGCAACCTCCGCCTGCAAGGTTCCCGGCTCGCTGTCGGTGGCTTCCAGCGCCAGCGCCGCCACCGGGACGCGCATATTTCCAATGTTGCCCGACAAAAATCCAAGATAGGTACCCGTCATGCCAAGCGCGGCGTAATAGGAAACCGGCTCCACAATGTAAAACGGACCAAAAGACAAAAGCACCATTCCCCATGCCGTTAAAACGACGCTGGGAGAGGGCCAACAGTTGTAGGTGGAGCAAAGCCATAGAACGGGGATAAACGCCGTGACTGCAGCCAGAAGATTGGTGGGTGCGCCAATGCGCACGCTCTTCTTTTTCCACGCGGCTAAGTAGTTGTTGTCCATTGTTATTCCTCCTGTCTGCCCTCAGGCAACCGCCAGATCATAGAGCACCGCGAAAAACATTCCGATAATCATTGCCAGCCCCAGCGTGTATTCCATGAGTTTTGGAAATTTTGGAACGACAAATTTCACCAGAACCACCATGCTGAGCGCACCGGAAATCAAGGCCAACGCATTGCCCCAGCCCTTGTATATTTCATTGACGTTCAAATATCCGAAGATACCCAGAGAGCAGGCGCCGGAGAGGACCGCCAGCCAGCGTGTGTCTCCGCCGCTCATCTTGTTCCGCAGCTTTTCAAGGCCGGGCGTGAACAGGCCGGTCATAACCAGCCAGCCCGCACCGTTCAAAGCCATGGCAAACCAAGAAACCGCCATGGCCGTCAGCGTATAGCCCGCGCCGCCCAAATCCACGCCGGAGGCCTGCGCTCCATAGGTGGCGGCGGTAAGCTCCGTGGGCGCAGCGCCGATGATGGAAAGGCGCAGCCATGCCATCGGCCCGCCGATGGCCGCCATAAGCCCCACCATAACAATGAAAACGCCCATAGCCGGTCCGATTGCGGAAATGAGTCCGATCCGGAACGCCTTATTTGGAATTTCTCCGGGCAATTGGATTTCTGCGGCGGTCTTTTTTGCCATGCGCATGTAAAGCAACGCCTGAATAAACGCAATTACCACCGTGATTGCGCACAGCGCCCACACTGTGCCTGAGTTTGCTGTTTTTAAGTAATCTTCCATGAATTTCCCTCTCCTCCCCATGATTGACCGGCAGCACTTGCTTTATTGATACTGCCGCTGTAAGGCAGTGTACCCTGTTATCATACTATCACGGAGCTTTGGAAAATAAATTAGGCTTGACAGATAATCTGAGACTGATATAGTGAATAAAATAAGCGGATATTTCAAATCAAGACAAATAAAAACGGATAAGTTTGTACTCACATAACATAAGAATCTAGAGCATCGAAGAAATTCCGCTGAATAACCCAGATTTTTTAAAAGCACCACGCATTACTATGTACCTCTCGTACAATCGAGTGCCTTTAAGAGTGCTTTTATTTTCAGCACAGGCCGCAAGGGACAAATTCAAAGATGCATTTTCGTCCTCTGTACACATAGAAAGCTTGGCCAAAAGCAACCGATACGCAACCATAAGGAGGAAAAGCACATGACCGTGGGTGAACTGCTTGAAATGCCGGCTTTGAGTGAGCTGGAGCTGGTGGCCGGAAAGGCGGGTCTGCATCGAATTATTTCCACCGTTACCGTGATTGACGCTCCCGACGGCCTTTCATGGAGCCGGGGCGGAGAATTTGTAATTACATCCGGGTTCGCCGTGAAAGACGGTGCTCACCTGCTCATGTCCATGGTTCAGCAGCTTGTGGCGTGCAAGGCCTCGGGCCTTGGAATCAAGCGAGAGCGATACATTAAAAGTATTCCGCCGGAGGTACTGGAGTTTGCGGAGCAGCAGTGCTTTCCCATTGTGTTTATTCCGAATCGTTATGCATTCAGCGATATTATCAATCCCGTACTGTCGCTGATTGTAAATCGGCAGTCGGCGCTGCTGATGCAGTCCAGTAAAATCCATAAAACCTTTCAGGAGCTGGCGGTAAACAGCAACAACGTCCTTGAGATTTTGAAAACGCTGGGCTCTCTTCTGGATTGCTCCGTCGCGTTTGTGGACATCCATTTTCGGAATTGTTATTATTCAAACCCGGAAAGCGCGCTGGCAAAGCAAATTATGGGATTGAAATTTGAGGATTTGGCGCAAAAGGTCTTCCCGCAGTATTCTTATTACGTGGTAAAAAACAAAAGCCAGAATTTTGGCTACCTTTTAATGGATTCTCTTGGGACCAGCGAAATGGACAAGGAGGTCGTGCAGACAGCAATCGAATATGCGGCTGTTGTGCTGATTCTCCGGATGCAGACGCGTATTTCCAACCAGCAAATCGAAGAAAAATACCGGGATTCCTTTATGGAGGATTTGCTTCTGAACAACGTAAAAACGGAGGAGGAAATTCACAACCGCGCCCAGCTTTATGGTTGGAATTTTCAAAGCGGCGGAATCGTTGCGGTCATTGATATCAACAATATTAAAAAGTGCTATCTGAAAAGTCTGGATACCCAGACGAACCAGCGGCTGGAAGGGTTTACCCAGAGCATCTACTCCGTTTCCATTCAATGCATGCTGGATGCTTTCCCGGATGCAAAATACTGCAAGCAGAGCGATACTGTCGCTTTTATCATCTCCGCCCGTGAATCTGACAAGGATGCGGTATACAGCCGGTTGGAGGAAATTTTTAACGAAATCCGCCAAACGCTTGCCAACCGGGTATCCTTCACCATCACCATGGGCGTGGGGGAATATGTGGAGAATATCCGGGACATTCATACCAGCTATGCCCAGGCGCGGACGGCCATTAACCTTGGATACCAGCTTGAAGCATTTGACTGTGCGCTGTTTTACAGCCGGCTGGGGGTATACCGTCTGCTGGCCACCACGGCCCACTCCCCTGAATCGGAGGATTGCTTCAACCGCTATATCAGGCCGCTGATGGACTATGATTCCAAGAATCACACGAATTTACTGGACACGCTGCAAGCCGTTATCAAGCACGGATGGAATTTGAAGGATGCAAGCGGAACGCTGTTTGTCCACTATAATACCGTTAAATACCGGTACTCCAAAATCCGCGAGCTGTTGGATTTGGACTTGCGGGAGCATGAGATTCAGTTGGCCGTAGAGATTGCTTTAAAGATGTATATGATCAATACTCACCGCTGGGAATAACGGGCGGCACGCAGCACAGAGCACATCTTCACGGTTGACGCAGAAAATCGTTTTTTGCTCCGCACAGCTCCACACTTCTTGTCAATAAGCACCCTTTAGAGGTAAAGCTTGCGTCACAGATATGTATTTACACGCGACAACCTCCCCACAGGAGCCGGAAGGCTCCTGTGGGGAGGTTGTTTGCTTTTTTATGTTGTCCCCCTCGGCCTTTCTCTGTGTTTCAAGGCCCGGGCTTCGCGGCCTGTCGCAGAGGTTTGCGGCCTCTGTGCAGCGCTTGGCCCTGCGGGTGGAGACTGCGCTTTATCTCTTGATGCTGTAAAAGCTGTCCTTCCCTCTGAAAACGGCGCTGCCACCCAGCAGCTCCTCAATTCTCAAAAGCTGATTGTATTTTGCGATTCTGTCCACTCGGCAGGGCGCGCCGCTCTTAATCTGGCCCGCGTTCAGCGCAACCGCCACATCCGCCAGCGTGGTGTCCTCCGTTTCTCCCGACCGGTGGGAGACGACGGCAGTATAGCCCGCCTTCTGCGCCGTTTGAATTGTTTCCAACGTTTCGGACAGCGTTCCAATCTGGTTGAGCTTAATCAGGATGGAGTTTGCCACATGCTTCTGGATTCCTTCCTTGAGAATTTTCGGATTGGTGACAAAAATATCGTCGCCCACCAACTGAACCCTGTCACCAAGCCGATTCGTCAGCGCGGCCCAGCCGTCCCAATCGTCCTCGGCCAGCCCGTCCTCAAGGGAGATAATGGGATACTTGCGAATCCACTCGGCGTAAAGGTCAATCATCTCTTCAGAGGTGCGGCTGACCTTTTCCCCGGCAAAAACGTATTTTCCATCAATTCGGAATTCGGAGGAAGCGGGGTCCAGCGCAATGGAAACGTCCTCTCCGGGCCGGTAGCCCGCCTTTTCAATCGCCTCCACAATCAGCTTCAGCGCGTCCTCGTTGGTGGCGAGATCCGGCGCAAAGCCGCCCTCGTCCCCCACGGCGGTATTCATTCCCTTATCCTTCAGAACGCCCTTCAGGGTCTGGTATACCTCGGCACACGTCCGCAGTGCCCCGGCAAAGCTGTCAGCGCCCACGGGCATAATCATGAACTCCTGCACATCCACGGTGTTGTCCGCGTGCTTCCCTCCGTTGAGAATGTTCATCATTGGCACCGGCAGCTCGCAGGCGCCCACTCCGCCGATATACCGGAACAGGGGCAGATTCAAAGAAGCGGCGGCAGCCCTTGCCGCCGCAAGAGACACACCTAGGATTGCATTCGCGCCAAGCCGCGATTTATTCTCCGTACCATCCAGCTCAATGAGCGTACGGTCGAGCCTTCTTTGGTCCAGCGCGTCAAAGCCCACGATTTCGGGCGCAATGATGGTCTTCACATTGCCGACCACCGTCTGAACTCCCTTGCCATGAAACCGCTTTTCGTCGTGATCCCGAAGCTCCACGGCCTCTCTCGTCCCGGTGGAGGCCCCGGAGGGGACCGCTGCCCGGCCCATCGCTCCGCTCTCCAGCGCAACGTCTACCTCAACCGTCGGATTTCCTCTCGAATCCAGAATTTCCCTTGCTGTCACGGCAGTAATTTTAGACATCATTCCATCTCCTTTGTTTTTATATATCGAATACTTTGCAGATTATTTGTCTTGCTATAAAGTATAGCAAATTTTGCACATATTAACATGTACAATTTATTTCTTTTTTCTGTAAAATATGCACAAAAATATAGCGTAAAAAAGGCAAGTCTGCATTTTCGGATAAAAAAACAGACTTACCTTTTGTAAACTTTGATTTACAATCTTCCCATGATACTCATTTTCTCTGAGTAAGCAGTTGAATTCGAGATGCCAGCGCATACCTATTTTCGACTGATTTCACATCAACCGTAATTTCATCTCCAACTACAAAATCCTCATACGATAAATCTTTGATTTCACCGGTTTCGTTATTTACATAGAGATAATATATATTCTGGTTTTCAAGCCCGATGTAACATTTTTCTCCTAAAATTCCGTCCTCATCTAGGCTCTTTACTACAAATCCTTTCAGCTCGGTGTTCTTCTCTAAAATCTCCGTGTTCAAGCCGCCATGGGTAATCTCTTTCGCCCCACAAGCTGTCACGCCAAAAACAATGATGACTAAAGACATGATTGCTGCTAACCTTTTCATTGATACCCTCCGTAAACCTTATATAAATAATATTAAAATATATTTTTGCGTGTACTTTTGTGTGTACTTGGTTAAAAATCAATCCCCTGATGCTCTAGGCATCAGGGGATTGATTTTGGTACGCCCGGCTGGATTCGAACCAGTGGCCTTTAGAGTCGGAGTCTTTATCTCAAAACAAGCAAATCAATTGGTATCAAAAGACTTTATCAATTTAAAATAAACTTTGTACCACGTTTGTACCACGCATTTACCAAAGAATCAGCGTAAAAGAAGACGAAAGAACGCACTACACCTCCGCCCCATCTTCGGCGGTGAGCTGCTTAATAGCGCCTAATAGCGCCACTTCCGCCCTCCATCCGCTCCATACGCTCGTCAATGGCCTTGCAGATGAAATCGTTAAGGCTCTCCCCTGCCGCATCCGCTGCGGGAATCCCGTAACGCAAAAACACCCCGGAGCCTACCTATGATAAGTTCCAATGCAAACACGCGGTCTTTATTTCTGCGTGGCATCCGGTCTTCCTTGCGGAAAAGTTTTGATATCTTCAACAATGATATCGGTGTACTCAACGCTATTAAAGCTGTATTTATCTCCTGACAGTTTTCCACGCACCTGAGAATCAAAATTCATGTGAATATCGGCAGGTACCCAAAGGTGGGAATTTGTGTCCCTGAGAGCAGCTCGTACAATTGCATTGCGTCTAGCTTTTTCGAATACCGCCGGCGGAACATAGTTGTTGGATGCGGGCAGAAAGGTAACATTTTGAAACAGCATAGACTTCGGTATCCCTTTATAGTTAACGATTTGGAGCAAGCCGATTTCAACATCTGTATTATCATGGAATATGGACTTCCCATAGTACTCATTTGTTTCACCATCATAGATATCTATATGAGGAATTTCGACCCTGTCAAACATGTATTATCTACTCCTTTCATATCCATTGTATTCTATGTGCAGTCATGTGGCATCCTGCTCAAAAAACAAAATTCCCCCATCGGAATTTTACCGATGGGGGAAATCATTACAATGACTATTTATCAGTCCTCTGCTGGCTTCGCAAAGACAAATCCGATTAATATGGATATGATGAACTTCAACATCTCGAAAAATCCAGTCATTAAGGAACTGCTTTCCATCCCTCTATTGATTAGTATGCAGTCGGAAACATACGTCCCAGAGGCTAATGTGATGCAAAGCAGCATAACCCGAAAACCTTTGTCTTTCAGCATTATATTTTGCAGTTTTCGTGCTGCGCGTATCTTTTTCTCCAAAGCACTAACGGTTTTTGACGGAATCTCGGTTTCACATTCCGTTGAATCATCGAAAGGAGCGTCTTCTTCAGATGTTATCTTAGGCTTTGAATCCTCAACAATCTTGACGCTCATTTCTTATGTCATCGTCCTTTAAATATGGAATTTTGTCTTCAAACGCTTTCGACCACGCAGTCCCATCTTTATGGGTCATTTGAGACAGTTGAACTCCAGAGAAATATTTATAGCGATTCCATACGTCATCAATGCACCGCAATAATTCACGATCACCGGGAAGATAGGCTTTTCCCTGTGCATCTTTCGCGAACCTATTGATCGGATTCTGCCCGAATGATTTAAACTCATCGTAAACGCTTTGGACTACCGGCCCGTATTTCCATTTTTGAATTGCATCATTAAAGGCTTTACGACCTGTCCCCTGAAGATAATCCCTGTATGCAAAGTAAATTAACTTTTGCAATTTCATTGGAGTTATTTTCACACCTTCAGTGTCAGAAAAAGCTTTCAGTAAAAATGCGTTGCTTACTGCTTGAGCTGACGGCATTATAATCCCTCCTTTTATAGAATGTTTGTTACCATTATTATACTGGCTTAATTTTCATTTGTCCATAGGAATTTTAAGCATACGTAACCTATAATGATGCTTGGCGTTAAAAAGGCTATTGATAAGTGCCTTTTACTGCAAATATGTACAACGAAGTGCACTATGCAAAAAAAGCCCGCAACTCTAGAAAAGATTCTCTAGAGTTGCGGGCTTATTATTATACCGCCGTCTCCAACCCGACAGCCTCCAGCTTCCGATCAAACCCGCCGCCCCGGTAAATAAAAACCAGCGTGCGCACCTGCTCATGGGTCAGATTGATCACGTCACCATTCCCGGTCGGGTCGGAGCCGTCGCCCTGAATGATGCCCGCCGTCATGAGCTTATCAATAATAGGCCGGAACTTCTCCGGCACGTTCGCCAGCTTTTCGTAAGTAACCACTTCTTCCTCCTCTTCAAAGTCAGGGCGGAACGCCCCCACAATCAAACTGTTGCTGCGCGTCCTGCGCTGCACCTGCCCGCCGTTTGCATCGTTCCCGGCCCCGGTGTTGCCCTCAATGGCGATAATCCCGGAGGCCGTGACGCTCTCCACAATGCCGGTATGATCTGTCGCCGCGCCGCCGGGGAAGTCATAGATTACTACGTCGCCGGGGCGGTAATCCCCGGTCACCCAACTGCCAGCCGCTTGTGCCGCACGCATCAATGCCCCGCAGGAGGCCGTGCGCATAGGCAAAGCAACGCCCGCCTGAGCGCAGCACCATTGCACATACATCATGCACCACGGGTTCCCATCCAGTCCGAACCACCTGCCATATTTGGTCTTGTTGCTCCCCTGCGGGGATTCGGTATAGCCCAGCTCCCCACGGGCGATATTCAGGATGTCACTCGCCGTCGGCATCGGAAACCGCCTCCACGGCATTCTGCGTGTCCTCCACGGCCTTTTTCACGCCCTCCGCGTCAATCTTTCCCTCCGTAACAATGTAGGTCAGCACGGACGCGACAGACACCACAGCGCCCGCCACGGTGGAGATCGTGTTTTCATCCAGCCCAAACACCATGGCAAGTCCGGTCACAACGCCAGCCAGCGCGGCCCACAACTTCCGGCTGGAAAGCTTTCTCATAATTGTATTCATAATATCCTCCTATTTTTTAATAAACAGAAATTCTTCAATGACGATAGGTGCGCCGTGCATTTTCAGATCATCATCATACTTCCCGCAGACGTAATCAACCTTGTTCGCAACATTGTCATTGATGATGATTTCCTTTGTGCCATCCGGCATCCTTATCCCAAGGATGATTTTGCAATTTTCCGCTCCCTGCGAGGCGCTAACAAAAAGCTCTTTTTGCGTCATAAAAATATTCTCCTTATAAATCGTTATTGTCTGTTCCCAAGGCAGCATCGTAGGTGATGCCGCCTTTCACGTTCTCCGCCTTGGCCTTTCCAAAATAGGCCGTCAGCACCACGGCCGTAGCCGCTTGCAATGCTCCAATCAGCGTGGTGAGATACGGCAGGCTCCCCGTAAACTGCATCCTGATACTGAGCCAACAGAGGTACAGTACGATGTAGGTGCAGCTCCCGTCCACCGCCAGCACGCCCAAGGCAATTAACTTGGAGCCTGTCCACTTCTTGGGCGTGGGTTTCATAGTCCTGCCCTCGCTAGCATGAAGCCCACCACGCCCGCCACGATTAAGTAAATGATTTTCTCCACCATCCCCTCCCACCGCTTGCGGGGGACGTTTTCCAGCGTGTCCACTTTACCCGTCAATGCGTTGATGCTCTTTTCCATGCTGTCCTGCTTCGTGGCCAAAACTTCCACCGCTGTTGCGAGGCGGTTTAGAACATCGTATTTCCCCTCCAGATCGTCCAGCCGGTGGGTGTTAGACTTCGACCGCTGATCGATTTCTGCGACTTTCACTTCCAATCCTTCCATACAGGCCCCCTTGTGTTATGTATTTTGCGGAGTGGCGACGATCTTATCGTATTCATCTTGCGTGATGCGTCCCTTTGCAAGGGCTTTTTGAAGCTGTTCTACGGTCATGTCACCGGAAACCCAGAGCGGAAGGTAAAAATTGTACCACGTAGCAGACATTTAGTTTTCCTCCTTCATTCAATTGATAATTCCATTACTACTTTTGCAGTTTCACTGAG
>NZ_DALZCH010000067.1:0-18290 GCF_031978065.1 Oscillibacter sp.
GTTTGTAATGAGTATAGAAAAGACTTTGTATTACTTGGGGTTGTTGCTGCCAAATCTTCTGATCTCTCTGAAAATTATGGGTTTTACCTTTTTGTTCGGTATCTTTTTCGGCGCGGCGCTTGCTGCTGCCAAATTAAGCCGACACAAGATACTGCGCCAATTAGCTTACCGATATACAAGCCTGATGCGCGGCGCCCCCACCATTATTCTGCTTTTTATTGTCTACTATGGACTTCCCGCGTTACTGCGCGCGGTTGCCGGTATGGAATTGGATGCACAAAACAAGTTACTTTATATTATTGTTACGCTTGTACTTTTCAGCTCTTCGCAGATTTCGGAGCTAATACGTGCAGCCTATGAAGCGATTCCAAAGGGGCAGATGGAGGCAGCTCTGAGTATTAGGGAAACTCAACTGACGGCGATACGCCGAATCATTCTTCCGCAGGCGGCGTTAGTGATCCTTCCCAATCTTGCAGATATGATTGTTTCGCTGATGAAGGAAGCTTCACTGGCCTTTGTCATTGGTATGGTAGATATTTTAGGACGCCTAAACCTGCTTAAGCTAAACGCATATGGTAAGAATGTTGTGGAAATGTACATTGCAGGGACACTGATATTCTGGTGTTTTTCACTGCTGACGCAGCTTGCGTGTTCGCTGCTGGAACGCAGGCTGTCGCGCCACAAGCAAGCATAGGGGGCGTAAAATGTTTTCAGTTTCTTTTCTTCTTGCGTGCCTTGCAGAGGCTGCACGAGGTATTCCATACACACTGCTGATTACAGCCGTTTCCATTGCCGTAGCACTGGTAATTGGCTACGGATTTGCCTTGATTCGGATCCACAAAATTCCGGGACTCAACTTGCTGGTGATTGTTTTTGTTTCCCTGATTCGCGGAACCCCAGTCATTGCACAGCTTTTCCTTGTATATTTTTGCCTGCCAATGGCGGTCATGACAATTTCTCCAAGCGTGAATCTTTATAACGCAAATCCACTGTTTTTTGCCTTTATCGTTTTTTCATTTAACGCGACATCCAGTATGACGGAAATTCTTCGTTCAGCACTGTCGTCTGTGGAAAAGAGACAGCTTGAAGCATCACTATCAGTAGGGATGACAAATTTTCAGGCGTATCGGCGTATTATTATTCCGCAGGCTGCGGCCACAGCGCTGCCTGCACTATGCAACCTGACCACGGGCATTTTAAAAATGACTTCGCTGGGTATGCAGATATCCGTGATGGAGATTACTGGACGCGCGAAAACGTTGGCATCAGAAAGTTATCGGTATCTGGAGGGATTTGTCGCATGTCTTATTATTTATTTGATACTGAATTTCCTTATTGAAAAATTCTTTCGTTCTGCGGAAATCCACATGAAGCGATACAAGGCGCTGCCCGTTGAATGAAGGAGGTCTATATGCTTACTAATCTTCCCGACTATGTACCTGATTTAAATAAAACCCTTCGCAGTTTAAATTCCAACTATATTTCTACTATGCTCCAACCTAATGCCGAAGCGGCACTGAACTGGATAAAAGCCACTCTTACTCCGAAAAGTCGTGTAGCCATCGGGGGTTCAAACACACTGCGCAATATCGGCGTAACAGATTATATCGAAACCGGTGATTTTCTTTATACCAACCGCTATGTCAAGCATGCTCCATTTAAATTGGACAGCAGTATCCCTCAAGAAGTCGTCGAACGCTCTTATCTGGACGCATTCACAGCAGATTTTTACCTCACAAGCACCAATGCTGTCACTGAACAAGGAGAGTTGGTTAATGTTGATGGTTTAGGAAACCGCGTGGCAGCCATTGCATACGGCCCCAAAAAGGTCATTGTAGTGGTGGGCCGCAATAAAATCGTTCCGGATATGCCGGCTGCATTTGAGCGATTGGGCCAGATTATCAGCCGCGGCGGCATGGGTGAACAGCGTGGAATTGAAACACCCTGCCGAACAGTGGGAAAATGCATTGATTGCAAGAGTGACAACCGTCCTTGCTGCACCTATTCTATTGTGCGCTACCAACGCAGGCCGCGAGGTCATGAGGCGGCACGCATTCAAGTTTTACTTATTGACGAAGATTTAGGGTTTTAGAACTTCGCAAAGCTTTTTGACAAGGAGCCTACCATGATTAAATATCATCCAGATGATCAGATGCCAAACTTTTCTGTTCTGACCTGCGCCGGACAAACAACGCTTTCGTCGCTTGTCTCCTGTAGCCGACGGACAGCATTGCTCCTGCTGCGTTACGCGGGTTGCCGTATTTGTCAGTATGACATGCTTCAGATTTCGCATGCATATGAAAATATTCTTAAATCCGGTGGGCAGGTGCTGATTGTCTTGCAGTCGTCGCTCTCCTCTATTCAATCTCTGCAAGCGAGACAGCAATATCCCTTTACAATTATCAGCGACGAGCGGGGTTTTCTCTATCGTACGCTCGGTGTGGAAAGCGCCTTGTCGGTCGAGGAACTGGTCTCTCCTGTCGGCCAAGATAAGCTTGAACAAGCTGTGGCATGCGGAATTGTCCACGGCACTTATGAGGGGAATGAACTCCAGCTTCCGGCGGCATTTGTGCTTACTCCGAATCTTAAGATTCTGTTTGCGCATTACGGAAGCAACGCAGCGGACACACCTTCCCCATTAGAACTGGCGGCATTGATGCGTGCATAGCAGAAAACCCGCACAATGCCGAGAAAGGAATGCTCTATGATTGAAGTAAAAGAGATTCACAAGGCGTTTGGGAAAAACGAAGTGCTGAAAGGCATTGACCTTAAAGTAAAAAAGGGGGAAGTTGTTGTTGTGCTCGGTCCCAGTGGATCAGGAAAAACAACGCTGCTTCGCTGCATTAACTTTTTAGAAAAAGCTGACGGAGGCGAGTTGTCTATCAAAGATACTACTGTGCCGTTTGCCACAGCAACCAAACAGCAGATTCAGGCTGTCCGCAGACAAACAGCCATGGTTTTTCAAAATTATAATCTTTTTCAGAATAAGACGGTGCTCGAAAACGTCCTGGAGGGCCTGACGGTTGTCCGAAAAATCCCTATAACCGAAGCGCGTGAGCGCGCGTGCCACGCTTTGGATAAAGTGGGACTGAAAGAAAAATACGACGCTTTTCCATCTCAGCTTTCCGGTGGACAACAGCAGCGCGTGGGCATTGCCCGTGCGGTGGCGCTCAATCCCGAGGTTATTCTTTTTGACGAGCCTACCTCCGCGCTCGACCCGGAGTTGGTCGGCGGCGTTCTGAATGTTATGAAAAAGGTAGCGGAAGATGGTATCACAATGATTGTTGTCACCCATGAGATGTCATTCGCCAGTGATATTGCCAATCATATTGTTTTTATGGATGGCGGTGTCATTGTTGAGGAAGGAACTCCGGATAATATATTTTTTCACCCCAAGCAAGAGCGCACCAAGCAGTTTCTTGAACGCATATTACCCAAATGGGGCTACAATATTTAATAATTTTAAGGAGCTGAACGATAGCATGAGTATTTTTGATACGGTTTTGGATCGGCGGGATACCGATAGCGCCAAATGGGGCGCGCAAAGTCCCGATATTCTGCCTCTTTGGGTCGCAGATATGGATTTTGCCGCCCCCAAGCCCGTGATAGACGCCATGGTTGAACGGCTGAAACATCCGGTGTTTGGGTATACCAGACCAGATGATTCGGTATATCAGGCCATTATTGACCATTACCGTTTGAATCATCAGACCACGGTAAAAAAAGAATGGATTGTTTTTCTTCCCAACGTAAATGTGGGTGTTAATCTTGCGTGTCGCATAGCAGACGGACAACTGATGATGACCACCCCCATATATTCGCATATCTATATGAAACTGGCGGACGAATCAAAAAAGCAGCGCACTGTGGTGCCGCTGCTCTGTGAGAATGGACATTATTCCATGGACTTTGAGACAATGGAACGAAAGGCTAATGAAGAGCACATCGGAGTATTTATCCTGTGCAATCCCCACAACCCGGTTGGCCGCATATATACACGTTCAGAATTGGAAGAATTGCTGGCCTTTGCTCAACGGCACAATATTCTTGTGGTATCGGATGAGATTCATAGTGATCTGGTGCTTTCAGGTCGCCATGTTCCCTTTTTCTCTCTGGGGGAAGCGGCGCAAGAGCGCTCTATCACACTGCACTCCCCTAGTAAAACCTATAATATTCCCGGTGTCCCCATTGGATTTGCCATTATTCCCAATGAAAAACTTCGGGCAGAGTTCGCGCATCAGTCTTATGGGCTTCTGCCAGGACTTTCCGCATTTGCATTGGCGGCGCTGAAAGCCGCCTTTACTGACTGCGAAGCCTGGCGTCAGGAGCTGATTGCTTATTTACAAGAAAATCAGAAATATCTGCGTAAGAGGGTTGCATCAATTGATGGGCTGTCGCTAAAAGCAGAAAATGAAGCCACGTATCTTGCATGGGTAGACGCCTCGGGAATTGGGGTTGAACATCCCTATCGCTTCTTATTGGAGCAGGCGCGTGTGCGCCTTGGCGATGGTGCAGAATTTTCAGACAGGCAATTTGTGCGTGTTAACGTCGGCTGCCCGCGCTCTATTGTAGAGGAGGCGTTTGATCGAATTGAAAAAGCTTTGGAGCGTATTATATGATAGCTGCTTTCCAAAGTCCTTCCGATGCAAATAATTATCCTGATTCCTTTCCCAACTTCCAGACACCAAAAATAATTATTTCACGCAGTCTTTCGAAAATTTATGTCTATCACTTTATGATTAAGTAAATATTCGAATAAAATCGCTTAATCACTCGATTATTTCTCTATTTAACTCTGGACGATAATCCACAGTATCAGTGTTGCGAAAATGACCGAAGGCCACTGGATGCCTTGCACTGACGGCCCCATTAGAACGTTCATTTTTGACTCACTCCCATTCTCCGCGCCAGCGTATATTTTTTATGAGGCATATGTTTTTGTGCATCTGCTTTAACTAATAAAAGGGCCCATCCAGCGCATAAAGCGAGGGATGGGTCCTTAATATTACTGGTGAGCTTTCACAACTCGGATTCAGAATACAGGATCAGGATTTAAATAGCTTGAATTTCTTACCCCGTTTACTCCCGTCAGCCCTTTCTCCGCGAATGAGCAGATAGAACGGCGGCATAAGAAACATCGTCAGTATGGTGGAAGCGCACAGTCCGCCAATAATGATATAGGCCATCTCCTTCATCATACTCATGCCGGAATCAGTGGAAAAAAGCATGGGCACCATCGAGAGTATTGTGGTCAACGAGGTCATTAAAATGGGCCGCAGGCGGGTGGTCCCAGCCTGAATCAAAGCTTCTTCCAACGGCATGGTTTTTCTCATTTGGTTGGTTGCGTCAACCAGCAGAATGCCGTTATTGACCACAATGCCGAAAAGCATCAGAAATCCCATAATTCCCATGATGCTCATTGGTCGCCCGGCCACAAACAGGAAACCAAACGATCCGGCCAGTGAAAACGGAATACAGAGCATAATCATGATGGAGAGTCGCGGAGAGTCAAACTGCACTGCCATCACCAAAAACACCAGGAAAATGGCGATCAGAAGCGTCTGCGACATATTGCCGATTTCATCATTACTCATTTTGTCTTGGGCACTCTGTGCCTTTGTCACTCCATCCGGGAAGTCAAGCCCTGCAACCGCCGCGTTGATTCCGTCAGCCGCTGTGTATTTTGCGGCTTCGCTGGTGGTGGCGGTCACAGTGGTGATAAACTGGCCGTCTTGCCTGGAGATGCTGGGCAGCGTAGTGGTGTATTGAATGTCGGCAATGTCCTCCAACGTCACCAGACGCCCAGACTGGGTGGCAATGGGATGCCCCATCAGCGCAGTGATGTCATTGTACCTTTCTTCCGGATATTCCAGCACCACGTCATAGGTCTTATCCCCGTAGTCCAGTGTCATTGCTGTGGAGCCGCTCAGCAAATATCGAACCTGCATGCCGACAGAGGCCTGAGAGGTTCCCGCTCTAAGGGCCTTTTGGGCGTCGATCAGCAGACGGCCCTGACTGCGGCTTTGCATAAAATCATTATCCACACGGATGATTCCCGGCACTTGCGTCATAGCATCCTGCATCATACCGGCGCCCTGCTTCAAAGCATCCAAACTGTCCGAAGCAATTGTGACATCCACGGTATTTCCGGAACTCATCATGGAGGTGGTGCTACCTGAGCCAGTAGGCGTTACTGCCACATCCATACCGGGTACGTCGCCGAAGTCGTTGAGATATTTTTCAACAGCTGCCTCGCTGGTGCGCTCGCACTCGTTCGCCGCGTAAGCGGTAAATGCGGCGGTGTTTCCTGAAATGTCCAAGGTCACATTCTTGAAATTTTCATCGCTCAGCAGAGCCCTTTCCAGCGACTGAACCTGCTGATCCATTAATTCCAGTTTCGTACCAGACCGGAAATTCACGTTAATTTGCACACTGCCATCATAGTCGCTTGGAAAAAGAACAAAATTCAACCGTGAGGCCAAAAGCAGGGAAAACAACAGAATGGCAACACTTGCAATCAGCACCCGCCCGGGATGGCGCAGCATCCCCGGTATGACCCGGCGATAAAAAGATTTGATTTTATCCAGCACCCGGTTGATGGGCAGTTCTGTTTTTTCCATCGGTTTGGCCAGAGAAAATACCAGCGGAACCACCGTAATGGCACAAATAAACGATGAGAGCATCGTCAAAGAGATTGTCCAGCTCAAAGGGCCAGCCATTTGACCAGCCATTCCGGAGGCCATAGCCAGGGGTACATAGACAACCACCGTGGTCAGAGTTGACGCAAAGATGGACACCAGCACTTCTCCAGTTCCCTTTGCCGCAGCCTCTTTGAAGTTGGCTTCATGCGACTGGGCACGCATACAACTCTCCAGAACAACGATGGAGTTGTCAACAATCATGCCGATGGCGATAATCAAAGAGGTGCCTGTCATCATGTCAAAGGCAAAACCCTTGGCATTCAGTAAAATCATGGCGAGCAAGATTGACACGGGCATAGAGCAGCCGACAATCAGACTGGCTCGGATATTGCCAAAGAATAAAAACAGCACAGCCATGGTCAGGACGACGCCCACCAGCAGATTCTGCACAACACTTGTCAGGCTGTCCATCACGTTATCCGCTTCGGAGGATACAATCTGGAAATCAATTCCCTCGGCGGAGTAAGTTCCGAGCGCATCCTTTACGCTGGAGCACACTGAAATCGTGGACGCACTGTTTTGTTTTGTAACCTTTAAAAGAACGCTGGGATTGCCGTTATAGCGACTGATGCTATCTGCCTTCTTTTCATAAAGATTGCAAAAAGTAGTCACGTCGCCCAGCTTAATCGTCTGACCAGCGGCAGTCTGAATAGGGATACTGGTAAAATCCGGCGAGGCAATCTCAATATTCCCGCCAACCGAAAGAGCGATATCCTGAGATCCTACGGTCACGTTTCCCACCGGCATATCAAAATCGGCAGCCGAAATGGCTGCGCCTATAGTGGCTACCGACAGGCCGTACTGGTCCATTTTTGTTTCATCCAGCACCACGCGCAGGTATTCTTCGTTGGACCCGGACAAATCCACCTTAGCTACGCCCGGCAAACTCTCCAGCTGGGGAACCACAGTGTTCTTCAAGGTTTCCTGCACATTCTCTCCGCCGGGAGATGTGGCGGAAATAGACATGGTAGCAGAAGTGGACATACTGATTTCCATAATTGTAGGAGCATGGCAACCGTCCGGCAGATCGCCGGAAAGATTGTCCATGGCTGCCTTTAGTTCCGAATAGGCGTCGTCCATATCCGCGCTATAATTATACTGCAATTGAACCATCGCATAGTTATCCTGCGTGGTGGATGAGACGGTATTGATGTCTGTCATTGTTTCACAGGTGTCCTCCACCTGCTCGGTGACCAGACGTTCAATACTGTCCGCATCTGCACCGGGCCATTGGACCATGACCATTTCGATGGGCATATCCATATCCGGCATATACTCAAGAGGCATACTGGTCAACGATGTGATGCCAAATAAAATAACAGAAGCGATCAGTAAAAATACCGTGGCAGGGCGATGTAAAATAAGTCGAATAAATTTCATCTTTTCATCCCCCTTTATTGCCCCGTACTGCTGTCTGCCGCCCCGGCGTTATTCAGCAATTCTGTAACAGATGTCGTCGCCGCGCGCCGGATGGGAACCCCATCTTTCAGTCCGGCGGACCAGGTGGTGATGATCTCATAGCCGCTGGAAAGGCCACCGGTAATGGTAACTTTATCAGCTGTATAGAGGCCAACCGTTACATCTGTGCGCACGGCATGATCGTCTTGCACCAAAAATACGTATGCATTGCCGTTTTCAAAATAAAGCGCATCCGTTGGGATCACAATGCCGTCTGTCTGTTCTCGGGCATCTGTTGTTAGCGTCACAGTAAGTCCGTTTGAAAGATTCAAAGCGTTGAGCAGGGATGCCTTTACCTTAAAAAGGCCAGTGGATGAATCCACCGCCAAACCTATCTCGCTGATCTCGCCTTCATAAGTACTGCCCTGATCAGTCACCGTTATACCCTGCCCCTGGGTCAGTGTCTTGGACACATTGTCGGTGACATAAAAGAAGGCCGTTTTGCTGCCGGAAGCGGAAATAACAAACGCCGGGGACGTGGGGCCGGCAATGTTATTTTCTGTAATATTGACTTCTTCCAGTACCCCGGAGATAGGCGACGTCAACGTATAATTTTCAAGCGCAATTCCACTGCTGGCCAGCGCCAGCTGACTACTGGCAAGTTGAGAATCAATTGCATCGGAAGAAATGGTGCATAGAGTTTGTCCCGCGGAAACGGAATCACCCTCCATAATCGTACAGCCGGATACAATTCCTGAACTGACAGCGCAAACCGTTTCCACATTATTAAACTGAATGGTACTCCAGTTATAGCTTGCCACACCATTTACTTCCGCCTGAGAGCTCTGCCCCGCCGTGACGTATCCGGAATTATCTAATTTAATCCGCACTTTTTGAACGTCATTATTGATATCATTCTGGACAGAGGCGGCTGAAATGGCCGTAATTGTCCCGGAACTGGTCCCCGCCAAGCCATTGATATAAATTTTGGCTGACTGACCAATGTAAAAGGTCTGTGCGGCTACCGAAACAAACCAGTAATCTGCATAAAGACTGTCATCACTCACGATTTGTGCAATTTCAGTACCGGTGCTAACACTGTCTCCATCGGTAATATAAACAGCTTGTACCCGACCCGCAGTAGTTGAGCTGGGATACCGGGTCTTGGCAATCTGCTGATAGTTTAACTGCGCCTGTTGTTGGGATATCCGCGCATTTTCAGAACCATCAAAGCGACAGAGTACCTGACCTGCCTGCACGGTGTCTCCTGCAAATACGTTTACATTGGTTACTACTCCGGAAACCTTTGGATAAACTGTAACTGATTCGTCGGCGGAAACGGTGGCCACATAACTCTCCCTTGTGGCCAGCGCTCCCACAGAAACCGTTTGTGTTTCCACGGTTATTGCAGGATCCATCACTTCTTCTGTTGCAGCTGCGCCGCAGCCGGTCAAAGTCATGGCAAACACCCCCCCACAGACGACCGACAAAATACATTGCTTCCACTTTTGATTCATAATTTTCCTCCTTGCCCGTTAGGGCAGCATTAATGCAACGCTGCAAGTCTAACGCAGGAAGGTAAACTCAATGAAAACTTTTCAATATTTCCCATAGCAAAGTTTACATTGGGTTTACTAAATAGTATTATGCTTATGTAAAATTAGTTTGCATTTTGTGCGGATTGAAATATCATGCTATAAAATGATCGAGTCAGGAGGAATTGCCCTATGACCACAATTTTAATTGTAGAAGATGACCGGAGCACCCGTATTTTAACCTGCTCCAAGCTAAAAGGGCGATACACCGTGCTTTCAGCTTGCGATGGAATGGAAGCGCTGGATGTACTGGAAAGCAGACATGTGGATCTGGCAATTGTGGACGTTATGATGCCCCGCATGGACGGCTATGAGTTGGTCCGCCAGTTGCGTGCGGACGGAAATACCTTGCCTGTTCTGATGCTGACCGCGCGGCAGGAATTTAATGATAAACGTCAGGGTTTTTGCTCCGGTACTGATGATTACATGACGAAACCCATCCAGTATGAGGAACTTTTTTGGCGTGTTGAAGCGCTACTCCGCCGGGCTGGGATTGCCAGCCGCCATGAGATGCAGATTGGCGAAACGATTCTGGATGAGCGCACCTATACGCTGACCCGGGAAAAAGAAAAAGTGGAGTTTCCCAAGAAAGAATTCGAATTGCTTTATAAATTGCTCTCATACCCCGGTCAAATCTTTACCAAAAATCAGTTGTTGGATGATATCTGGGGTTTTGACTCTGCCAGTGGCGAAGAAACCATTAAGACGCATATCAGCCGTTTGCGCAATAAGTGCCGGGATATACCCGAATTTCGTATCGTTACCATAAAAGGGCTGGGCTACAAGGCAGAAATTGTAAAGGACTTTTGAAACGAGGTTGAATCTCATGCTGTTACGCCTGCTATTGATACGGCAGCCCAGACATATTCAAAGGACCATATCCTTTTATGGTCCTTTGTGCATGAAGTAAAATGAAGGGACTATTTCTAAGTATGAAAAAGCGGGAAAACGGGGGATTACACAGATGGTTAGCAGTACAATCTACAATTATCGTTATTGTTTCCGTTATGTCCTTTGCCTTTCTTGAGTATATTGTAAACATCATCATGGGGTGGAATCCCCATTACGATCCCATCACATGTGTCGGTATGATCGTGCCTATGGCAGCACTGATGGCGATGCTGTCCGCTATGTTTAACCGACGAATTCAGCGCTACATCTCCGGCTTGACAAACGGCTTGTCTAAAGTTGCAAATGGGGATTTTAGTGTAAACCTAGATGAGACCAGCGGTGGTCCTCTGCAGGATGCATATCGAAATTTTAATATTATGACAAAAGAACTTGGTAGTGTGCAGGAGCTGCGAAGCGATTTTATCAATAATTTTTCCCACGAGTTTAAGACTCCCATCACGGCCATCAAAGGCTTTGCGGAATTACTACTGGATGAGTTCCCTTCCGACGTTGATATATACAGTCAGGAGTATGTGCGGATTATTGAGGAGGAGTCCACCCGGCTTGCCGATCTTTCCAACAGCACACTTCTTCTAAGCAAGCTGGAGTCTCAGCAGTTCGTTCCTGAGAAGAACCCCTATGCGTTGGATGAGCAGATTAAACGTTGTGCAATCCTGTTATCGGGAAAGTGGGAAGAAAAACACATTGATTTTTCTGCTGATCTTTCTCCTCTTACATTTACTGGTAATGAAGAACTAATGCGTCATGTCTGGCTGAATCTTTTGGACAACGCTATCAAATATACTCCGGAAGATGGAGAAATCTCTGTCACGATGACTGTAAGTCGGCAAGAAATCCTTGTATCAATCATAGATAACGGCATTGGTATGTCCCAGGAGGTTCTTGAGCACATTTTTGACAGATACTATCAAGGAGACTCCTCCCACACCGGAAAAGGTCTTGGTTTGGGGCTTCCAATCGTACATCGAATTGTAGCGCTTTGCGGCGGCTCTATTAAAGTCACCAGTACGGAAAATCAGGGTAGTATATTTCAAGTGTTGCTTCCAAGCGTTGATATTATCTGACTATATTAAATGATCCTGCTTCAATCAGCTTTCGGATGCTGCCAGTCAGCGGTCCCATTATTACAGAAGTAGAAGTGATCAATCTATTAACGGGAGTATCCGCAGAGCTTAATTAAAGGTGCCGAAGGCTGCTGCTGGATCGGTATATTCGGAACTGAAGAGCATGTAGAAGCCGCGGGATAAATTCTTCGTACCATAGCAAATGAACCGCTTTTTGCCGAATAGTCAAATGGCGTTACCCTCTTCATAAACCAACAAACTGAACTTTCAGAAAAAGAAGTAATCACCCAAGCTGCTTTCCTGCTATTTTCTTTGTTCTGTAGAGGGGCAAAGTTTCATTCAGTAATGATCCATACAACTCCTATGTTCTTTTTCTGGCGTTGAAATCTTTAAGAGTGGGCCTTAGCCTTCGTGGTTGAGCGCCAAATAGGTTCGCAATTCTTCCCAGCATGATTTTGCAGTCTGCAGGCCGTGCTGATAATATGCTTCCAGTGCATCGGGGTCTGTTTCAAATCTCTTGATTTCAGGAAATGAAGGTCGTATTACAAATGCTTTTCTTTCTTTTTCAAGACGATCCACTAATGCCCTCTGATTTTTATACATGGCCGGTCGATTTAATATCGTCTGAATTAGCTGAGGAAAATCCTTGTAAACTGTTTGATATAATTTGCGCTGATAAGGATTCATAGTCGGGCCAGAGCCTCCATTGCGAGTCAAAATAATCACATTTTTTAAAAATCCCTGCTTCATTGCGCGCTCGACGGGTATCGAGTCTGCCAATCCGCCATCCAAATATTTTTTCTCATCCAGTTCCACCATTTTGGAAAACAAAGGCACACTCGCGGAGGCTTTTCCTAATGTACTGAGCCGATGTGCATCGCGGTTCTCATAAAGATATTCCGCATTTCCGGTAGCGCTGTTTGTAACAACAAATTCCGTCTGAATACCGGAATGAAAAAACGCCTTAAAATCAAATGGAAGCTGATTGTAAGGATATTCAAAAAAAATGCGGTCCAGATTGATAATGGTTTTCGCATAAATCAGTTGCTTCACACCAAAGTACTGATTTTTTGCATCTCTTTGAATCATGCAATTTTTCGTATAACCAATCTGTTGAGCCGCATATCCCAACAGATTGCAGGCTCCCGCGGATACCCCGACTGCATAGGGGAACTTCAGCCCTTTTTCCATGAAATAATCAAGGACGCCTGCGGTAAATATTCCTCGAAGTGCTCCGCCCTCCAGAACTAAGCCGACACCTTCTGTTTTGATCTCATCTTTCTTCAGAATAAACTCTTCCTTCCTTTTTTCGATGCGGCTGATTGTCGCCAGTTATGAAACACATTTTTCTATTTTAACGAAACTTTATCTTTAACGCTGATACCCGGGGAGTTGTCTGCACTTTCCGACTTCTTTGTCGCATTGCTTATTGCCTTCTCTTTAATGTGCAGCCGTTTCAGGATTTCCTCATGGGCCGGAATATATATGTTGGGGAACGCCTTGAAAAACCGCAGTTCCTTAGGCTCCAGCTTTACACTGATATTTTGAACCCGGATAAAAAGCCCCTGTCCTTTTTCAACGACTGATGATAAAGGGGTATCCCAAAAACGGTCTGTAAGCTTAGAAAAGGTTCCGTCTGCTTTATCGCAAATTTCATTATGGAGCAGACTCAAATGGGCATTAAGTCCTTTCCAGTTTCCAATCGTCAGGATTATGTCAGTTCCCAGTAAAACCAGCAAAACGGTTGCCATCCCATTTAATAAGTTTTCGTTTAATAAGCTTGTAAGCTGTATGAGCTTTGGCTGTACAAGGAAGCGAATAAGAACAATACCGCCTCCGAAAATAACTCCCCCGTACAGGCAGATGCGCCCGTGCAGATTCAAGGGCATCTTGCTGTAATCCCACCATCTTGCGTGGAAAATCTTCTCCATAGCATAAGACGTAACGTATTCCAGAGCACAGCATAAAACTGCCGCGGTCAAAAATACGACGAAAACACTTTTGCTGTTTCTTAATACAAGCCAGGATAAAATAGTGCCTGCTCCATAAATCGGACAATATGGTCCGAGTAAAAATCCTCGGTTTATAAACCGGTGCTCTCCAAAAATCGAGCACAGCAATGATTCATAAAGCCACCCCAAAAAACTATAGAAAAAAAAGTAACAAATTACTTCACTTAAAGTCAACGGCGATGCTCCCTTCTTTTAACTGCAGCGTTTCTTGCAGCGCACAAATCTTATCCGCGACACATACAATCCAGCTTTCCAGATAATATGGAGGTACCGGAATAAGAGGAAACATATGACGGAGAATAATGTCTTTTTCTTTTGGTGTTAATTGAAAATCCTCACAAGCATTATGGACGGCTTTTTGAGGATGTGAAAAGGCATGCAGCCGATGTTCCTTGCTTTTGTCATGCCAATCATATAAAAAGTAATCATGCAGCAAAGCACCCCTGATCAGTGATTCATAATCCACAGTTACATGAAGTCTACTTGCAATACGGCAGCTCGTGTATGCTACCGCAATACTGTGCTCAAAGACGCTGATACTTCCGTGCTGCTTATATTTAGCTGTCTGCGGAAAACGGGAATTTTCACATAGCCGTTGAATTTCACTTTCAACAAACGCTTTATATTCTTCTTTCAAAATCATATATCAAAAAGTTCCTTTTTCTTTTTATTCCTCACATGTTGATTTTTCTATATATGTGTATTATAATGTTTATAAGCAGATAATCAATTGCCAATGTACCGACCGATGTAGAATAATACACACAACGTATGAAAGTGGGGCATATATGGCCCAGGACAGAAGAATTGTAAAAACGAAAGCGGCTATTCGAGAAGCTTTTTTCTCCATAATGAAGGAGAATAGCTCCGCTAAAATAACTGTTACAGAGATCGCCAATCGTGCAAATATTGACCGAAAAACCTTTTACCTTCATTATGATTCTCCAGAGGCGCTCATGGATGAATTTTATAAAGGTCTAATCCACGATTTCCTTTTAATACTTGAAAAAAGCGATTTTTTTGATCGTTCTTTTGATGTTTTGGCCTTATTCCAGTCTCTGAATGTGCTGGTTCAACGTGATATTGAGCTTTACCGACATATTGCAAATATGCCGTCCTATGCTTTTTTCTGGGAGGAAATTAAAAACATCATAAAAAGTGTAGCAATCGAAACAATGTCTGACGGTGTGGATATGCCAAAGGATGAGCTTGAACTCTATGCAGAGTTTTATGTTGCAGGTATCATCGCTTCCTATTTAATATGGCTAAGAAATGAAGTATCCCTTACGGAAGCCAAGGTTGTCAATATTTTGAGTACAGCAACATTCTATGGGTTTCAAAAATTGCTGCCGCAAAAATGACAGGTGCTCTTGATCAAAGAATTACGGCCATACGTTCGGTTCTGGACCTCTTTTCAATTAGCCGCATTATCTCTTTCTGAATCTATTTGATTTGTTTATCATGTTCAGCATATTCTGTCTGTGACAGAAATCTCAATCATGCAAATGCTGTTGTTTTTTTATTAGAAAAGATGATATGGAAGCCAGTATAAATAGGCTATTTTCTTATTATTGTGCAGAGACACGTGTTAAATCTCGGAAAGATTATATGAGCACGTCACTAAGATAACAAAAACGGCGGGTGTATTTTATCTCCAAATACACCCGTCTTAATATTCCTTATTTTTCAAGTATCCTGTTGCTCTACATAAAAAATCAGCCATAGGAATTTAATCCTATGGCTGCTTTTTGGTGGAGAATAGCGGGATCGAACCGCTGACCTCCTGACTGCCAGTCAGGCGCTCTCCCAGCTGAGCTAATCCCCCAGATAGTAGCGAATGCAAATATAAACTTTTGATTCCTTAAAGAGAACGAAAACACCATATACAAATGCTTGTGATAATCCCCGAATCCCTTGCCCTGCAACGCTGTGTAGCAACCGCAGCACTCAGAACAGTTGTCAGTATAGCAAAGAAAAACGGCTTTGTCAACAGAAAAATCCAAATTTTTTCCGAGGACCTGTTTATTTGGTTTTATCCGTTCGACACAGGACAGCCCGGACCCTTCCCTCCGAAAGGTTCCCGCCCTTCCGTGCGGTATAAATTTCCCCGGAAGCGATATACTTCTTCTTGAGGTGATGATTATGGACAACGGAATTTCCTCCGCCATGGCCTTTGGCGCGCTGCTGCGGGACAACCCGGAGGCCGCCCGTATTTACGATGCCTGCACCCCTCAGGAAAAGCAGCGGCTCCTGCTTCGGATTGAAAGCACTCCTTCGGAGAAAATGGAATCCCTTGTCTCCAGCCTGCACTTGGATCTTTAGTCCGCGGATTCATCGCATAAAACGCCTGCGGGGCCGATAAGGCCCCACAGGCGTTTTATTGATGGATAAATAGAAATTTTTACGTACTTTTTGTTAAAAACAACCATATACAATTCTTCGTATATACTAAATTTCTTCTATGAAAATGTCTCCCTCTGTCTTGTATTGTCGAATTCAAACTGCTATAATAGCCCCACTAAACTTTTCCAATAAACATTGCTAAAGCATCAGGTCCTGCGGCGCATACACGGGCTTGCGCATATCTCGATGTTGAAAGGATGGAGAACAGATTATGAAAAATGTAAAAGAGAGAGCAGCAGCCGTAAGTTCCGCCTCCTTGACTGCTTCCAAAACAGGCCGCAAAAGAGGGCTTGGTATTCAGGCAAAGCTGCTGATTGCCCTGATTCCCATGATTGCTGTGGTCATCATCGGGATTTTGGTGATTATTCAGTCCGCCGCCTCCAAAATTCTTCTGGAAAGAGGAGACTCCCTGCTGGAGGCCAACACCGACAATGTGGTCAGCATGGTCCAGACGTGGATGAGCGGCGTAACCTCCACGCTGGACGCCCAGCGCGACACGCTGGAATACATGGCTATGACGCCCGAGGATGAGCTGGCGTACCTGCGGCACATCGCCGGTACCGACGACGATTTCCCCGACGGTCTCTATTTTGCCACCACAGACGGCACCTTTCTGCACCAGAGCTTCGTTCCCGACGCCAGCTACGAACCCCGGGAAAGAGTTTGGTATCAGGAGGGCCTGAACTCCGACAGTTTTGTTTTCGGCTCTGCCTATCTGGACATTATCACAGGAATGAACGTGGTCAGCGTCTCCTCCGCCCTACACAATCAAGACGGCGGAATTCGAGGCGTGGCTGCTGCGGACATTTACTTAACCGCGCTTTCCGACATCGTGAAGCAGGTACAGCTTGAGCAGACCGGCAGCGCGTTTCTAGTGGACGCCAACACCGACATGATTATCGGACACAGGGACGACGCCCTTTCGGGTCAGGTTCTCTCCGAGCTTACCGACAATCCCCTCTACTCACAGGTGTCCCAGTGGATTACAGACGGAGTATACGGCCTTCAAACCTTTGGCTCCGGCGACGATGCAATCTCTCTGGATCTCAAGCAGGTTCCCGGCTGCAACTGGGTGGCGGTTTCTTATGTCCCCAGAGCGGAGATTTTGCAGGATCTGAATTTCCTGACCACTCTGCTTTCCACCATCGCTCTTGTATCTATTGTGATTCTCACCGCAATGATTTTTATTATGAGCCGTCTGATCGTCATTGCCCCTGTAAAGAAGCTGGACGCTGCGGCCCGCCGCATGGCCGACGGTGATTTGACCGTCAAGCTAGACCACCTCTCCGGCGACGAATTCGGCACCCTAACGGCCAACTTCGGAAAAACCGCGGAGCGTCTCCACGACTATGTGGACTATATCGACGAAATCTCCGCCGTTTTGGATGAGATCGCCGGAGGCAACCTCACCTTTACCCTAAAGCGAGCGTATCTGGGCGACTTTGCCCGCATCAAGGCGGCTCTTGAAAACATCTCCGTCTCCCTGAACCAGACCCTGTCGCAGATCAATCAGGCGTCTGATCAGGTTTCCGTGGGCGCAGACCAGCTCTCCGCCGGCGCGCAGACTCTTTCTCAGGGCGCAACGGAGCAGGCCTCCGCCGTGGAGGAGTTGTCCGCCACCATTGATGATTTGTCTCAGCAGGTTCGCGCAAATGCCTCCGCTTCCCGTAAAACAAGCAACGATGTGGACTTTGCCGCAACTCGCATCTCTGAGAGCAACGAGCGGATGCAGCAGTTGATTTCCGCCATGAGCGATATCAACGAGCGCTCCGCCCAGATCAGCCGCATCATCAAATCCATCGACGACATTGCGTTCCAGACCAACATTCTGGCCCTGAACGCCGCCGTGGAGGCTGCCCGCGCAGGCTCCGCCGGTAAGGGTTTTGCGGTGGTGGCGGACGAGGTGCGGAATCTGGCCTCCAAGTCCGCCGAGGCCGCAAAGGGAACCGCCGACCTGATTCAGGCCTCTACGGAAGCCGTCCAGCGGGGTAGCGCTCTGGCGGACGACACCGCCGCTTCTCTTCTCTCCACGGTGAAGGACATCAAGTCCGTCACACAGGCGGTGGACCAGATTGCGCAGGCTTCTGACGAACAGTCCCGCTCCATTGAGCAGGTTTCTCAGGGTGTGGAGCAGATTTCCCGCGTGGTGCAGACCAACAGTGCCACGGCGGAGGAAACCGCCGCCTCCAGCGAGGAGCTGTCCGC
>NZ_DALZCH010000068.1:0-18278 GCF_031978065.1 Oscillibacter sp.
AACGGCGGCATCAGCAAGGTGGGTGAAACCAGTCCCGAGGAAAAGACCCGTCTGGCGGAACGTGAAAAAATGGACGCCGGGGGCCAGCACGCGCGGCATAAGCGGCGCAGCGGAAGCGCGCTGTCCGCCGCTGACGTAAATCGGCAAGGGGCTGGGCAGTAAGGTGCCCGTAATTAAAAACAGGGGCGATATTTATACGCCGATGGCGACTCTGCCCCAAATGTCAAGGTAATGGGCATGGCTGATAAGGACAGTGTGGGTAAAACCGGGCAACCGTAAGCGCAAACCAGAGCGTAAAGCGATTTTGGCTTTACGCTCTGGTTTTCTTTGCTCTGTAAAAAGATACGCTGTTCTCTGCAATGGGTGGATCATCGCAGGAGAGGGAGCATGGTTTTTTCAGAGCAGGATAGCGCTCTGGCAACGGGGCGGGAGTTTTGCACCGTGCGCCAATTACTCCTCCAGCTCCCAGGCAAAGGGGTCGGGCAGGGTCTGCCAGTCGGTCCGCATCTCCGCGTCCGTCATCAGGCAGCCGTCAAGCTCTGCCACAATTTCATCCCGGTTCAGATGGATGCCGATAAAGACAATTTGGTTGCGCCGGTCGCCGTATTCGGCATCCCATTTTCGGGCAAGTTCCGGCTCGTCTTTCAGATATTCTGCCTGGTCCTCCTCCGACATGGCGGCGGCCCAGTAATCCACGGGGGATATTTCAATGTTTCTGCCTGCCTGCTCCATTAGGATCATCACGTCGTTGTGGTTGGGCAGCCACATAAATCCTTTGGTCCGCACCACGGACTCGGGGAACCGCTCCATCAGGAAAGCGTTGATGCGCTGGGGGTGGAAGGGTCTGACTCTTTCATATACGAACGAGGTAATCCCAAACTCCTCCGTCTCGGGCGTGTGGGACTCGCGGTTAAGCTCCTTCAGCCACCCCGCAGAGTCATAGGCCCGTTCAAAATCGAAACGTTCGGTATTTAGAATCTCGGAGGGAGGGACCACGCCCCGCACGGAGCGGAGCAGCTTTGCCTCGGGCTGCAGCGTCCGCAGCACGGCCTCTACCTGCGCCACTTCATCCGGAGAAAGCAAGTCACACTTGTTCAGCAGAATCACATTGCAGAACTCGATTTGGGAGATCAGAAGGTCCGTAATATCCTCTTCTTCGCTGTCCTCCGCATCCTGGCGGGCTATGAGGGCCTCTCCCTGTCCGAAATCAGACCAAAAGCGGTGGGCGTCCACCACCGTGACCATGGTGTCCAGCCGTGTTTTCTCCGCCAGATTTACGCCCTGGCTTTCGTCGTAGCACACAAACGTCATGGCGATGGGGATGGGTTCGCTGATGCCGGAGGCTTCAATGAGGATGTAGTCGATGGTTTCAAGAGCGGAAAGCCTGTCCACCTCTTTGAGCAGGTCGCCCCGCAGAGTGCAGCAGATGCAGCCGTTCTGCATCTGTACCAGCTCCTCCTGCGCGCGGCTGAAGCCGCCCTGCTTCACCAGCTCCGCGTCGATGTTTACCTCGCTCATGTCGTTGACGATTACGGCAATTTTATAGCCGTGGTCGCTGTTTAAAAGATAGTTGAGCAGGGTCGTTTTTCCCGACCCAAGATAGCCGCACAGGACGGTTACGGGGATTCTTGTTTGCATAGGATTTCCTTTCTGAATTCAATGGGATGTGGACGGTGGATTTGCGGACTCCGCGCATTCTGATAAAAACGCCGGTCAGCGGGACCTGCAATTTTTGCAATAGCCGAACACCTCCAAATTGTGTCCTACAATCTGGAAGTCCTCTTCCGCAAGCATCGGCGTAAAATTCTCCATGGGGCAGTTGCCCATGGGGATAATCTTGCGGCACTTCATGCACACGGCATAATGCTTATGCTGAAAGCGGTTCAGCTCATACACGGCCATTTCGTTGTTCAGCACGGTGGTTTTAAGGGCCACGCCTTTTTCAACGAAAAGCTCCAGCACACGATAGACGGTGGACATCCAGACGGTGTCCCCGTCCATTTCAATTTTGGAACAAATTTCTGCTGCGCTCAGGGGCTTGTCGGAATGTTCAAGAACTGCCAGCACGCTTTCCCGCTGCCGCGTTCGCTTCACACCCGCCTGCCATACCGTCTTATTTTCTTTCACGGGATTCACCTCGTCACTTTTTTAAAGGGGGATTGGGGTCGCTGTCCTCTGGGACTGATTTTCGGAGTATGCGGGGTGTAAGGCTACATCCTAAATGCAAATGCAACTCATTTGCATTTATGGTGATTATATACGCAGAATTGTCAAAAGTCAAGCGCTTCAAGGGCGGTGCGCCGGGATAAGCTACGCCCCATGCGGAAATGGGGGCCGTTATAACCCTGACAGGCGACCCAACAGCAAACCGGGCGACTTGCCATAAGGAAAGCCGTCCTATCCGGTTCCGTCAAATTTTCAGGAGTGGGTTTCTGGGTACTTTGTGCAAAAATCCAAATTATTTTTTGGCGTCTTGACAGGTAAGAATTTGATGTTATCATATCAGATAGCAAATTATATAGGTATTACCTTTGTTTCTGCCGACTTTGGAAAAACGGGAACAGGGGAGAAGGAGAACGGGATGGAAGCAAAGATGGACGCAAAAACCGCGCGGGTCAAAATCTGGGAAGACCTTTTGAAGGTGGCGAAGCCGGACTCCAAGTTTAGTTGGGAGTTTTCGGAGTTTATTTGTGATTACGAGGGCAGCGAGCAGGGAACCGCGCTGCTGACGGCAACGGAGATGTACAAAAACGCGAGGGTTATTTTCATCACCCCCGACAATAATTTGGAAACGCTGCGAGAGCAGGCGTTTCTGGATCAAAAAACCGTGGTCATGACCAATTATGGCATTACCCGCGGTTTTTTTATGATCGCCCCCGGCCAGATTCCCGCGGGGAAGGAAGAGGTTGCCTCGCTGCTTGACGGCGTGTCCCGCTACTGGAAGCACCAGACACTGGAGCAGTTGGCAAAAAGTGCGGGCCACATCGACATGATGGTCACCGGCGCGTCCGCCATCACGCCCAGCGGCATCCGTTTTGGTAAGGGTCACGGGTATTTTGATCTGGAGTGGGCCATGCTGTCTTCCTGCGGAATGGCCGATGCGTCTACCGTGATTATCGGCGCGGGCCATGACTGTCAGGTGGCGGACGTGGACGTGACCGTGGAGGAATACGACACGGCGATTGATTACATCGTGACCCCCACCCGGATTCTTGAAACCCGCCACGAGTTTCCCCGGCCCGGCAAGGGCATTATCTGGTGCCGTCTCGCCCCAGGAATGCGGGAGCAGATTCCCCCGGTGCAGGAGCTGTGGTGCCGGACCCACTGCAAATAAGAAGTTGCTATGAAAGAGCTTGAAATCAGGCTTCTGGAGCTGCGGGGCGTCTCAAAATATTTTGGCGCGACGGCGGCCAACGACTCCATCGACCTGCATTTAAACAGTGGAGAGGTGCTGGCCCTGTTGGGGGAAAACGGCGCGGGGAAAAGCACCCTCATGAATATTATTTTCGGCATGTATCGTCCCGATACCGGTCACATCCTGCTTCACGGCCGGGAGGTGAAAATCACTGGCCCGGAGGACGCCATGCGCCAAGGCGTCGGCATGGTGCACCAGCATTTTATGCTGGTGGGCCGGTTTGACGCGGTGCAGAATGTGTGCTTGATGGACGGGACGGCTTCTTTGACCGTATGGAACAGGAAAAAGGTGCGCGCAGAGCTTGAAAAGCTGAAGGAGCAGTACCACATTGAGGTGGAGCTGGACTGTCCTGTGGAGCGGCTGAGCATCAGCATGCAGCAGAAAATCGAAATTCTAAAGCTGCTGTACACCGGCGCGGAAATCCTGATTCTGGATGAGCCAACCGCCGTGCTGCTGCCGCAGGAGTGCGAGGCGCTGTTTGGGATGATTCGGGAGATGGCGGCGCAGGGCAAGGGCGTCATTTTTATCAGCCATAAGCTGGGGGAGGTGCTGCGGGTCAGCCACCGGATCAGCGTCCTTTCCCACGGAAAGGTCACGGGAGAGGTGGCAACGGCGCAGGCCGATCAGGCCCTCATCCTGCGGATGATGTCCGGCGACGACGTGCCGGACCTTGGCGGCTATGTCAAAAAGCCCGCCGGGGAGCGGGTGTGCCTTTCCTGTTGGCAACTCGAAGGGTTTGACGACCGCGGGGTGAAAACGCTGAATGGCGTGGACCTTAAGGTGCGCTGCGAGGAAATCGTGGGCGTGGCGGGAGTAGAGGGAAACGGACAGGACGAGTTGGCCGAGGTCCTTGCCGGTGTGCGGCCCGCTTCTTCCGGAGAAATACAGGTGGACGGGAAGCTGCTAAATTTCGCAAAGGCGGGCCGCTTTATCGAAAGCGGCGTGGGCTATATCCCGTCCGACCGGAATACGGTGGGCACCGTTCCGAATTTTCCCCTTCGTGAAAACTGGCTGCTGCGCAACCGGAATTGGCCTAAGCGGCACGGGCTGACAGACCTTCGCGCGGCGGCAGGGCAGGCTTCCCGGGCCATGGAGGAGTTTGACGTTCGGGGGGCCGACTGCACAACCCGCAGCGCCAACCTCTCCGGCGGAAACCTTCAAAAATTCATTCTCGCCCGGGAGCTGGGGGGCGCGCCCAAGGCGCTTGTGTGCTCCTATCCCACACGAGGACTGGATATGAAGGCCGCGTGGTTCGTGCGCAGCGAATTGACCCGGGCAAAGGAAGCGGGTGTTGGAATTGTGCTGTTTTCCGGCGACCTGGACGAGCTGTTTGCCCTTTCCGACCGGATTGTGGTGCTGTACCGCGGCCGCGTGGTGGGCGAGTGCCGACCGGAAGAAACCACGCCTCAGAATATCATTCTGATGATGATGGGAGGACAGGCATGAATAGAGTATCCTCTCTTGTGGCTTCCATGGTCGGCGGCCTTGCCGAGAAGAGACAGGGCGGCGTGAGCAAGCTTCTTTTGCTTCCGGCGGCTGTGGCGGCGGCGATGCTGGTTGGCTCCGTGTTTATTCTGGCGGTGGGGGCAAATCCGCTGGAAGCTTATTATTACATGCTGATTCGCCCGCTGACCTCCGTCACGGCGCTGGGAGAGGTGTCCATGTACTTCACGCCGCTGCTGCTGGTGGGAATCGGCGTGTCCTTTGCCTTCCATGCAAAGCTCAGCAATCTGGGCGGAGAGGGGCAAATGCTTTTCGGGGCGCTGGGTATGACCTTGATGGGGATTCCCCCCGTGGGCGGTGCGCTGGGGTTCTGGTCCCTCCCGGCGGGAATTTTGCTGGGGATTGTGCTGGGGGCTGGCTGGGCGTCCATTGCCGGGTATTTTAAATTTAAGTTTCGCGCAAGTGAAATCATCATCACCCTGATGCTCAATTATGTGGCCCGGCAGATCATCAGCTATCTGGTGTTCTATCCGCTGCGCAGCGGCGCGGAGCCGCAGTCCGCCAAGCTGGCGGCGGCTTTGCCTAAGCTGTGGGCTTCCTCCCGGCTAAACTGGGGGGTGCTGATTGCGCTGGCGCTGACGGTGGTTTACGGCGTGATTGTGCGGCGCACCGCCTTTGGCTATCGCCTGCGGGCGCTGGGCGGCAGCAAAAAGGCCGCGGTTTACGGCGGCGTGCCCAAGGACCGGTACTACTTTCTTGCAATGGTGCTCAGCGGTGCGCTGTGCGGCCTTGCGGGTGCGCTGCAAATCAGCGGCAACACCATGCGGCTGATGGAGGGCGTGGCCGGAGACTTTGGCTTCGGTGGAATCGTGGTGGCCATGCTGGGCGGGCTTCATCCATTGGGCATCGCCGCTGCCGCGCTGTTTATGGCGCTGCTTTCGGCGGGCTCTGTGACCATGCAGGTGAAAACCGGGATTCCAACCTCGTTTACCAGCGTATTGGAGGCCCTCATCGTGCTGTTTGTCCTGCTGGGAATGGCGGTGGGCGGCATGAAGCTTGGAAAGAAGGGGGACGGAAGCTGATGGATGCATCCAGTGTTTTCAACGCCGGATTTCTCGCGGCGCTGTTCGCCTCCGGCGTGCGGCAGAGTGTCCCGTTAATTTATGGCTCCGTGGGGGATACCTTGTCGGAAAAATCCGGAGTCATGGGCATCTGCATTGAAGGCGAAATGCTTTTCGGCGCGTTTTTCTCCTATCTGTTCGCCCTGCGCACCGGAAGCCTGTGGGCAGGCGTTCTGATGGGCGCGGCGGCGGGAATGCTCAGCAGCGTCATCGTGGCGGTCTGGTCCGTGCTGCTTCGGCAGGACCAGGCGATTGTTGGCATCATGTTCAATATTTTTGCCATGGGCTTCACCAATTTCTTAAACCGCCTAATTTTTGGAACCTCCAACGCCAACATTTCCGTGGAGACATTCTCGCACATCCCGATTCCGGGCCTGAGCAAGCTGCCATTGATCGGAGACGTTTTTTTCAATCAGGATATTTTGACCTATCTTTCCGTTCTGCTGGCGGCGGGAGTGTACTTTGTCCTCGCGAAAACGAAGCTGGGCCTTCGGCTAGCGGCGGCTGGGGAAAATCCCAAGGCGGCGCAGGCCTGCGGAATCCGGGTTGCCCGGTTCCGGTTCCTCTCATATCTGTTCTGCGGGTTTTCCGCCGGGGTGGCGGGAGCCTCGCTGACGCTAAGCTCCGTCGGCACGTTTACGGAGGCCATTTCCGCGGGCCGGGGCTTTATCTGCCTTGCCATTGTGATTCTGGCTCGCTGGAATCCGCTGATGGCGGTGGTTGCCGCCTTTGGCTTCGGTTCCATTCAGGCTTTGCAAATCCGTTTACAGGTGCTGGGCTCGTCTCTGCCCTATCAATTCTTTGTGGCGCTGCCTTACCTGATTACCGTGCTGGTGCTGGTTCTGGCGGGCCGGAATATCAGAGCGCCGCGAGAGCTGGGCATTCCCTTTGAACGGGAACGCCGCTGACGCACAAATCCCCCGCTTCCAAAGGAAGATATGATATATTTTTAGGAGGTCCCTTATGAAAAGACACACGAAGATTCTCTCTCTTGCCCTGACGCTGGCTTTGTCCGCCGGAATCCTTGCCGGCTGCGGCGGCAGTTCCGCCGGGCAGTCCTCCGCCTCCGCTTCGGGCGGCGCGTCCTCCGCGGTGAGCGACCGCTCCACCGTCTCCAAAATCGCCATTTTACTGCCCGGCTCTATCACGGACGAATCTTGGAACCAGACCGCGTACGAGGGCCTGATGAAGATTAAGGACGCGGGCTACGACGTGGCGTATACGGAAAATGTCGGCTCCAACGACATGGAGGCGGTGTTCCGCAGCTATTGCGAGGACGGCTATGACTTCGTCATCGGACACGGCGCACAGTATGGCGACGCGTGCTGCCGTGTGGCGGCGGATTATCCCAATGTCAATTTCTTCATCACCGGCAACGCCCCCGAGGACATTGCCGAAGCGGAGCTGCCCGTCAACATCATGTTCGCGGACTACCGCGAGTGCGAGGGGGCCTATGTCTCCGGCGTGGTTGCCGCCCTGATGACAAAGAGCGGCAAAGTCGGCTATGTGGGCGGCGGCAACAACACCACCCAGCAGTCCGATAAAAACGCGTTTATTGAGGGTGTTGCCAGCGTCAGCGCCGACATCGAGGTGAAAACCGTCATCACCGGAACCTTTGACGACTCCGCTCTTGGCAAAGAAACCGCAATCGCCATGATTGAGGACGGCGTGGACGTGATTCTTCAGACCTGCGATCACACGGGCCTTGGCGTTCTAGAGGCGTGCAGCGCCGAAAAGGTCTACTGCATCGGCTATACCTCCGACCAGTCGTCTCTGGTTGCCGACGGGCTGTGCCTCACCTCCATGATGGTGGACATCCCCTACATGATCTCTTCCCAGATTGACCTCATCAAGGCGGGCGGCTATGGCGGACAGGCTTTCCCCGGCCTGCACGACGGCGTGGTCAGCATGGCGGCTTTCAGCGCCGAGGTGTCTGACGACGTGGCCGAAAAGGTGAATGCCGTGGTTGCTCAGATCAAAAGCGGCGAGCTGGTGATTACTCCCAATTACAGCGAAAACTAAAACTGCCCCGCACTCCGGGGCTCATATTGAGCCCCATTTCTTTGAGCTTGTTCAGGTCCGCCCAGCGGGCGGCCTGAACAAGCTCTTGTGCAGCCGAGGATAAGCGGCTGCTCTGCGCTCTGTAAAAAGGCTGGCGCATTATAAAAATACACATATCGTTTGGCAAAGCAAAAACTTTCAATGCGCGGCGGAGTGCCAAAGAAATAAAAGCTGCGGCTATTAAACACTGCATCAAAATAACTAAAAAGCAACAACACTTACAAAAGAATATTATACATATATTTATGAATAATTTTTCACAAACTGATTGACGGAAGAACCAAAAAAGCAGATAATAATTAAAATGAAAAGAAGCCGCCACGGTGGAATTGCGGACGGGAAAGGGACGGTCAAAAAGGAATGGAAAAGGCGTATCTGGTTTTGCAGGACGGGCAGGTATTTGAAGGAATTCGCTTCGGCGCAGGGGGGGACACGGTGGGAGAGCTGGTGTTTACCACCGGCATGTGCGGTTATCTTGAAACACTGACGGACCCCAGCTATCACGGGCAGATTGTGTTGCAGACCTATCCCCTGATGGGAAACTACGGTGTAATACCGGAGGATTTCGAGGGAAGCTGTGCCGTGCGGGGCTATGTTGTCCGGGAGTGGTGCGCCGCCCCGTCCAACTTTCGCTGTGCAATGGATTTGGACGCGTACCTGAAGCGGGAGAACATTCCGGGCATCTGCGGGGTGGACACCCGGGAGCTGACCCGGATTATCCGGGAGCACGGCGTGATGAACGCCACAATTTGCGCTGTGCCGCCCGCTGGGCTGGAGCCGGTGCAAAAGTATGCCGTCACGGGCGCGGTGGCGGCCGTCACCTGCCGGGAGACGCGGACATATCCGGCGGCGGGAGAAAAGAAGCATTCCGTGGCTCTGCTGGACTACGGAGCCAAGCGCAACATCGTTCGGGAGCTTCAAAAGCGGGGCTGTGAGGTGACGGTCTTGCCTGCGATGACCACGGCGGCGGAGGTGCTGGACATGAAGCCGGACGGTGTGATGCTTTCCAACGGCCCCGGGGACCCGGCGGAGGCGGAATTTCAGATTGACCAGCTCCGGGAGCTTGCGGGAAAGCTGCCCTTGTTCGGCATCTGCCTTGGACACCAGCTTCTGGCGCTGGCGCTGGGAGGGCGGACCTATAAAATGAAATACGGACACCGGGGTGTGAATCAGCCCGTGCGGGACCTGAGCGGCCCTCGGACCTTCATCACCAGCCAAAACCATGGCTACGCGGTGGACGCCGATTCTCTGCCTGCCGGGCGCGTCCGCTATGTCAACGCCAACGACGGCACCTGCGAGGGCATCGACTATCCGGAGCTGAGGGCGTTTACCGTCCAGTTCCATCCGGAGGCCCGCTCCGGGCCGGAGGACACCGCATTTCTGTTTGACCGCTTTGCCGCGCTGATGAAGGGAGGAAACCTGTAATGCCTTTGGATACGTCAATTAAAAAAACGCTGGTCATCGGCTCCGGCCCCATCGTCATCGGACAGGCCGCTGAGTTTGACTACGCGGGGGCGCAGGCCTGCCGCGTTTTAAAAGAGGCGGGGGTGGAGGTGGTTTTGTGCAACTCCAATCCCGCCACCATCATGACCGATCAGGCCATGGCGGACGAGATTTACTTAGAGCCGCTCACCGTGACCACGGTGAAGCGCATTATTAAGAAGGAACAGCCCGACAGTCTTTTGGCCTCCCTCGGCGGGCAGACGGGACTGACCCTTGCCATGCAGCTTGCCAAGGAGGGATTTCTGGAGCGGGAAGGCGTCCGCCTGCTGGGAACCGACGCGACCGCCATCACCAAGGCAGAGGATCGGGAGCTTTTTAAAGAAGCCATGGAAACCATTGGTCAGCCCGTGGTCCCCTCGGACATTGCCCAGACTGTGGATGAGGCGTTGGCCGTGGCAGAGTTAATCGGCTATCCCGTCATTGTCCGTCCGGCGTTCACGCTGGGGGGCGCGGGCGGCGGCGCGGCGGCGGACCGGGAGGAGCTGAAAATCATTGCCGCCACGGGACTGGACGCGTCCCCCATTTCTCAGATTCTGGTGGAGCGGGCCATCTTTGGCTGGAAGGAAATTGAGTTCGAGACGATTCGGGACGCCGCCGGAAACGTCATTGCCGTGTGCTCTATGGAAAATCTGGACCCGGTGGGAGTTCACACGGGAGACTCCATCGTGGTGGCCCCCGCCCAGACCCTTTCCGACCGGGAGTTTCAAATGCTGCGCACCGCGTCGCTGGATATTATCTCGTCTCTTGGCATCGTGGGCGGGTGCAACTGCCAGTTGGCGCTGGACCCAGACAGCTTCCGGTACGCGGTGATTGAAGTGAACCCCCGGGTATCCCGTTCTTCCGCGCTGGCCTCCAAGGCCACGGGCTATCCCATCGCCAAGGTCACGGCGAAAATTGCTCTTGGCTATACGCTGGACGAAATCAAGAACGACGTGACGGGTAAAACCTGCGCCTGTTTTGAACCGGCGCTGGATTACATTGTGGCGAAAATTCCCAAGTGGCCCTTCGACAAATTTGCTGATGCAAGCCGGAAGCTGGGCACCCAGATGAAGGCCACCGGGGAGGTGATGGCCATCGCCCCCGGCTTTGAAATGGCAATGATGAAGGCCGTCCGGGGTGCCGAAATCGGACTGGACACCCTGAACCGCCCGAAAGAAGACGGAGATAACGCCCCTCTGCAGGCGCGTCTGGCCCGGGTGGACGACCGGCGGCTTTTCACGGTGTTTGAGGCGCTGAAAGCAGACGTGGACGTGGAGGAAATTCACCAGATTACCAAAATTGACCGCTGGTTTCTGGGAAAACTTCAAAATTTAGCGGATTTTGAAAAGAGCCTGACAAGGGACGGTCTGACTCCCACGCGTTACGAAACCGGCAAGCGGTATGGCTATTCCGATTCTGCATTGCTGCGATTGTCCGGTAGGGCGGCGCTTCCCGGCGGGGCCAAGTCCGCCGCTTATAAAATGGTGGACACCTGCGCCGCGGAATTTGACGCGCAGACCCCCTATTTCTACTCCTGCTTTGACAAGACCTGCGAATCCCGGCCCTTTCCCCGCAGCGGAAAGCCTGTGGTGCTGGTGCTTGGCTCAGGCCCCATCCGCATCGGACAGGGCATCGAGTTCGACTATTCCTCCGTCCACTGCGTATGGACGCTGAAAAAGCTGGGCTATGAAGTGGTCATCGTCAACAACAATCCCGAAACCGTCTCCACGGACTATGACACCGCCGACCGGCTGTATTTCGAGCCGCTGTGCCCCGAGGACGTGATGCACATCATCGAGGTGGAGCGCCCGGTGGGCGTGGTGGTGGCCTTTGGCGGGCAGACGGCGATCAAGCTGACCAAATTTTTGGACGCAAAGGGCGTCAAAATCTTAGGCACCTCCGCCAAATCCATCGACATGGCGGAGGATCGGGAGCGATTTGACGCGCTGTTGGAGCGGTTTTCCATCAAGCGGCCTCAGGGCAGGGCGGTGCTGAGCTTGGATCAGGCCCTTTCCGCTGCTGGGGAGCTGGGCTATCCCGTGCTGCTGCGGCCCTCCTACGTCATCGGCGGGCAAAACATGGTCATCGCTCACAACGAGGCGGAGGTCCGCCGCTATATGGAACCGATTCTGGCCAACGGAAACGGAGAACCGATTCTGGTGGACCAGTATCTTCAGGGGCGGGAGCTGGAGGTGGACGTGATTTCCGACGGGACGGACGTGCTGATTCCCGGCGTGATGCAGCACATCGAGCGCACCGGCGTTCACTCCGGGGACTCCATCGCGGTCTATCCGCCCTTTAATATCAACGACCGGATGCTAAAAACGATTGTGGACTGCTCTGAAAAGCTGGCCCTCAGCCTGAAAACCAAGGGCCTTGTCAACATCCAGTATTTAATCTATCAGGGCGAGCTGTATGTCATTGAGGTGAATCCCCGTGCCAGCCGCACGGTTCCCTATCTCTCCAAGGTGACGGGGGTGCCCATGGTGGACCTTGCCGCCCGGGTGATGACCGGGCAACCTCTGCGCACCCTTGGATATGGCACGGGACTTTATAAAACGCCGCCTTACGTGGCCGTGAAGGTTCCCGTCTTCTCCTTTGAAAAGCTCACCGATGCAAACGCCGCCCTCTCCCCGGAGATGAAATCCACCGGGGAGGTGCTGGGCCTTGGTAAGAATTTGCAGGAGGCTCTGTTTAAAGGTCTGGTTTCCGCGGGCTATCGGGTGGAGCGGGAACGGCGGGGCGGCATTCTCGTCTCCGTCAACCGCCGAGACCAGCCGGAGGTGGTGCATATCGCCCGCAAGCTGGTGGACTTGGGCTATAAGCTCTACGGAACCGAGCGCACGGCCTATGAAATCTCCCGCCTTGGGGCGGATGTGGAGGTAGTTGGCAAGCTGGGGCAGGACAACCGGGTGTTTAAGCTGCTGGAAGCGGGGGAAATCGACTTCGTGATTCTCACCGGCTCCACAGAGCCGGAGTATATCCGGGATTTCATCCATCTGAACCACCGATGCGTCCAGTTGGGGATTCCGTGCCTCACCAGTCTGGATACCGCCGCCGCGTTGGCGGATATTCTGGCCAGCCGCTATACGCAGGAGAATACAGAGCTGGTGGACATCTGCCGTCTGCGGACGCAGCGGCAGAAGCTTCCCTTTGCAAAGCTCCAGACCTGCGGCAACGACTTCGTGTTTCTGGAGGATTTCGACGGGGCCATTACCTGCCCGGAATCCCTCTGCATCACATTGTGCGACCGTCATACCGGCGTGGGTGCGGACGGCATCGTCCTGATGCAGCACTCCGAGACGGCGGACGCAAAAATGCGCCTGTTCAATGCCGACGGGTCCGAGGGAAGTATGTCGGGCAGCGCGCTGCTATGCATGGGAAAATACCTGCACGACAAGGGGCTTACAGATAAGGAAAAGCTGCAAATCGAAACGGTCAGCGGCGTTCGTGCCGTGGAGCTTTCCGTCATGAACGGGCAGGTTTCCTCCGCCTGCGTGTCTATGGGGCGGGCCTTGCTGGACGCGGGACGGCGGCTTGTGAATGCGCCGGTGGAAATCGGGGGAACGGAGTGGCGCGTCACCTGCGTGGACATGGGAAGCCCTCACTGTGTGGTGTTCTGCCCCCGGGTGGACGAAGTTGACGTGGCGGCGCTGGGTCCCCGGTTCGAGCGGGGCGTGCTTGCGCCGGAGCGGACCAATACGGAGTTTGTCCGGGTGGTAAATGAAAGCACCGTGAAAATGCGGGTCTGGGAGCGGGGCAGCGGAGAGACGGCAGCCTGCGGCGACGGAGCCTGCGCAGCTGTGGCCGCGGCGGTGGAGCTGGGCCTCTGCCCGAAAAATCGGGATATCACGGTGAAAGCCGCCGGAGGGGACATGCTTGTCCGCTATACGGAGGAAGAGATGACGCTCACTGCCGATGCAATGCTGGTGTACGAGGGCATCACGGAATATTAAGAGAAACGGAAAAGCGCGGGCCGCATTGCGGCCCGCGCTCTTTTTAATAGATGGGAGGTTTTATCTGCCCATCATGGGCAGGGAAATCCCTTTGGAGGCAAGCCGTCTCTTACAGGGCGGAGAGCACCTCGTCGATGTCCGGCAGCTCCCCGATGGGATAGACTTTGACCCATTTCACAGTGCCTTCCGCGTCCACCAGCACGTTGGCCCGGCCGGACATGCCGTGGTGCTCCATATATACGCCGTAGTCCTGCGAGACTTTGCCCAGAGGCCAGAAGTCGCTGACAAGGGGGGTGTTCTCAATGGCCAGAACTGTGGCCCAAGCCTTTTTACCGGGGGCCGGGTCAACGCTCAGTCCGATGGCCACGGTGTTCTTCTCTGCGAAAGCGTCGAAGTGCGTCTCCAGCGCCCGCATCTGGTCGGTGCACACGCTGGTCCACGCCAGGGGATGCCAGGACAACAGCACCTGTTTGCCCCGATAGTCGGAGAGCTTGATTTCCTTGCCGAATCCGTCGGACAGGGTGAAGTCGGGGGCTTTTACGCCCACTTGAATTCCGTTCATGCTGAATCCTCCTCTTTTCAAATAATACTTGGGGAGCGGGCCCGGCCCGGACGGCGCGCTCCTGTCTTTGGGGTGGTTTGCGTTTATCCAACAGCTTTCCGGGGAAGCGATGGTATCTGTATGGTCTTTCTGTGAAAACCGTAATGGGCCGGGAACTCAGTCCGGGATGTGAATTTTTTCAAAGACCCATGCGGTCAGCTCGTTGAGAGAGGGGTGGATAACCATGGAGTTGTTGATGGGGGCATAGGTCCCGAGGTTGGGGTACATGATTCGCAGGTCGTCCACCTCCCGGGCGGCCATGGCGCGCCGGACTTTCTGGCACTGATAGCCCGCATTCATGAGATATACGAAGGGCTGAAGCAGCACCGCCGCCTGCGGGCCCACAATGTGAACGCCCAGCAGCTTTTTATCATACCCGATGATGACCTTCACAAACCCGTCGTCTCCGTCCCGCCTGTGATACCCCATGGCCCGACCACCCACCACCTCGGAAAAGTGATTATACGCTGTCTGATAGGGGATGCCCTTCTCCTTCACCTCCGATTCCGTCAGGCCCAAGTGCGCCACCTGCGGATGGGTGAAAACGGCCCAGGGAACAGCCGCGTAGCGCACCTCCTGCTTGCTTTCGCCGGAGAACAGGTTTTGGCTGAGAATCTGGGCCTCGAAATTGGCCTTGTGGCGGAGCTGGTATTTCCCGTTCACGTCCCCCAGCGCCCAAATGCCGGGCTGAGAGGTTTCAAGATACCCGTTTGTCACAATCCAGCCGTGCTTGTCCGTCTCCACCCCGGCCTTGGGTAAGTCCAGCGTGTCGGCGTTAGAGCGGGTGCCGGAGGCCATAAAAATTTCCTCGCACTCTAAAACAGATTGCTCTTTCGTGGCGCTGTTTTCCACGGTGACGTATTTTTTACCACCCTCGGCCCGGACGGAGACGGGGGTGCTGTGGGTCAGAATTTCGATTCCGTTTTCGGCAAACTGTCGGCTGACAAATTCTGCGACCTCCGGCTCCTCCTTATTCAAAATCCCGCCGGAGCGGACAAGAATCGTCACCTTTGTGCCAAATGCGGAGAAAATGTGGGCAAATTCCGTGCTGATGGAGCCGCCGCCGATCATCACAAGACTTTCCCATGGCTTTTTGGGATACTTTTCCCCGAAAAAGGTTTCCGAGGTGACGTAACCGGCCTCTTCCAAACCCTCCACCGGGGGAACGGAGGTTCTGGCTCCCACTGCCAGCAGAAATTTGTCTCCGGTGATCTCCTCCTCCGTCCCGTCCTCTTGCAGAACGGTCATGCTGTTGGGACCGGTAAAAGCGCCGGTACCCTTGTACAGCGTCAGATTCGGAAGCTGTCCCAGATTTTTTTCAATGGTTTTATGGAAATCGATCTGCGCCCACATTCTGCGGGAGATCACCTCCCAGTCGATGGCGGGACGCCCCACGCTGACGCCGATGCGGGAAGCCCGCTCCGCTTCCCGGATGAAATCCGCCGGATAAACCAGCATCTTTGACGGAATACAGCCCTTTGTCAGGCAGGTTCCGCCCAGCTTTGCCTTTTCTATCAGCGCGCAGCGAAGACCCTTTTCCAAGGCGGCCTCCATCACCATCAGTCCCGCGCCGCTTCCAACAATGACCAAATCGAAATGCTTCACCCTGCGATGCCTCCTTTATGACTTATCCCGGACTTGAGAGCATTTCCCCGTAAACGGTCCGCCCACGGGCGACCGAAACGGAAAGCCTTCCCGGGCCTGTCCCTCATACTCTCTATTTTACCGAAAACCCCGCCCGCGTCAAGTCATTCAAGGAAAATTCCGGAATTTATACGCAGAGTGGTAAGCTGCGGGGAAGAGACGTTTGGACCAAGGAGCACAAAACCCCACATGACAGCCCAATAATATTAAATTGCGCCTTTGAACGCACATGAAAAAGCACCTACCCAGTATAGCAGAGTGGGTGCTTTTGACGTAATAAATGCAGGGCTTATTGTGCCTTGTGTGGGCCTTGCTATGCGGGATTGCCGATATTTATTGTTATAAGTACAGCTATTTGACAGAAAGATGTCGATATTAAAACTTGCTTAGCCCTGGCCCCATGTTATAAGTGTCCATGGGTCGCCGGCGTCGTTTCTCATGAGGTACCACTGCCACCCGGTGTATTCCCAATCCTCATAGAAGGCGTGATCCAATGCGGACTCTGTGTCCACAGGAGAGTGAAATGAGGAGGTAAAGACAATGCATTCCTCATATGTTGGATCTCCCCATGTGTTGTACCCTTCAAGATATTCGTTCCCCGCCGCATCACCGTAAAACGTAAGTGAATGCAATACGCAGCCGTCCCATGTGGCAAATTCGCTTTTAATGGTTTCAATCGCCGAATCCATGTCTTGCCGTGTAAACTGCGTTGATGTTCCGTAATCAATGGCAATATCTGCAGGGGGCGTATTTGATTCGGCGGAGCTGCTGGCGTTTGTCTCTGAGGAATCGTTGGGGCCCTTAGTGCTTTTCCCACAACCAACTAAAAAAAGTAGAAGACATACCATAAAAGCAATACAGTGTTTTTTCATAGAAATCACGCTTTCCATCAATCTCAAGTTGTTTAATTGCTGAATCCTATTAAGCTATATCGTATCACTTTTGGGCCGGAAATGGTAGGTCCAAGAAGAATACCTTCCTATTGCAATAAGACGCTTGCGCGCAGAGAGGTTCGCGCTGGGCACAGCGCTGGCTGACAGGGGATGCGTGGCGCGGATTCGTCTTGCAATCGGAGATGTGGTATGATAACATAAGGCATAGCTCGGATGCGTATTTTTCGACAGTCAGGCTGGCCTGGCTGTCTGTTTCTTGCTGTGGAGGAAGAACGATGCCGTTTTCAATGATCTGGCCCATTGCGCTGGTGGTGCTTTCCAACGTATTTTATAATGTGTGCTCCAAGGAGACGCCGGCGGAAATCAATCCCTTTGCGGCGCTGACCGTGACGTACGTCATCGGCGCGGCGTTTTCCGCACTGATGTATTTTGCACTGAACCGGGGCGGTTCGCTTTTTCGGGAATATCAGAACATCAACTGGAGCAGTTTTGTATTGGGCTTCGCTGTGGTGGGGTTGGAGGCCGGATCCATTTATATGTACAAGGCGGGCTGGAACGTCAGCAGCGGGCAACTGGTTTATAGCAGCATTTTGGCCGTCTGCCTGATTTTGGTGGGTGTGCTTGCCTATCACGAGACGATCAGTCACACCAAAATCGTGGGGATTTTGGTGTGCATGCTGGGGCTGTTCCTGATCAACAAATAAAGCCCCTGCGAAGCGCGAAAGAGAGAGCACCGGTAAAAGGAAAATCGGACAGTGAGCGGGGCCGGGCGGGAATTTCCCGCCCGGCCCCGCCGTGCATATCCCATTGTAAATGTGCTCCGCGTCAGTCAGGAATTTCTCCATATTGAAGTCCGTTTTTATGCGACAGTTTCCGGCATGTCCCCAAAAAGCGAGTGGGAACCTGAAAAACTCTGCCGCTTCCTCCGTTTGCCGCTCCTTTCCGGGAAAAAGGGGGCTATACGCCGCTGAGCACGCGGCATGGAGCGGCGCACAGGGCATCCTCCATTCGGCGAAGCTGCTCCAGATGAAAGGACAGAGGAAGCGCATCCACCGAGAGGGAGGATTTCCCCGTGCAGCCGTCCACACCGCCGGAGGCGATTACGGCTTGAAGCGCCATCAGCTCTTCTTCCGGCGAGGGAAGCAGCCGCTGCCTGGTGGCGGCTGACAAAAGCGCAGCCGCCGCCCAACCCCACCAGTTGGAGACCCCGGCCGCCAGCGTGAAATTCGCCCACCCCACGGCGGCAAGGCGCTTGCCGTGGGGCACATGGGCCTCCACCACCGAGCGCAGCGCGCCCATCCCCAGTTCATTTCCCCCGTCGCCCACGGCAATGGTCACTGCCCCCATCCGGCGGGCCAGCGGCAGAAAAATCTCCGCGTCCGTCACCATGCCGTCGATTACGTATCCGTGCATATTGTAAAAATGGCCGTCCGCGCTTTTGCCGGGGTGCTCGATGGTAAAAAAGTGAGTGGGACGGATGCGGTTCAAAAGACCTTGGGCAAAGGCTGCCGTGGCTCTGTCGGGAAGACAGACAATCTCAGCCCCCGGAGCAAGAACACCGGCTGCGGCCCGCACCTGCGGGAGGGAGACGCTCCCGCATAGCAGGATTGCGTTGCAGCCCACCGTCATTAATGCCCGTGCCAGATTCGCCGCGCCGGAGGG
>NZ_DALZCH010000069.1:0-17655 GCF_031978065.1 Oscillibacter sp.
CCGGCCACACCGACAATTGACCGCGCGTCCATTCGATGTGGCTTTACGCTGATTTTTCTTGATGCCGGGTGCATTGATCCCACGCCTACCTGCAGGCCCGGCCTGGGCGGCCACATGGGCTGTCTGGCCGCAGTGGAGCGAGCCGTCTCCACCACCAACCGTAATTTTGTAGGCCGCTTGCGTCACGTTACCAGCGAGGTCTATCTGGCTTCTCCGGCGGTTGCCGCCGCATCCAGTATTGCCGGACATCTCTGCCATCCTGAGGAGGTTATGAACAAGTGAATGCACACGGAATAGCACATAAATACGGCGATCACATTGATACTGACGTCATTATTCCAGCCCGCTATTTGGCAACGCAAGACCCCAACGAGTTGGCAGCTCACTGCATGGAGGATATTGACAAATCTTTTCGCCAGAAGAGCCAATCAGGGGATATTCTGGTGGCTGGCTTGAATTTCGGCTGTGGTTCTTCCCGGGAGCACGCCCCCATTGCCATCAAAGCCAGCGGCATTTCCTGCGTCATTGCAAAGAACTTTGCCCGGATTTTTTACCGCAACTCCATTAATATTGGACTGCCCATTCTGGAGTGTCCAGCCGCCAGCGAGGGAATTGACGACGGCGATGAGGTGACGGTGGATTATAATACCGGAGTCATTACCGATGTGACCAAGGGCGAAACCTATCAGGCGGAGCCATTTCCGCCATTTATCAAGGATATAATTTCCAAAGGTGGCCTAATGGCATCCCTTCGGGCGAAAGGAGCTGCGAAATGAACAAGACGATTGCTATAATTCGTGGCGATGGCATTGGCCCGGAGATTGTAGGGGAGGCGATCAGCATCTTGGACGCCGTCGCCTGCAAGTTCGGCCATACCTTTACCTATCGAGAAGCGCCCATGGGCGGCAGCACCATCGATGCCTTCGGCATACCACTGCCGGATTCCAGTCTCGATACCTGCCTTTCCTCCGACAGTGTACTGTTGGGTGCGGTGGGTGGTCCCAAGTGGGACGCTGTCCCGTCGGAAAAGCGACCGGAGCGCGGCCTTTTGAAGCTGCGAAGCGCCATGGGGCTCTATACCAATATCCGGCCCGCCCGCATGTTTGCCGATCTCTCCGCCGCCTGTCCGCTTCGGGCGGATATTGCTGCGGCGGGCATTGACTTTGTGGTGGTCCGGGAACTGATTAGCGGAGTTTATTTTGGAAAGCACACCACAGAGGAACGAAACGGCGAACAGACAGCAACGGACATCATGGCTTACAGCGAGCATGAGATCTGGCGCATCGCCCATGTGGCGTTCCAGATGGCGCAAAAACGCCGGAAGCGAGTGACCTCTGTTGACAAAGCCAACGTACTGGATACTTCCCGGCTCTGGCGCAAAACGGTCTGCGCAGTGGCGGAGGAGTATCCGAACGTGGAGCTGCGGCATATGTACGTGGATAACGCCGCCATGCAGATTGTCCGGGATCCCAGCCAGTTTGATGTCATTGTTACCGAAAACCTCTTTGGTGATATTCTCTCCGATGAAGCCAGCCAGATTACCGGTTCCATCGGAATGATCCCATCCTCCAGTAAGGGAGACGGCAGCCGTGGTTTGTATGAGCCTATTCATGGTTCGGCTCCGGATATTGCCGGTCAGGACAAAGCAAACCCCATCGGTACGATCTTGTCCGCCGCCATGATGCTACGGCACAGCTTTGGCATGGTGGAAGAGGCAGACGCCGTGGAGGCGGCGGTAGAGACGGTACTGCACACTGGTTATCGTTGCGGCGATATTATGGATCAGGGTGGAACTTTAGTGGGCTGCCGGGAAATGGGCCAACGCATTCGGGAGCTTATTTAGGACTTACTAGATGACCTTAATTTCAAGATTACGCGGAAAAATGATGACAAATGTAAAGCTCATTGCTCAGCTTGCATAGGTATTAATAATGGAGATGAGTTGGCAAAAAGTGAAAACCACTCAAATCCATAACTAGGATCGAGCAATTTTCACTTTTGGCCAATAGGTCTCTTATTTTACCTCGTGTCAATAACTCTGCAAGTGCAGTTTTTGTAAACGATAAACATTTTAGGCCGTTGCAGCAAAAAGGCGATTTTAAAAGATAGCCATGATGAAACCAGAATCCGCCGATTTTTGCAGCGCAATGAATTTCAGTTTTAATAGAAGAGATAAATTCTTGCTGCGCTTTTGCTTGACGTGCAGGGAGTCACAGGTTTGAGTCCTGTGTCGTCCACCAAAAAGGCAAAATCCGAACTTGTTTCCGATAGGAGACGAGTTCGGATTTGTCATTTATTTGAAAGAGATTGCAGTGTAAAAAAGCCGGAATCGCACGGGAAACGGTATATTATCATTTCAAATCAAAAGAGGATGTTTTAGACGCTCTGATAGAGCGGCACTGCGAAAGGCTGTTAAAAGAGGCCGAACAGATAGCCGCAGACACATGGAGCGGTTGTTACAAACCCTCATGTTGATGAATTGCGATAAGGGGGGCGCGCCCAGTGTAATTACCCTACAAATGCACCGGCCGCAAAACGCCTTAATGCACCAGAAAACGCATCAGACAATGCTGGAGGCCATCCCGCCTATCCTGATGAGAATTATTGAAGACAGCATAAAAGAAGGCTTATTCCATACACCATATCCCTATGAGAGCCTGGAAATGATCGTCGCTCATGTTAATACGGTTTTTGATGATTACTCCGAAAAACTCACGGGAAAAGAGCTGTTAAACAGAGTCAACGCATTCATTTTTAATCTGGAACGACTCTTTGGAGCAGCACCGGGAAGCTTTGACAGCGTGGCCGTGTTGTTTCATACAGGCGGTGGTGCTGATGAATAAAACCGGAAACAGCGCTTTTCTAAAGTTCGTTCTGCTGTGTTCCGGTAGTTTTGTGGCTGCAATCGGAAGTGGTATTACTTCTTTTGGGCTTGGAGTATATGTGTTTGAAAAAACCGGGCTTGCGTCCTCCGGCGCACCGATTCCCCTGCTGGCCTTTTTGCCCGGGCTTCTGCCTGCTCCCTTTGCTGGAGTGCTTGCGGATCAATATGACCGTAGGCTTTTGATGACTCTTGGAGACGACCTTTCCGCCATAGGGCTTGTGTATATTCTAATTTGCATGTCGGCTGAAGAAGCACAGCTTTGGCAGATTGGTATAGGCATAACGGTTAGCTCGGTTTTTTCTTCCCTTGTCGAGCCCTCGTTCATAGCCACGGTAACAGACCTTTTGACTGAGGAAGATTATTCAAAAGCCAGCGGATTGGTGCAGCTTGGTGGCTCCGCAAAGTTTTTGGTTTCATCGCTTATAGCCGGCTTCCTTCTTCGGGTTTACGATATAAAACTTTTGCTCATGATTGATATTTGCACAATTTTCACAACTGTAGCGGTTACCTCATTTTAATCTGCATCTTTGGCTTTCTTTTTTTCTCCATGCTGCCCTGCCAACATGAGCCTGGATTATCTGATACGCACCAACATTCCCAACGATGTACAGGGACGGGTTTGGGGGTTGATCGGAATTATTTCAAAGCTTGGTTATGTGTTTGCTTACAGCACTTTGGGGCCGCTTGCCGACTTTGTGTTTATTCCTATGCTAACTCCAACAGGCTTGCTGTCTGGAAGTGTGGGAAAGATAATCGGCACCGGAAGCAGCAGAGGGATTGGACTGCTCATGATTCTTGCGGGCTTCTTGCTCTGTGTAGCCGCCATCCTTTTGTATCATATAAAGTCTATCAGAGAATTAGAGAACAGGTGTGACGTATGTATCGAAAATTGATCACAAACGATATCAAAAAAAGCAGGCTTATTGCTCTGTTGTTGCATAATAACTCTCCTAATGTTACCGCATTTGCTGCGGCAATAAGTCTGCCGTTCTTTTCTCCCAAGGTATCCAGTTCAGATGTGAGCTGATGAGCATGATGGTCTATATCCCCTCCTGAATCTACAGCTTTTTAAAATGTCCAATTGTTATTTGCGGTCAAAGGTGATTCTCTGCGACACCTGAGAGCCTACTTCCTGAATAAACCCGCAATGCAGCGGATGCTTCAGATAAGCGCTCAGGGCAGCCTCAGAGGCCAGATCCATTTTCACCAACAGGTCGGCGTTGGAATTACGGCAAACACAATTCTTTTAGATTTGAACTTTTTCAATTCCAGGCAACACAGATTCAAGCTCCGTATAAGTATGAACCGCCAGCGAAAATACTTTATCAGAAAAAGGCCCGGATTGAATTTCAACAGCAGATAATGAACCATGTGATTTCCTCAATTCCAATGCAATATAGTGATGCAACATAAGCTCGCGCTTATTTGTCTGTGAGCAAGAATAATGCCAAACGGATACACACATCGTTTTGCCCTGTTATCAATATAAAAAGAGGCCTAGCCGGATGGTGTGGGCGGGAACTTCATTTCAAAAATGGTATTTGCATTTCATTTTTGAAATATTTAGTGTTTAATTATCTTGCCGGAGGAATGCTTTTATGAAAAAGAACATGAAAAACAATTTTTGGCTGTCGCACCCGCCAGCATGGACAATGTATTTTTGTTCCGTGCTCTGCCGCCGTATATCTACAAGATCATTTTATCGCAGCCGTGCCCGGAGCTGTTAACACAAATTTCAGCCGAAATGACGGAGACAGATTTCAATGGCATCCTTACGCGAGGAAGCTTGGCGCAGTATCTCTATGCCAACCATGTCTCGGTTCCCATTTTCACATTGGAATACCAGACTTATACGCTTTTAAATCTTTTGCAACAGTGTGTGGAGATGGGCCATCATAAAATTTGCATTTTTGAAATCGAATACGCCGCGTCAGAGCAGGACTTTCATGCACAGCATGCGAATTTGATCGTTGGCTCCTAAGAATTTCATTATTGCAAGCTCAATGACCGGGCTTTAGTGGAAAGCGAAATCAATGACCGGTTAAAGCGCGATGAGTTGGACATTGTGGTTGGAGACGTGGAACCCATTATGATTGCGAAGGAACTCGGGCTTCCCTATCAGAATTTCATTATTGATAAACGCTCCTATTACAATGCCATACAAGAGGCCACGTATGTCACAGAAACGACTCAGCAGGAAAAAGCTCAGGACCAGTTTATTTCTCTTATAACCAACATCATTTCAGAAGCGGTGATCATCTCGGATAATATCGGGAGGATTCTGCGCTTTAATCTTCCCGCAGAGAGGATACTGGTAAAGGGTGAACACTGTGATGATGTGCAGACCTTATTCGGGATCGATCTTCAGGCTCTGCTAAATTTGCCCCCTAAACAGCTGGTGGAAATTCGTGAGAAAAAATAAGTTATTAACGTTATTCCACAGGTGATTGGAACCGCGCAGATGTATGTGTTTCTTCTCAGCAGCGTAAATTATGTTGAAGACATGGAACTATGCATCCGCGGTCAGAATCAGGAGCGGGGGTTAACAGCCAAAACCACCTTCCGGGATATTATCTGCCGGGATCCCTCCTCGCAGGAGCCTGTAAAAACCGCCAAACGTTATGCCAAGAGCAACGGCTCGGTACTAATTCATGGAGAGACCAGCACAGGCAAGGAACTCATTGCTTCCAGCATTCATAAGGAAGTCATGCGAATAGGCGGAAACAGGATCATTCCGGTTGACGTGCGCATTATTGCGGCAACAAATAAAAACCTGCAGGAGATGGTGAAAAAGAGAAGCTTTCGGGAATATCTTTATTACCGTTTGGCTTTGCTGGAAATTAAGATTCCGCCATTGAAAAAGCGAAAGCAGGATCTCATTCCTCTTTTCGCCAGCTTTTTAGCTGAAATGGCAGATTTAGAGAAGCGGGTTCTCTATTGGGACAACGACTCTGTATTAGAACCTATCCTGACCTATAACTGGCCCGGTAATATCCGGGAGCTGCGCAATTTTGCCGAGCGAATAGTTCTGCTGCGCGAAAGTTATCAATTGGCGCAGCCTTTCGTTGCCGAGATGAACGCTCAGTTTTCGGGGCCTATTATTGATAATCTGAAAGAGCTTGAGCGAAATTATCTTTTATTTTTACTCGACCGTTTTAATGGGAATAAAGAGAAAGTTTGCTCTTATCTTCACATGAGCAAGCCCACTCTCTGGCGGAAATTGTCGGCTGCATCAAAAGAAGTTTGAAGTTTTGAAACTCCGGACAGTGAATAAAGCCGCGTTTAGCGGCAGTGTATGAATGGACTTTAGATTCAGAGATTCTCTAAAAGACCCGTCCTCGGCATACTCCATGAGGTAAGTTATCCAGCCTGCGATACGAATTCAGGTTAGGAAAGATTTCAGCCACAGCTGTCCTGCGGTTGGATTGACTGGCTTTGCAGGCATTTTAACACGGCGCTGATCGCCGCAAATACGGAAGAACACAGCAGGCGGCACACGGTGGTTTCGACCGTGTGCCGCCTGCTGTGTTCGGACTCTTATTTTTGTAGAGGATTCCATTTGTCGTAAATGACCTGCGTGACGCCTTTTTCAATGGCCCGCAGGCTATCCATGTCATGAAGGATCTCCAGTTCCTTTCCCATGCCGAGAGGGGATCGCCGCCGCAGAACGCGGAGCACCGTGGACTCCAGTCTGCCGTATTCCGCAAAGCCCCGCCCGCCGATGTACACGACATCAGGATCAAAGAGATTGACCAGAATGGAGAGGAGTGCGCCCAGCTTTTCGGCTCTGTCCTCCATGAGGCGGGCGCGAACTTCGTCGCTGTGCGTAGGAAAGCGGAGGGTTTCCATACCCCGCTGGGAAAGATCACTCTCGATGCAGCCTGAATTGCCGCAGAAGGGACACTCCACGTCCGGCGTGCCGATGGGCATATGTGCAACCTCCGCCGCATAGCCGTTTTTGCCCTTTAGGAGATGCCCTTCGCAGATAACGCCGACGCCCAGTCCCGAGGAACTGTGTAAATATACCGCGTTGCGAATCTCGGGGCGCTCTTGGCAAATGGAGAGGGCACAGAGATTGGATTCGTTTTCCACATAGCACGGCAACTTCAGCCGATGCTCCAGCAGCTCTTTCAGTGGGGTATGATTCAGGACCGAAACGGTGGAGTTGATAGTCAGTCCTGTGGATTCGTCGTAGATGCCAGGAATGGAGACACCCACGCCCACGATCCGAATGTCCACCATCTGGCAGAGGGCATCGCGGTAGGTAGTCTCAATCAAATCGGTCAGGAGAGAGATTTCCTGCATTCCGGAGATGTCAAAGAAGGTCTGGTACAGGCGCTTGTTTGCAAAATTCAGGATGGAAAAATTCAGGATTCCTTCCTGCTGAAAATCAATGCAGACGGAGGCATAGCGCGAGCACTTGAATATCTGAATGCTGGGGATGCGCCCCACGGAGATGCTGCTGATCTTCTCCTCAACCAGCACGCCTTGCTCCTTCAGCTCGTTGCACAGGTTGGAGACGGTGGAAAAGCTCAGACCGGTGATAGCGGCGATTTCATTTTTTGTCGTTCCGCCTGAAATACGCAAAACCTCCAGAACTCTCTTGATGTTTTGGGCTTTAATATCTGTTACATCCATATCTCTTCATTCCTTATTGCGCAACTCTTCTCGGCAGCCATACATCAGCCTGCTGTTCTTCCATGATACCAAATATTGGTGATGGATGCAAGCAAGAACCCAAGAAATCAGCGTGTTCCATGCGTATTTTATGGCCCGATACCAACGAAACAAAAGGTGTGCGGCAAAATATTTTAATATTTATTATAATTGTTAAAACTCAAAACAGTCAGCGTGTCATGCCCGACGGACGGAAAGACCCGCATGCTGACGGCAGACGCGCAGAAGAACATCAGCGGTGGTTGTGGTGCACATGACTGAGATACTGATTGATGTCCTGAAGGGCATTGTAGCAGTCCTCAAAGACCGGGATTAAATCCCGGTAGAGTTCCACGTTTTCACTGATGGGACTGGTGTAATAGTGGCTGCGGTGAAACCGGGATGCCTCCGAATAGCCACGGTAGATTCCAAGCCCCACTCCCGCTGTTACGGCTGCGCCCACGCAACCGATGCCTCCTTTGACGTCCGTGCTGACAATGTTCATCTCAAAAGCATCTGACAAAAGCTGCTGCCAATACGGGGTGGCAACGCCGCCTGACAGGTACAGGGAGGAGAAGGGTTCTAGCTCTTCTATGGAGCGCTTGACAATGGCCAGTTGAAAGGAAACGCCTTCGATGACACTGCGGAAAAAATCGTCTCGGGTGTGGTACATATCAAGGCCGATAAAGCCGCCTTTTGCATAGCTGTTCCACCAAGGCGTTCTCTCGCCCCGGAGATAAGGCATAAAGAGGAGTCCGTTGCTCCCGATAGGCGTGCGGTTCATCCGCTCAAATAGCTCTTCCCGAAGGAACGGCTTAGTATGGAGGTCGTTTGGATAGAAGGCTTTCAAAAACCAGTCCACGCTCAGCCCGCCAGAAAGCACGGTTCCGCCGTTCAAAAACAGCTCCGGCCCAGTATAAGAGGCCTTGGTTAGGACGTTTTTTCGATCCATTTCGGCGCTGTCTGTAATTTGAGAAACCCAGGAGACGGAGCCCATATAAATGAGACCCTGTCCTTTTTCAACCAGACCGGAGCCCACGGCGGGCGCACGCCCGTCGCCCATTCCCTCCACGACAATGGTATCCTGGCTGAGCCCGCACTGTTCGGACGCATCGGGAGTGACCCGCCCCAGAACGGTTCCGAAATAAACCACCTCCGGCAGCTTGGCTGCGTCAATGCCGCAGGCATCAAGAATGGTATCGGACCACTCCCCCTTCAGAAGGTCATACATCAGCGTAAAGCCCGCGTCGCTCTCGTCCGTGGCAAGAACGCCGGTGAGCCTGTAATTAATATAATCCTTGCACTGGACGAACATCGCGGTGTCGTTATAGATATTGGGAAGCCGTTCTTTCAGCCACATGACCTTTGAAAGGGAAAACATGTGACTGAGGCATACGCCGGTAATTTCGTGAATTTTCTCCGCACTCAGCAGAGACTCAATTTTGCAGATCTGATCAGCGCTTCGCTTGTCGTCCCACGTCATATGCTCGTACAAAGGCCGACCGTCCCGGCCGAGGGCGAGACATCCCATCATCTGCCCGCATACGCAAACAGCCTTCACTGAATCCACCGGGATGTTGGTGATAAGATTCCGGCAATTGAGGCAGAAGGCATCCCACCAGACGTCAGGGGATTGAGAGGAACGGCCGTCTGCGGCGACATCTGGAGAATAGCGGACCGTGTTGCTGCGAATTGCTTCCCCGTCGAAGGAGAACAGCGTCGCTTTACAGGAATAGATGCCGATGTCCTGCGCCAGGATATATTGCTTGTCATCGCTCATGGTAATGACCTCCCCCTTTCAGCATGACTGTATTATATTTCTATTTAATTATAAGTGCAAGAATAAAAAGGCGGAAGCAAAAAGCAAAAGAAGGGCGGATTGGAAAAATACCATCAATTCAATGCATCATTCGCTTAATTTTGTGTTATTTAAACAAAAGTAAAGAAAGATTTTCTCCAATAAGCAAGGAGATAGTATATTGCATCAATTATTTTAAGTGTTATAATTATTATTGCAAAAAGCAGACGGCCGTCTAGCAAATTTGCAGTATCAAAAAGAAATATGAGAACGAGCGGAGAATTTAGGAGGGACATATGACAGTTTACGACTTTTTAAGCGATTTCGCAATTGCCTCTCTCTTTATTTTGGTGGGTCAATTCCTTCGCGCGAAGATTAAGTTTTTTCAGGAGTTTTTTATTCCATCAAGCTTGCTTGCGGGTTTTATGGGCCTGATCCTTGGAAAGCAGTTTTTAAACGTGCTCCACTTCTCCGATGGGGCCGGCTCCTATGCGGGTATGCTGATTATCATTGTGTTCACGGTCGTCGGCCTCAACGGCTTCGAAATTAAAAAGGGCGAAGGCGCAGAGACAATGAGGCGCGTCACTTCCTTCAACTCCTACCGGTTTTTGGCATATTTTATTCAATTTACCCTCGGGATTGCGGCCACGCTGATAATTGTCAAGTTCCTGATGCCCAATCTGAACCCCGGCTTCGGCATCCTGATGGCATCCGGCTTTACCGGCGGCCACGGTACCGCTGCTGCGGTTGGCAAGACCTTTGCGGACCTTGGCTGGGCGGAGGCGGGTGATCTGGGCATGACCTTTGCCACCGTGGGCATTCTGAGCGGCGTCTTTGGGGGACTGATCTTCATTAAGATTGCCACCAAACTTGGCTGGACCGCGTATGTGAAGGATTTTCGGTTCATTGACAACGATTTGCGCACCGGCCTTGTTGCAAAGAATCATCGGAAATCTATGGGTCAGGAAACCATTTCCTCCGTATCACTGGACAGCTTGGGCTTCCATGTGGCCATGGTCGCCATGATCGCCGGTTTTGGCTATCTGCTCAATTCAAGGGTACTTGCGGTCCATGTGATCAAAGGCATCCCCGACTTCACGGTCGCCTACCTGCTGGGCCTTGCGTTCTTCCTGATTTTCAGAAAAACCAAGGTTTACGACTATGTGGACAAGAACGTCAACAGTCGCATCTCCGGCACCGCCACCGATTTTCTGGTGTTTTTTGGCGTTGCCATGATCAATACCAAGGTTATCGTTGAGTATGCCCTTCCTCTGATCCTTCTGATTCTTGTGGGCCTTGTCTGCGTTGTCATATGCGTCGTCCCCATGGGCTATCGCATGAACCACAAGAGCTGGTTTGAACGTTCCATCTTTGTTTACGGCTATTCCACCGGCGTGTTCGCCATCGGTTTTGTGTTGCTGCGCATTGTTGACCCCGACAACAAATCCCACACAGTGGATGACACCGCCATGACCCCCTGGCTAAGCTTCTGCGAGATTTTCACATGGTCGACGGTTCCCGTAGCCCTGATCAACGGCCAGGGCTGGTTTGTGGCGGGGATCTGTGCGCTGATCTGCGTCGTGGCGGTCGCGATCTGCCTTGTGGGAAAGATGTGGTATAAGGACTCTCCCGCGGGACGGGGTGGCTACGACGCTTGATTTGACACCTTTTGCTTTTCGGCGCGGGGAGAGCGTTCCACCATCCCCGGTCGGATGAAAAAATAATTTTAAGGAGAATAATTATGAGTAACATTGGCGGAGTGGATTTCCTGTATTTGGATGAACCCTCTATGATTAAGGCAGGCGTGATGGATATGCACACCTGCGTTGATACCATGGTCGAAGTATACAAGCTTTTGGGGCAGGGCGACTACGTGATGGGCGGCAAAAACCACAATTCCCATGGCGTGAAGATGGTGTTCCCCAAGAGTTCTCCCTTCCCCAATATGCCGGTGGACGGCCCTGACCGCCGCTTTATGGCGATGATCGCCTATGTGGGCGGCCGGTTCAACGTGGCCGGTGAGAAGTGGTACGGTTCCAACATTGAAAACAAGCAGAAAAACCTACCCCGCTCCATTCTGATGGTAATGCTGAACGACGCGGTCACCGGCGCGCCCATCGCCCTAATGTCCGGCAACCAAATCAGCGGAATGCGCACCGGCGCCATTCCGGGCGTGGGCGCCCGGTCTCTGGCCCGCAAGGGTTCTAGGTCCTGTGGACTGATCGGCTCCGGCCCCATTAACAGAAGCTGCTTTATGAGCTTGATTGATTCCCTACCGTCCATTGAGGAGGTAAAGATTTTCGACGTGGTGCCGGAAAACGCCGAGAATCTGGCCAGATGGATTATGAAAACCTACCCCGCCGTGAAGAAGGCGTACGGTGTAGCCACAGCTGAGGCGTGCGTCCGGGACTCGGACGTGGTCAACTCCGCCACCTCCGGCAAGAGCCTGCCTTACATCAATGGCGAGTGGATTAAGAAAGGGGCCTATGTGTCCCTGCCTGCCGGCATAGAAATGGATCAGGAGTTTGTCCTGCGCCCCGACATTCTCCGCGTGGTGGACAATTGGCCCATGTACGAGGCGTGGTCCGAGGAGCTGTCCTATCCATGGCACGATTCCATCGAGCTGATCGGCAGCTATTATCTGGACTGGATCAAAGAAGGCAGCATGACCGCAGATCAGATCGTCAACATGGGCAAGATTATCAACGGCGACGCGAAGGGCCGCGAGGATGACGACCAGATCGTTCTGTTCGGACAGGGCGGCCTGCCGGTCTACGACGTTGCCTGGGGCAAGCAAATCTATGACAACGCCGTGAAGATGGGGCTGGGCGTGAAGCTGAATCTGTGGGAAGAGGCCGCTATGCATTGATCCGAAAGGGTTTAATCTGCGGAGCTTGGGCCTGCACACGCAGGCCCAAGCTTTTTAAGAAAATAGGTGTGATATTGTGCTGGAAGGTATTTTATCTGTTGTGGCAGCGTCGCTTCTGTTTGGAATGAAGCCAACGAGCGACAAATACGTAATGCTCAGCGGCGTGGCACCCGTATGCATTACCTTTTACGGACAGCTCATTCTGACGGTTCTGGCGCTGGCGCTTACGCAGCTCAGGCGGGAATGCTTAAAAATTCAGTGGAGCGCCGCCCTGTATCTGATTTTTCTGGGAGCCATCGGCATGGGCGTGACCTCGTTTCTGATCAGCAGCGCGATGGAGTGCATTCCGGTGGGACTTGCCACGATTCTTCATTTTCTCTACCCCACCATTGTCTCCATTGCCCTGGTGACGCTGTTCCATCAAAAGTTAACAAAGTTCAAACTCATTGCCATCGTTTGCTCTATTGGGGGAATGCTGCTTATCACAAATATAAGCGGCAACGCGAAAATTTCCGCCACTGGCGTTCTTCTGGCGCTCGCTTCCAGCTTGACCTACTCGTTTTATATGATTGCCAACGACAAAGGAAAGGTCAACGAGCTTTCACTGCTTGTAAAGCTGGTCTACTCTGGCTTTGGCAGCGCTCTGCTATTCGGTATTCTGTCGGCAGCTCAGGGGGAAATCCGTCTGCCCGGAACCTGGCGGGCGGGTCTTGTGATGCTGCTTGTCTCCGGCATAGGCAATCTGGGGGCATTCTATTTCATCACCGCCGGCATCAGGCGGATCGGCGCGTCCGCCGCCTCCTTTGTCAATATGCTGGAGCCGATTACCAGCGTGGTGGTCAGCACCGTCATCTATCAAGACCAGCAGGGCTTCAAGACAATCTGCGGGATGGTACTGATTCTCTCCGCTGTTCTTCTGGTGGCGATGGATGGGCGCAAGGGAATTTCCGGGGAATCGCGCATATGCTGAGTCCGTCCGCGGCTTCTCGAGGTGGCCCTCCTTTTTATAAAAATTCGGGCGTTTTTTCTGCCGCGTGAAACGGGGAAGATACGGACCGATATGTCCAAATGACATCAGCGCCCCTTTCCGAACGGCAGAAAAGCCGAACGGGAAGGGGCGCTTTTGCGGCCTGCGGTTCCGGCCATAAACCTGAAACCGCGAGTTTTTGTTTTTGCCTCAGCGTACTCCGGCCTGTATCACACAGATGGATTATCAGGTCGGTACCGGAGCCAAAGGACACGCCCGGCATGGCGCCCAACTGCACACAGCCGATGGTGTTGAGGGCGTTGAAGTCCACGGCGGAGGCTCTAATGAGGTTGTTGATCATGGCCGCCTCGCCCGTAATCAAGGCGCCGGGTCGTATTCCTTGAGGATTTCCCGCATTTCATTCAGTTGCTTGAATACCGCCTGAAATGCGCTGGCGTATTTGGAGTTTGAGATTTTGTAGGATTTGAATAATGGGGCCAATTAAAGACGGGAGATGATTATGATATGGCTTCTGAGAAGTTCCGAAAGCCAAGGCCAAACACCTGATTTGTTTCTGTGACCATGACAAAGGCGTTTTCATCGGCCGCTTCATTAATCTTTTTCAGATCGGAAAATTCGGACTTTCGCACCGTACAAATCACCACGTTTGTATCATCTCCCGAGTAGGCGCCTTTGCCGGAGATAATCGTGGCGCTGCGCTCTATATTCCGGATGATTTGTGTGCAGATTTGCTGTGGATGCTGTGTAACGATCAGTACCTTGCAGCTTGCGCTGCTGAGGTAAAGGATCATGTCGATGACCTTTGTTTCCGCATACAGGCAGATCAAGCCCAAAAGGGCGGCATCAATATCGTGGAACACCAGCACAGAGCTGCTTAAAATGATGCCGTCAATCATCATTAGGAAGCGCCCGATGGAAATGTGCGGCCATTTTTTGCGTAGGAGATACCCGGCAATATCGCTACCGCCCGTGGTAGAGCCCGCGAGGAAAATCAGCGCCATACCTACCCCGATTACAATCCCGCCGTACAGGCTGGAAATCAGGCGGTCACCCCCGTACATTGGGAAATAGGGTGCAACAATCAGGTCGATAAATGAGGAACAGATTATACAGGTGATTCCCGTGCGAATCGCGAAGCGGTGGCTTAGGAAAAACCACGCCAGAATCAGCAGTGGAATATTAACCATTAACGTCAGTCCGCCCACTGGAAGGTTGGTCAGATAGCTGAACATCAGCGCGATGCCAACGGCGCCTCCCGGAGCGATGTTGGCGGGAGAAATGAGGCACTGTGTGCCGATGCTGTAAATGATTGCCCCTGCGATCAATGTGGCGGTGCTTTTAATACAACCGGACAGGCGTTGCTTATCCATAAAAAACTCCTTTTGATACGGACAGCCCGGAAAAAGACAGACAAGCCCATTCAATCCAGCAGCAGGCAGGAATCCAGACCATAATGCTTTACTTTGCGCTGCAAGGTCTGTCTGGGAATGTCCAATCGTTTGGCAGCTTTGGTCAGATTTCCGCCCGACTGGCTGAGCGCGCCGGCAATGATCCTGCGTTCGTAAGTTTCCATTGCCGTGCGCAGTGGTGCTTCCATTGGATCGGGCGAACTGAGACCGGCTTCCTGCGGGAGCAGCTTTTCAAATTTTGCGTCAATATCGGAATATTCCAAAATATGTTGGTCTGCCCCCGCAAGGCTCATGCCGTAAACAATAATCTGCTCCAGCTCACGAATGTTTCCGGGCCAGGAATAACGCTGCAGCTTGTCAATCAGCTCACTGGAAACGAATTCAATCTTCTTGCGGAACGTCAAATTATGCTTTTGAATGTACAGTTTTACAAATGCGGGGATATCCTCCAGGCGTTCCCGCAAGGGTGGAATTGCAATGGACATCATGCTAAGCCGGTAATAGATGTCGCTGCGCAGCCGCTTGTTCGCAATGGCCTCCATTGGGTCTTCGTTTAAGGCAGTGATAAAGCGAAGATCCACCGAAATTTCAGCACGGGAACCCAGTCGGCAAAAACGGTTTTCCTGAACGACACGAAGCAGCTTGGATTGCAGCGCGATTGGCATGGAGTTGATTTCATCCAGAAACAGCGTGCCGCCGTCGGCCATTTCGAAAAGGCCGGGGTTGTCAACGGCCCCCGTATAGGCGCCTCTGACAGTGCCGAATAACATGCTTTCAAGCAGCGTTTCCGGAATTGCGGCGCAGTTCTGAGCAAGAAAAGGGCGGTCCTTTCGACTGCTTGCGTTATGAATTGACTGTGCAAACACTTCTTTGCCGGTTCCGGTTTCTCCGTATAACATGACGGGCAGGGTGCAGGCGGCCACAACATCAATGTAATCGCGCGCTGCCACCATGGCCTTATTCACAGCAATGATGCTGTCCTTTGTAAACCGAAGGCTATTCTTCCACCCTGCGCACTCAAGCGGTGACAGTGCGGTGTCCATGGCAATTTGCAGGGCGCTGGACAAAAGTCCCTCCGACTGCACCTCGCTGGACAGGTCAATGGCTCCCACAATACGGTTCCCACTCTTGATCGGGATGGACAGGGAGGTAATGCGAATGCCCTTACGTCCGACTGGCTTAAGGTATTGATTTTTGACGTAGGCAGGCACGCCCTCCTGCATGGCCTTATAGGTGGTGCTGTTATTTGAAGACAAGTTCTCGTACACGTCATAGAAATTTTTCCCCACAGGCACCTCACCGGAGCCATGAATAGATAGCTTGTCGTTCAACTTGGCGGAAAATAAAATTTCCCCCTGCAAATTGATTATGGTGATGCCGTCAACATAGCCTTTGCCGCTGAAGAGCTTTTGCAATGCGTTTGATACGTCCATCATGCCGCCTCCCCTGTAGTTCACAAAGCTACTATACTATGAAGCATGGCAAATGGAAAGATTAGAATAGGCAAAATCAGCGTAAAAGCGACTAGACGGCTTGGTCTTCCCCTTCGGCGGGTCGGTCCAGCGGCAGCTTCAGCCACCACCAACGGCAGATCAGGTTAAGTACGATGCAGGCAACGGTCACCAGTGTGTACAGCCCCACAAAGGCCCAGTGCTGTCCTCCCAACAACATCGCAGGACCCATGCCCCATGCAAACATTTCGATGGGCGTGGTCAGCGGCCCGGCCAGAGCGGTGTCGTTGAGGGTCTTAGAGCGATTTTCTGGATCTACGATCCGCAGCAGGATAAAGCCGATGGCAAAGACCCCCGTGGAATATCCAAAGACAAAAATGGAGCGTTCAAACCAACTGCCGCGATTCATAGCAGGCCCAAAAAACATTAAGGTGGCAAACACGATGGCGATTCCAAACAGCAGAAGCATTGCCAGCGGGACCGCATACTTCACGATTACTTCAATTTTAATGGAGGCAATTCCAAAAAACACAAGGTAATCTGTTGCAGAGCCGGAGATGCGGCTGATGGTATCCGGATCAATATAATTGTTGACTCCGGTGGCCTTAAAGATCAGGAACATCACAAAGGCGGTAAGAAACGCAAGCAGATAGGTGGGCAGATCCAGCGCATGGTTGCTGGCTTCATAAATATAGCGATAGAGCAGAACGCCGATGCCGGAGCAGACAAGCAGAATGGCCAGATGCCATGCGATTGGGTCAAGGACAATGGAGGAAACGGTTTCGGTTCCGATAGGCTTGCGGTTTTCTTTGGCGACAAGCCCAGTTTTCAAATCGCCCGAAATATAATTAAAGTCCTTGATATACTTTGTCCAACCGCGCTTTGTACCAACCTTGATAAAGGCGAGGCCACCGAAAATACCAGAAAGGATGCCAACCGTAGCGCAGGTCATTCCGATATCCTTCGCGTCGGCAAAGCCCAGATTTGCCATGGCGGAGCCAACAGCGGCAGCGGTGCCGTGACCACCGGTGAAGCCGGAGGCAAGCAGCAGGCCAAATCCATAATTGATATTCGGAAAAAGGTTGGAAATCACGACGATGGAGAAAAGAACAGGCAGGCTGAACTGGATGGCCTGCGCCAGTACTTTATAGGAAAAGTAGGAGCCGATGCGGCTAATCTCCGCTTTGATGTTCTTTTTGTCGACGGAAAAGCCGCCGATTCCAACGGCAGAGAAAATCAGAATAATCAAAAGGCCCGGATAAGAGCTAATGGAGTCGGAAAAGAACAATACGTTAAAGCCCTGAGTCCCCAAAATCAACGCGAGAAACCCGGCCAGCATGCTGGCGGGAATAAAAAAATTCTGGACAAACTTTACCTTGGCACGAATGAACTGCCCGACCATAATAAATGCGGAGGCCAAAGCGAAATCAAGCAAAAAATCGGTAGCAGACATAGGGAACCGCCTTTCTCTCAATACTGAATTTTCCGGTTTTGTAGACTTCGGATTACCGCAGGGGGATTGATGTGCCAAAACATACGAAGAGGAGGTGGGGGACGCGGATCAACTTATTGGAACTCCTCATAGTAGTCATTGGAACGG
>NZ_DALZCH010000070.1:0-17320 GCF_031978065.1 Oscillibacter sp.
AGGTCTGCATCACGTAAATCCACAGCTTCCAGCTGCGCCCCGCATAACGTAGTCACAGACAGGTGTGCTCCAGACAGATCCGCCCCGCTCAGGTTCGCATCACGCAAATTAGTGTATTCTAAATTTGCGCCGGTCAAAGTTGCCTCACACAAGTAAGCGTTCTCCAGTGAAGCACGTTCCAAATTTGCATCAGTCAGATTGGCTTTCCTAAATCCGAAACTTCCAATTGGGCGTATTTCAGGTCTATACCCGAGAGATTTGCATTGCTCATATTCGCCTGCTGCCCGCCGTCCTCATCCAGCAGCCATTTTTCATGCTGCGCCAAAACCTCTCCGAGCTTTTGCGCGGTAAACGTCTGCGCATTGATCCTTTCTGTGGTTTCCTCTGCTGTCGGTGCAGTAAAGAACTTTGCAAATAGCGGCTTTTTCATAAAAATAGCCCCTTTCAAACTTTGTGTTCTCTTTGTGTTACAAAAAAGGTGTGTGTAACACACGTTGAGGGCTTTGCCCTCAAGCTGTTGAACGGCGTGTGTAACACGCCTTATCCTGCCTTTCCAAAACGCTTCGCGGTTTTGGACAGGTTTCCGCCTCCTACGGGGCGGAAAGGCCCCCGTCCCCCGTCCCTCGTCTCTCGTCCTTCGTCCCTAGCCAGACAGTCAACGGTAGCTCCCAAATCCGCAAGCGCATGCGGATTTGGCCTTGTCCTCCGTCTCTGGCCGGGGAATCAGCGGGAACGGTAAGAGAGGAAAAAAACTTTACAGCTTCGTTATGGTCTGCTCCATTGTCGGCTCTAAATCTTTTCCAATGTTGTTTCTCAAGCCGTACTTTTTAACCTTTCTACAGCCTCCTGATTGAGCCACAGACATTCCGTGCGTTTTGCTCCTCGCTCGGCGGTCGTGTGCTTTTGAACAACCGTCCAACCGGCAAGAGCGTCCCGGTACATGCCGTTGTCGTATCCAGACAGTAGTACGGGGCCGGAATGATGCAGCAGTGCTTGCAGTAGTTCCTGATGATCCGCGTCGCTCATTTCATTACGGTACTGGTTGCCGTTCATGGTTCGCGTGGCTTTGGGGTAAGGAGGGTCCGCGTAAATGAGCACGTCCTTGCCGTTATAGGCGTGAATCAGCTCCAGCGCGGGACGATTTTCAATCTGCGCATCTTTTAGGCGCTCCGCTGCCTGCATCACAACCTCCGGTAACCGGTTCCAAAGCTTGGGATTGTCCGGGCCTCCGTCTTTCCGTGCGCCGGTGGTGGCACGAAAGCTCTTTTTGCCCTCAGTCCGGGCACCAAAGGCCATCCAGCAGCAGATAGCAAACTGCCGAGCCTGCTCAATACCATCTGTCGAATCAGGGAGAAAAGAAGCTTCCATAAATTCAGTGCGCGCCCACGGGGTCATGCGGATTGCATTAGCCAGCTCCACGGGATGCTCCCTGCAGCAGCGGAAAAACTGAACAATCGCGCCGTCAACATCGTTGATCGTCTCAATACGGCTTTTAGATTTGTTGAAAAACACCGCCCCACTGCCGAAGTACGGCTCCAGATAGCTTTCGTGGAGCGGAATGTACTGAGATATCCACGGTGCCAGCCGCCATTTTGCACCGGGATATTTTAGAATTGGATTCATACCCTCCTTCGTTCCTTTCTTGCAAAATTTGCCGCTAAACGCAAAAAGGCCGCCGTCCTGTGTCTCTGGCCGGGGAATCTGCGGAAATGGCAAGAGAGAGAAAAAACTTTACAGCTCCGGTTCAGCTTCCGGCTCCCGTGACATTCCCGCTTGCATCCGCTCAATTGCTTTGGCAAACCGAATGCTTTGCTGATATGAGCTGTCATCCAGCTCCATGCGGGGCTGAGGCGTATCCCGCTCCTGAATCTGCACCTTGACCTGCCCGGTGGAGATGTAGAGTGCCTTGCAGACCTGATCCAGCATGGGATAGCCCAACCGGGAGAGGTCGAAGGGGGTCACCGTGCAAGCACTGTTCCACGAAAAGAGATTGTGGGCCACGTCGATGAGCTGCTGAGTGCGTTCATCAAAGCCCTGCGTGGAACGCTTGATTCTGGTAAAGTCAATGCCGTCGCTGTCGATGTACTTGGCTGCGGTGTCCGTTAGCTCCGCATCGGTGGAGAGCAGGTACAGCGCCGCCTGATAGGATGAATCTTTTGCTTGTGTCGCGTGGAGCAAGGATTCCAGCTTCAGATAATTTTGAGCCTGTGTCATGTTCATGTCCTCCTCAATTTTCAGTATTAAACGTGATTCCCTCGGGTGTGTAGATGTTTACTGAGGTAACTTCATGGAAACCGTTCTTTTGAATTTGAATCGTGGTCATATCTTCAGCACTACCAGTCTGATGTACCGCAAGCATTCCTACTTCAAATTCGCCGTAGCCTAAAACTCCTGTCTCGGCTTCCTGCCAATATACCGATATTTTGTTTTTGCCCTTCTCAAAGTTAAGGCGAAGAGAGGCGGGTTCGACGGTTATCCTGGTTATTGTTTTCTGCTTCCATATAACAAAATTGCCAACAATGAGAAGTGCCAGACCTAATGCAAAAAGACAAACGATCATATTCCCTCCATAGTTTTATTCGCGCTGTTCAGCCTCGTCCTTGTCCACCAGATACGCATCAATGCAGCACTCTATCTGCGCTGAAACTTTGGCCTGATCCTTTTCTGACAGCTCAGAAAACCTTTTAAACAACCGTTCGCCGCAGATGTGGCAGTAACGGTCTTCATCCTGACATTGGTTTCCGCAATGAGGGCAACACTTTCTTTTTGCCGCCTGCTCCATGGGCGTTACCTCGTCCAAATAATGCTCCAGCATTTTATAGATAAGCGCCGTAACCTCTGGAGCCTGACTAAAATGCACCACGTCAAGCAACTCATGACAGGCAAGGCTGTATTGTCCCATGCCCAGCGCTCTTTCCGCCGTGAAAATGTGGGACAGGTAGCCGCAGCAATAACCTCGTTTGCTTCTGATCCGACGGGCAAGCTCTCGCAGCGCCAGCAGGCCACGCCGGTTCTCTTCTTCCGTGTACACCCTCAGCCACGGGAAATCGCTGATCGGCTCCTCTAGATAATTGCGCTGCTCCGCTTTTGGGGTAAGGCTGCTCTGACCGAAGACGCTGGCAGTGTCCGGGCAGGTTGTTTTGTCATTTCTGTGCCGCATTTCGTTTAAAATATTTTTGCCTTCTATATTGGCGTATAGCAGGAGCACTACAATGAGGATAAGCTGCATTACGATAGAGATAATTTCGCTGATATTTTCGCTTGCCATATGCTCAAGAAGACGACCTACAGAGACCCAAGTAATTGCTACAAAAGGCAAATTGATGATTAGAAAGACAATATAGCGCCGCGCCTTTTCCCAATGCTCTTTCAGAAAACCAACTATATTAGCGATCAAGAAAAGCAGGAAAAAGGCTGCGACCGGAGCGCATACCCCCGCAGCAAGAAACGCCGTGTATTCTTCGTAAGTTAAATTCCTCATTTTTTCCTCTCAAAATAGAGCTTCAGCGCCTGCTGGATGGTGGTTTCAATTTCCTCCTGGGTGGTTTCCTCCGAAAAGTAACGCCGCACGGTCTTATAGGGCAGCGTCACCTTCCGCAAATTCTTCCCCCTGGGCTGCACCAGCTCTTCCAGCATTTCCGGCGTAAACTCTGCGCCGCCAGATTCCGCTTCCCGCAGCCGGTCGGCCAACTCCTGAGAAATGTACACGCTGCGCTCCTGAAAGCAAAAGTTTTCCACAATCTGCCGATTTTCAGGAAAGAGGAAAGAAAGGGTCGCGCCGATGGTCAGCCCCAGCTTCTTTTCATCCACAGCCTGAAGCAGCTCCGGTGTTAAGTACGTCAGGCGAATATAGCGGAATACAGTGTCTCTGCTCTCTCCGCTGTTGTCTCCAATAAGCGAAGCGGAATCTATTCTTTCGGACTTTGTCGCAAGCTGCGATGAGGTTAAATCCGTCCGCATTCCCTGACGATTCATAGCCGCCAGTTGCATCTTATAGGCAAACGCTTTTTCAGAGGGCAACAGGTTCTTCCGCTGCTGAAGGTTGGTGGAAATCATCTGCATGATGGCTTCATCGTCGCTCAGATTCCGCACCAGACAGGGAACCACCGTATACCCCGCTGCACGGGCTGCTATGCGCCGGTTATGTCCGGCAATGATCTCATATTGGTGATTGCCCAAGGGGCGCACAATCAGTGGCTGGATGATGCCGTGGTTAATAATGTCCTTCCGCAGCGCTTCCAAATCCTCCTGGGAGTACGGGCGGAAAGGTTGCTTCTCCATGCCGGTTGCAAAATCCCGCAGCAGGTTAATTGGTAGCTCTACCAGCGCGTCACCGGCTACGGGCTGCTGAACGGTTTCCGTGGTGGGTTCCGTGGGGGATTCCTGTCCGGGAAAGTACGGCGTCCCGGCAAACAGCCTGTCCAATGCGTCATTGCTCTTATTTCCCATGTTCTTTCTCCTTCTCATAAATAGTCCCGCAGAAAGGAACTTCTGCTGGGGTGGCGCAGCTTGCGTAGCGCCTTAATTTCCATTCGCTGCTCCTCGTCCAGAGGGAGCAGCAGCTCTTCCGCCGTTTCCTCGGCGGTGTAGACCTCCCCGCCCACGAAACCGAAGCGCAGGCGGATTGTGCTTTCTTCCAACGGCTCCAGTGTCTTCAGTACAGTCCGAACCTGTGTGCAAAGGTCTTCCTGCTCCAGAAGCTCCTGCGGCGTTGGTTCGTCCGTTTGATACACCTCGCCTAAGGTGGAGCTGTCTACGTCATCTGAAAGCGGGGCATCTAAAGATGTTGCACTGGAAGTCCGAATGTAGATTAGGAGCTTCCGGACAATGGCCGGGGGGATGGTCATTTCTTCCGCAATTTCTTCCGGCTTTGGGTCGCGTCCGGATTCCTTTGTAAGACATTCTGAGACGTAGTTTACTTTACGAATGGCGCGGGCCGTCGTCGAAGGGAACCGCAAAACTCGTTTTTGCTCAATCATGCGATGCACTGCATTCTTGGCTTTTACGGTAATGACAGCAGCCAAATTCAGTTCTCTTTGTTTGCTGCATACGTCAATTGCCTCCAGCAGCCCGAACGCTTCTTCCTGTATCAGGTCTTCTGTGGAAATGCTGCCGCCATAGCTGTATCGCCTTGCAATAATGGCCAGCAGCGGAAGATAGGATTCTGCCAACTCCTCCCGGCTCTGCTCACCGGCGACTACGGCACGCTGCGCGTCGGCAATATCCTCAATGCGCACCGTGTGCTGCTGAAGCTGCTCCTTCGCTTCGCGCCCGATCCGAATTGCCCGAAGCAACACCTGCTCCCTGTCCGGTGACATTCCGCCGTATTTGCGATAGTCCGGCAGGGTCGTGGCTCTGTTTTTTTCTTCTCTCATAATCTTTCGCGGTCAGTCAGCCTCACGGCTGCGGGGGTTGGGGTTTCTCCCGCTGCCGCTCCAGCTCCGCCTGCGCCTCCTGCATCCGGCGGCGCTTGCCCAGGAACCAGTATTCAAACCAGAAGAGAGGAAAGAACCACACCCCCACAGAGGCCATAACAGGCAGGCAGGAGGGAGTAAACCCATCTCGCGCAAGGGAATAAATAAAGGGATAGACCAGGTAATACAGGGCAAAGGGATACGCCAAAGTCATTACGGCCAAAATTGTGAGCGCTGCGCCAGCAAACAAACTAACGTCCATTCCAAGGAACGTGGTCTTTTGAGGGGGATTTCCTGTACTGGCATTTTGCTTTACAGCTTTTGTATTGTTCATAGCTTGAGGTTCCTTTCTTCATGTTCAGTTGGTCACATGGATATACCGATCATTTATTACATCATCAAAGATGTAGAGCGATTTATTAACGGTGGTGTAGAGCTGTCCACCAGGGGTCCATGCATCCAGCACGCGCACCGGCACGGTGTAGTCCATATTGTCCGGATACCAGATGGGCGTGTAATGAATCCGGTTGGAGTAGTAAGAAAACGGGCTTTTCTTGAACGCCCAGCGCCGCACGTCCGTCTTTTCCAGCAGCCGGTTATATTCTTCATATCCAAACTCCGGGAAGGTGGCCACAGCGTTTTGAATTTGCGTTACATCATAGCTGGACACGCCCGAGCCATGCTGCACCATCGGGTCAACGCTAATCTCCACCGCATAGCCGGATTTCATAGTGGTCTGGCCGTTTCCCATACGGTAGGACGTCTTGCAGCGCTGGTCCGGATTTAGGGACGAATCATGAATCACCAGCGACGCGCCATAGGTCACATACTTCCACTTCCAGACGCCGAAAAATTCCTCGGCGTACCACTCGCCCCATGTGGTGCTCAGGTTGCTGCCATAGTCCGGGACCTCCGGCAGCGTGAAGCCGTTGTTCCGGTCGTTATAGGTGGGGTCCGGGGGTATGTTTTCCTCCAGCTCCGTCACATTGATGCGCAGCGTCACGGAGGAATCCCCGCCAAAGGCGGTGGCGGTCAGGGTCTGCGGCGTGCTGGGCGTGTGCCATTGCATCCAAACAAGCTGCGAGCCGCCTTCCGGGCAGATAAAGCTTTTGCGGTAGGTCTTCCCTCCGACTGACATCACCGCATAGGCATTATCATCCGGGGCAATTTCCTTGTTGGAGGATAACTGGAAGCTAATAATTACGTCCGTATCCGTGTGAAATTCATAATCGTACTCACCGGGCGTCACGGGCGGCGGCGCGGCCTTGAAAGAGACAATGCCCATTCCTAAGTAGCGAATAATATCGGCGTTGGTCTGCTTGCCGGACTTTGCGCCCGACCACTTGTCCAGGTGCAGCTCCGCGTCCGACTTCTCAAGGAACATGGAAAGCGGCAGGTTCTGATGTGTCAGGGACTTCATCCACGCCCGGAGCTGGCCCTCAATCTGCACGTCGTACATGGCGGCTTCAGTTGCCGTCATGGCCCACTTGACGCCCTTGAACACGAAATAGGCGATTGGCTCCAGAAGAAGCTTGTATTCGCCGCCTATCAGGTCTTCGTAGGGAACGCCGATACCTCCGGCAATGGCCCGGATACAATTTTCCTCCGTAAAATATCGGCGAATTGCGTCAATGTTATTGCCGCCTGCACCGCCAACAATGGTAGGTATCTCTCGTTCTTTAGGAAGGACGGTGCTGGTGTATTGGTTCACAATAATGTTAAGCGACGTGCCATGTAAATAATCCAGCTTATTTCTTGGCACAAATGAACGCCTAACACTGGCTGCTTCTGGCTTGTTGCTCCAGTCCATCTGGTAAACCTTTTGGCCATTTTTCAGAACGGTGATGCGGCAGCCGTCCTCGTTGTTCCAGTAATTCTGCTTGCTGCCTTCGCCCATTCCACCGCCGCCGTCACCGCTTCCGCCGCCGCCGTCAATGTTTCCGTCTCCAATGGGGTCAGCCAGTACCGGCATGGTTAAAGACAATGCCAGGACCGCCGCCAGCAGCCCCGCTAAAAACCGATTTCTTTGCAAATATCTCACCCTTTCAAAAAAGAAAACCCCCTGCGTCCATTGGTACGCAAGGAGTTTCGTTTACTGTTCAGTTTTGCTTTCCGCCCAGGGCGTATCTCAGCCCATTTCGCCAACGTAGTTTCCGGTATCGGGACCCATTTCAATGTAATCTGTTTGGCCACCGCTACCAACATCCACCCAACCAAAGCCATCAACGTATTCCTGCTCTTTGCCGTCAACCGTTCGGATATCTCCATCTTTAGGAGTGGAGCTACCGGGCTTAGACGGTGTGCTAGGTTTAGTGGAGCCGTCCGAAGGCTTAGTGGTAGAGCTGTCGGAAGGCGGTGTGGTAGCCTTATCGCCGGTGGAAGGCTTCGTGGTGGTGTCGCCGGTTGAGGGTTTCGTGCTATCTGTGCCGGTGATGGGCGTCGTGGTGCTCGGCTGCTCCCCGTGATAGGCCCCGTCCGTGCCGGTAATCTTCCCGCCCCCGCTGCCGATGTTGGCCGTGGGTGTGCCGGGTGCCGCCGTGGTGGTGTCCAGCTCGTCTGGATCGGCGTTCCATGTGCGGTCAACGGTAACGTTGCCGTCTGCGTCCGTTGTGACCTTGATACTGTCATCAACAGAGTTGGTGCCGGGCGTGGTCTTGGAAATAGAGGCAGGGTTGGAAGTGTCAATGGTGAAATTATAATCCTTCGGCGTATCGGGAACTGCCTGCGCCTGGGCGGCAGTAAGTTCCGCAGCTCGTTCCTCCTGCTTGCCGGGGATGTAGATGAAGTTGACATAGTAGGCCAGCGCGCCCACCGCAGAGAGCGCCAGCGCAAACGCGGTGATGGGCTTCCAGTTTCTTTTCAAAGCTCCGTTCATTTCAAACAACCTCCTGTCAGTTGGTTTTATTTTCCTCTAAAGTATCACAATCCATGGGGTTTTGCAACGGCACAAGCTTTATTCTAAGAGTAGCAAGTGTTTCCGCTGATACATATTGCTGTCAATCAGAATTAACCATGCCGCTATCCGGCTTAGCAAGCTGCGTGGATTCCGCTGCCGCCTGTTCTTTTTTCAGGCGGCGAAGTTCACGCTGCTTGGCGTTGATTTCATCCTTGTGAGCCTGATAATATGTGGCGTCCTTCGCGGCAATTTTTTCTCGGTTTTGTTTTTGGTAAACAGCACTCTTTGCCCGGGCTTCTTCTTTGTGTGCCGTATACCATGCTGCATGATATTGGGAAACTTCCTCTTTGTGTAATTCTCTGTAAGCTGCTTGATAAGAAAGTAGTTCTGCGCTATGTGTCTGATAATAAGCAGCCAGCATGGAGGCAATTTCACTCTGGTGTTGCTTACGATAGATTGCCTTCTTTGCAGCAAGCTCTTCGCGATGCTGCTCTTTGTAGGCAGCGTGCTTAACAGCAAGCTCCTTACGATTCTTTTCATAGTAGTCAGCACTCTTGGAATAAAGCTCTTCACGATGCTGCTCTCGATAAGCAGCATCCTTTGCGGCAACTTTTCCTCTATGGAGCTTGCGATATTTGGCAGCATAGGCCTTTATTTTTTCTCGGTTTGCTTGATAGTATTGTTTCTGAGTTTCAAGTATCCTTCTGCGGTTGGCCTGATAATAAAGTTTTTGATACTGCGCTTTATCGTATTCCTTTTTAGAAAGAATAGTTGTCTTCTCAACTTTTTTAAGATCACGATAGGCAGCGTGGGTAACTTTATCTAAAATGCAGTCTTCATAGAGACAGTGCAGACAATCTTCATTACAAATCATGTTCATGCAAGCACCTCATACGCCCGTATTCGGCGTAAGTCTAGTTCGTCTTCTTCAGGCTCATCCTTCAGGCATTTGGAATAGCATTGAGCGCCGTCATGAACGCGCAGCCTGCCGGTGTCGTAACAGTACATACAGGCGGGAATATCAACACCCCCTGCGCCAAACAGCTTTCGCCAATAGATGCACCCGGTGCAGTCGTTCATTCCCATCCGCTGTGACACAGCCTGAATAAAGTCCTGTTGAAACTCACGGGCCTCTAAAGCGGAAACCTCTTTTAAGGCGTCGGAACCATATTCAATGCTCCAGTAAATGGATCTGATAATCTTCATCCGCCTTTGACCATCTTCATAAGCCTGTATCGTGTGCCTGATGGATGAGTTGATGGCCTGATAGCGTCGCCGCTCCTCTGCTGGCAGTTCGACCGAGGCCGCGCTTGCCGTTGGGTCCTTGCCGTGGCTGCAGCTGATCGAATATCTTAGGCTGCGCATTTTCTCCGCCAGCGTCGGATAGCTCCGAATAATCTCTTCAATAATCGCATCATTGCTTCCCACGCCGTATCACCTCTTTCCTCTCTCGTAAAAACTTTTTTCCATTAAACTATTACTTTTGCTGGTTTTCTGGTAATATCTTTAATAGCCGTGCTTATGTATGCGTACCTGTATGGACTTTTCAAGGTGCAATTGGCGCTTGCCTCAGCCGTTTTCTGAGCCTCGCATATAAGCTAAAAAGGCTTGCTTTGGAATTTTAACGCGTGTACCAACTACTATCACGGAGAATCCAAGAGCCTCTGGCCGCTCTCGGGCCTGAAGCCTAATCATTTGTGGACGGCAGCGGAGAATAGGCGCAACTTGATTAGGTGTAAGGGTTTCAGAAGAAACCACTTCAATATCGGTTAAAGTCATGCGTATTGTCCACCTCGCAACGTGTCGCGTTTGATGCGACATTCGAATTAAAAAAAATATTATTTGCTTCTACAGGAGTGAGTTGAAGTATCTCTTTGAGTTGATTCGCCTCTTTAATACTGATGTTTTCACCGCCCGTATTAAGCCTTCGATACAAAGTGCTTCGGTTAATACCCATCATATCCGCTAGATTTTCAATTGTTAGTCCACACTCTACAATTTTTCCACGAAGCTTGTTAATGCTTACCATTAATCGTCATCTCCTATTGTCAGATGTCGCGTCTCATGCGACAAGGTCATTATAGTAGCAAGTTTTGCATTTGTCAACAATAATTCTCACGTTGTGCGAATTCTGTTTTCCAAGCGTATTTTAATGTTGCATTATTGCGAAGCTCGTGCTAGTATTATGAATGCTAAAAAGCGAGGTGGTTATAAGCTATGACAACTGGTGACCGCATTAAGCAAAGAAGAAAAGAGTTAGGTTTGAGTGTAAGTGAATTAGCTCGAGCACTCGGAAAGAACAGGGCAACTATTTATCGATATGAGAGTAATGATATTGAGAATTTACCTGTAAATGTTCTTGAACCTTTAGCCAGAGCACTCGATACAACGCCTGCAAAACTTATGGGTTGGTATGATAGAGAGCCTCCATCACAAAACGATCTAGAGTTTGAGCATAATATTGTTTTTAATGCTTTTCTAGCACTTTCAGAGGACATAATTGCTGATCCCAAGAAAGGTTGTGTACTTGTAAAGGCCATATGTAAATCGAGTACAACGTATGAAATCATTATAGAGATAATGCGAAATATCTGCCGTTTAAATTATACACAAGATATGTCAGGCTTATATGCATTGGCCAGCATCAGCCAGCACTTATATGGGTTACCCGCAGATGCGTGTCAGCAACTTAAGCAATACGCTGACTTCTTAGCTAAGACAGAGGAGGATAAACATGTAGGGGGTCAGATCTAAAAATGACACATAAACGAGGCAACGGAGCTGGCACTGCACGTAAGAGAGGTACTACTTGGACAGCAATCTGGACAATTGGAACAGTTCTCGAAGACGACAAAGTGCGGCAGATCCGCAGAACAAAAGGCGGCTTTCGTACAAAGACGGAGGCGTTGGCCTTTGCTGCTCAACCAACATCTGACAGTAACGGACAGGCTCCAAGTCTCTATTCATATTGGGAAACATGGAAGAATAATGAACTTCCGAAGTTAGGCAAATCAAAGCAAACCGCATATAAGATCGCAAAAGCAAAAATGGAAGCTATTATGTTTCGCCCAATTGATAAGTTAACAATTAAAGAGCTACAGGCAGAGGTGGACATAAAAGCTGCAACATACTACACAGCTAAAGACTGTAAAACACGGCTTTCACACTTATACCGAATGGGCATAGCGGAGGAGTGGATTCACACAAATCTGGCGGATTTTATTAATCTGCCGCCACTTGATGAAAAAGAATTGCAGCCATTCAGTGAAATTGAATTGCACAAGTTGTGGGATATCTACGGAAAAGGGGAGTACTTTGTTGGCTTCATTCTTTTGATGATTTATACCGGGATGATGCCGGGTGAACTATTCCAATTGAAGAAAGATATGATTAATTGGGACACATACGAGATTAAAGGTTGCGGTCTCAAGACCAAAAAACGGAAGGAAACGCCAATTGTATTCTCCGAGGTTATCGCGCCGTTACTCCTGGACTTGTGTCAACAGTCTCAAAGCCGTGTGGGAAATGTGCTATGCATGAATAGGGACAAGTTCTATACCAAATACCACGACACATTAAAACTGGCGGGGGTGAGAGATTTGCCACCGTATTCATGCCGACACACAACTGCAACTGCTTTAGCACTCGGTAATATCGCGCCTTCTGTTATTCAAGAGGTCATGAGGCACACGAAATTCAGTACAACTCAACGCTATATTCATCCAGACATGGCTTCTGCGCATCATGCAATTAACAGTCTTGATAAAGGAAAAGCTACTAAATAGAGAAATCCCCGAGGAGCAAATGCTTCTCGGGGATTTTTTGTACACTACTGATGTACACTACCCTGTACACTACACAGCGGAGTTTTATGTTCCTTGGTGGAATTTTACGGAACTTTTATAGTTTGCTTGCATATCAAAACAAACAGAATTAACATATAAAAAGTGCCTATAAATCGCAATTCATTGCGATTTATAGGCACTTTTTGGCGGAGAAGGAGAGATTCGAACTCTCGCGCGGTTTAACCCGCCTACTCCCTTAGCAGGGGAGCCCCTTCGGCCTCTTGGGTACTTCTCCATCTGTCAAATTGTATCCTTCGTTTATGGAAAAAAAATGTGGCGGAGAGAGTGGGATTCGAACCCACGGACACTTGCGTGTCGCCGGTTTTCAAGACCGGTTCCTTCAACCGCTCGGACATCTCTCCATCAGAAAAGCAACTTTTTCCGGAAGACCTGAATATCATAGCACATCTGTCAGAAGTTTGTCAACAGGATTCTGCCCTGCAACGGCATGTGGCTCACTTTATGACAGCACCTGAATCGGGCGCGGCAAAAGCGGCAGAGAGAGGGCAGTAAATTTTTGCAAAAACTTTAAAAAAACGCTTGCAAATTTTTCAATGCTATGCTATTCTAAGTAAGCTGATTTGCAGCAAGTGTATCCGGGTGTAGCGCAGTTGGTAGCGCACTTGACTGGGGGTCAAGGGGTCGTGAGTTCAAGTCTCGCCACTCGGACCAAAGAAAATCGCCAAATCCATTGTAGCACAGTGGACTTGGCGATTTTTATATTTTCTTGAACTTTTGTTTTTGTGACGCAAAGTTTGGAGAAATAGATTCCTATTGCAGTGTTATTGCAGACTTTCATTTATGCACGAAATCGTAGAAATAGACACGGTTTTGGAAATGGGATTCCTCGTGAGAGCCAACCGGTCCCTACGGGGGAGCAGAAAAAGAATTAAACTCGGCAGTCTTTCGGAGTTTTATCATCCCGTAGCCCCTTAAATACAGGTTGTCGGAGCATCCCGGATGCAGTTTTCTCCATATATTTTACCGTACACACTAGTACGGGGCTAATCCATACTGTTTCCTCGCTATCTGCAAACAGGGCTTTGGATATGGGGATACTTGAGATAATCTGATAGGCTTGCTTAGATACCCCCAACGTTACATGGCCTTTATAAATTAGTTGGTCTCCATCGTACTGTCCCAGCACGATACTGACTACGCCGCCGCTTTTTTCGATAAACCCGCAGACTACAAAATCATCGTCTTTGAGATTTTTAAACTTTATCCAATCCTTTGTCCGCTTGCCGGGATAGTAAAGGCTTCCCTTGCGCTTCGCAACAACGCCCTCAAGCCCTTGTTGGGCCGCGAGATCATAAAGGGTAGTCCCCGCTTGCTCTATATATCTGGATAGAGCCAACGTCCCGTTCTCCGATACCGCCTTTCCTAGTAAAACTTTCCTTTCTTCCAACGGGCGATCCATTACGGCATGATCTTGATAATAAAGGATATCGAATGCTGTAAAACAAGCCGGGTAGGATTGCATTGCAACCTGTATCTTAAAATGATTAGATAACAATGAGCGCCGCTGTACCTGTGAAAAATCCGGTTTTCCATCCACGAGAATGGCTAATTCCCCGTCGAGGATGCATTTAACTTTTGCAGCTTTGTGGATAGCGATCAGTTCCGGGAAACGAGCATTAAGTTTGAGCGCACGTTTATTTTGCAGGACCGTGCCATTACCATCCAGATAAGCTACGCACCGCTCCCCATCAAGCTTTAGTTCATAGATAAAATTTGGATCGTCAAACGGCTCTTGCATCTCGGATATCAGCATGGGGTGAATGCCTTTTTGCTCAAATAGATCAATCATGCGCCCTTCTTTTTGCTCTTAACTGGCTTTTTCTGCTGATTAACACTTGCTTTGAGGGCTTCCATGAGATCAATGACATTCCCGTGCTCCTCGGGCGCTGCGGCAACAATTTCTTTCCCGGCTATCTTTGTTTCCAGCAGTTCCCGGAGCTTCACCTGAAATTCGTCCTTATATTCTTCTGGCTTAAAAGGCGTATCCATAGAAGAAATCAGCATTTTTGCCATGTTCAATTCTGCTTCTATCGGCTCGGGCTTATTGTAGCTTTTGGGAAGGTCCTTCACTTCATCGGCGAAAAACATGGTGGCGATCAGCATTCCATCCTTACGGGGAATAATAGCCATAAGGGTGTCCTTAGTCCCCATAACGGTTTTACCAATGGCAATTTTCTGCTCTGCCATGAGGGCGGCGCGGAGCAATTCAAACGCTTTCTCTCCTCCAGCCTCTGGAACGGCCTGATAGGTCTTCTCATAATAGATCGGCGGAATTTGATTCAACTGGGCAAAGTGCAAAATTTGAATAGACTTATCCTTTTCGGTTTTGATTTTTTCAAGTTCATCATCTGACACAACCACATAATGATCTTTATCGTATTCGTATCCTCTGATAATATCATTGGAGCCTATTTCCTTTCCACAATGGGAGCATGTTTTTTTGTAGCGAATCCTCGAATTATCCTCTTTGTGCAATTGATTAAAATGAATGTCGTTATCCTGCGTAGCCGTGTAGAGAGCCACAGGAATGGCAACGAGTCCAAAGGAAATTACGGTTTTTGCAGATACTGCCATATATATATCACCTCATGAGTAGGATTTGTGCGGCAGATTTTTTTATTCCTTTGCAGCCACAAACCATCTTCCTTTCTCCATCCAAAGATAGCGCTCTTGCCCGCGTATCAGGCAGGTGTACCGATCTCCAACACCGCCCACGCTCTCACAAGCAGCCCGCCGCACATCCAGTATCTTGTCAATGGTGTATCGGTGCGCGGGGTCGAATTCGATTTCCAATGGCCGCAGTTTCCCTTCGGTATCAAATCTAACGGTTACAGGCACATATACCTTTTTCATACTTTACCTCATGCAAAATATCCGACAGGATGAATAGTATGATCATCCTTGGGGTTGATACTTCCTAAAAGCGGATCGGTGTAGATTAGTGCACGTTGCAGGCTCATATATCCATACCGATGCCGAATATCATCCACCGCCTTATCAATGCGTTCCCACCTCTCTCGGCGCTGCTCGTCGGGGAAAAGGGAGGTCTGTTCGTACATTCCATTTTCTACAATCCCGCTTCCCCGAATGCCGATGCTGCGTATAGGCTTCTCCCAATGGTAGTTTGCAAGAAAAAGAGCGTAGGCCGCGTCCGCCATCTCCGCGCTGGAGCAACTAGGGCTTGGCAGTTTGCATTGCCGGATAAAAGATCGCAATTCCGTGTCCCGGACATACACCTCCACCACCGTACAGCGGGACATCAGCTCCCGCATTCTGGCGCAGACACTTTCTGCCAGCAATAAAAGCATCAAGCGCACGTCGCCGTTGTTGCACAGATCGCGCGGCGTGGTGGCGCTGTTGCCCACGGACTTTATCGTCGGGACATACTCTGTGGTCTGCACGGGCGAAATGTCCCGTCCGTTGGCAAAGGTGTGCAGAATAACCCCCATTTTACCCAGCCTGCGATGGAGGAATTCAACTGGCGATTCGGCCAGCGCCCCGATGGTGGTAATCCCCGCGCGGCGCAGGTTCTCTTTGGTTGCCGGACCCACATATAACAAATCCTCCACTGGCAGAGGGTAGACAATTTCCTTGTAGTTATCCTTTTCAATTCTGGTGATAGCGTTGGGCTTTTTGTAGTCGCTGCCAAGCTTTGCGGTAATCTTGTTGTCCGACACGCCGATGCTGACGGTGAGGCCTAGCTCAAACTGAATGCGGCGGCTGATCTCTTGGGCGATGTGCATGGCATCACCGGCGATCACCGCGCTGCCTGTTACGTCGAGCCACGCTTCATCCAATCCAAACGGCTCAATCTGATCTGTATAGTCGGCATAAATCTCCCTCGCCATCTTGCTGAACCGAATATACTCCGCCATATCCGGGGCCAGTACAATTAAATTCGGGCATTTCTGCTTCGCCTGCCAGATGGCCATGCCCGTTTTCACGCCGAAGGGCTTCGCCAGATAATTTGCTGCCAGTACGATACCATGCCGCTCCTCCTGATTTCCGCATACCGCGAGGGGCCTGCCCCGCAGCTCCGGATGCCGCTGCATTTCCACGGATGCATAAAAGCAATTCTGATCTATATGAAGAATGTTACGTGCCATGCAACCACCCCCTTGCTTATAATATATAGAACAGAAGTTCTAATTATGCAAGCGGTAATTACTTCCTTCCCTGCCATAGAAATTAAAAAATCCCCCGTAAGAACCGCTCTGGCTCCTACGGGGGAATCTTTATATTGCACAAATCCGCCCTTTATTTTTGTGCATAATTTTCCTGTAAATACCCTAATTACGCATTGACAATACTACGATACAGTAGTATTGTAAGAATATAAATAGCAGCAAACAAACGAGAGCGCAAGACCTCACCGGCACAGCCGGGAGGCGGCTCAAGGAGATAGCTATGATGGAAGTAATTAGGAAGAAAATGCACAAGGGCAGCGAGATCCAAATCTGGTGCGGAACGGATGCCGAGGGCAGGAAGATTTACTCCGTATCCGATGCGAGCGATATTGAGGAGCCTACCGGCGGCCTGTACAGCCAGAAAGCGGCACTGGATAGCTACTATATGAGCTGTATTGAGAACCGTATAGATGATATACACGTAGAAGCAGAAAGGATCGGCGGCTACACCCCAGAGATGAATGCCCGCCTCCGTGAGATGCATTCGGAAATTCAGAAATATAAATTTTGAGCGCTGAGCGGATAAGCACCGTCCCGCCTGATGATGTCCTGTCGGGAACAGGCCGAACCGCCCCGGCAAGGGACATCGCGGAAAACCGAACAGAATAGCCGCCCCCGCCCGGCTAAAGGCGGGGAGAAAGGAGCCTATGACAGTAAAAGAGTATGCCGCCAAATATGATATCTCAATCCGAGCAGTATATCACGGATTGTATTCCGGCCGCATTGCCGGTGAAATCGGGCTGGGCGGGTGGAATATCAACGATTGCCCGCCAACCAAGTCCGCACGCTTCAGATCGGCCGACGAACTTGCAGGGCTGCCAGATTACGAGCTTTCCATTATCTGGCATACTGCCTCCATATGCGGCGACAGCATCCAAATTCGCAATACCGATCCGTATTATGGGCGCACAGTTAGCGAAGTGCTGCACGGGAGCCTTTGGTGCTCTCCGCGCAATG
>NZ_DALZCH010000071.1:0-17261 GCF_031978065.1 Oscillibacter sp.
TAGGAGTGGGCATAGGAGTGGGCATAGGAGTGGGCATAGGAGTCGGCATAGGAGTAGGAGCCGGCGGCTGCGGTGCGGGTGCGGGCGCAAGAGGAATGCAGACTACATCGCCGATTTGCAGGTTTCGGGCGTCCACGCCCGGATTAAGGTCCAGAATGCTTTGCAAGCTGACTCCGTGGGTTTGGGAGAGCTTCCACAAGGTGTCTCCAGTACGAATTATGTACGAGGAGGCACCCCTTGGGCAAGTGCGGGGCGCGGGTGACGTGGATGGGGGCGACGGAGATACGGAGGATGTGGACGCAGGGATGCAGAGCGTTGCGCCAATCTTCAGATTCCGTGGATCAACGCCCGGGTTGAGGTCCAGAATGCTCTGGACGCTGACGCCGTTTGCCTGAGAGAGCTTCCAGAGCGTATCTCCGCTTTTGATGGTGTGCTGCATAGAGTTTGAAGGACATGTTTTCGAATACATCTGATACATATATAAACACCTTGCATCTGTTAAAATTGACGGGAGGAACAGCTCGCTGTTCCATCTTATGCAGGGTGCGCACGTTTGCCCCTAAACCGGAGGCAATGAAAAAGCGCGCCGTCCGAAGACGGCGCCTTTTTATTGCGGACGTATGCCGCTCCGGGCATTCAGGACAAAGCGGCCTTGCCGGGTGCGGAGAGGTTAGTAGAGAGATTCGGTAAAATCCACTAACTCAATGTTGTCAAATTCAACGCTATTAAAATAAAGTCCCGGACCTGCGCTCCTTGTCCGCCAGTCGTATGTAATCCGTGCCTCAATGGGGAACCACCGCCCGGAGGTGCCCTCCTTGACCAAGGCCCTGAAAACACCCTTCTGACGATAAGTCTGGTTGGGGGTAATGGGGGTGTACTGTTCGGAAGGCTCGAAATTTGACTCCAGCATTAAGAGAGATTTTGGCTTGACGCCGTAGTTAATCCAATCCAAAAGGGCCGTTTCGGATTCCTGAGTGGGCAAAAAGCGGGCCTCGCCTAAAAAAACGCCCGTTTCGATATTGTAAGCGTCCACACTGGGGTTGATTAGCTGGGAAAACACGTCCGCAATCACTCCTCTCCTCACCGTATTTTATGACGGCGCAGAGCGGAATAACACAGCGTTTTGGAGATTTTGCAGCCCGCGTTCCTTTGGAAAGGACTACTGGCCACGCCATAGTTCCGGATTCAGCCGGATAAACATGGCGGCAAAGGGCAGCAGAATTAGCAGACCCAGCCCGTCCACTCCACAAAGGGCCCACGACAGGAAAAGGCCCGCCGCGAGGGCCAGAACGCTCAGCAGAAGCCGGACGCGCGGCGACAGGTGAAAGATACGTTTCATAGTTCCTCCCGGGCGCGTGCGTTGCGCCCGACCTTAATTTTAGAGGAAGATTGCCGCGAAATTCGTCGAAAAACGAAGAGGGGTTGACAGTCGGGGGGGAAAAGCCCTATCATAGAGCGACAGAAAGCTCGTGTGCCGGCTTTGCGCCCGGAAGGTCCCGGGTCTGCAAAGCCGGATTGTCCGGACGGGAGACGCGCCCGCCGGGATTGTGAGGATGGATATGCTGAGAATCAATTTGAAACAACTGGAAGCGTTCACCGCCACGGCGGAATATGGCAGCTTTACCAGAGCGGCGGAGGAGCTTTACCTCACGCAGTCCACCGTCAGCGCGCATATTCTGGCGCTGGAGGAGGCCATGGGCGTTCAACTGATTCTGCGTGGCGCACGGCGCAAGCTGACGCTGACGGAAGAGGGGCGGCGGGTTTATGGTGCCGCGCGGGACATTCTGGACCGCTGCCGCCTGTTGCAGGACCCCATGGCGGCGGAGGGTCGGGTGGAGCTGAGCGTCGGCGCGTCCACGGTTCCGGCCCAGTATTTGCTGCCGGGGCTGCTCTCCGGCTTTCTCCAGCGCCACGGGGAAAGCCGCTTTCTTCTCCGCAGGGGGGATAGCGCGCAGGTTCACAGCCTTTTGAGTCAGGGCGAGGTGCGCATCGGCGTGGTGGGCGCCGCGCCGGATCGGCGGACCTTTGCCTGCCAGACCCTGTGCGAGGACCGGCTGGTGCTGGTCACCGCCGTCACGGAGCGGTTTCAGGCCCTCAAGGCCCGGGGAGCCTGCGGACGGGACATGATAGAAGAGCCCTTCATTATCCGTGAGGAGACCTCCGGCACCCGTCAGGCCGCGGAGACGTATTGGAGGAAGCACGGCATTCTGCCGGAGAAGCTGCATATCGTTGCCTGTATGGACAATCCGGAGGCCATCCGCCGCAGCGTGACGGGGGGAATGGGCGTTTCGGTGATGTCGGAGCTGTCCGTACGGGAAGAGGCGGAGGCCGGTCGGCTGCTGACCTTTGAGCTGGACGAGGAAGGCTTTTCCCGGCGGATTTATCTTGTCTGGCGCAGGGACGTGAGTCTCAGCAGGACGGAGCAGGCGTTTGTGAGCTACCTGAAGGCGGAGTTAAAAAGATAAAAAGCGGAGAGCGGCACGAGTCCGCTCTCCGTTCTTTCGTACAAAGCAAAACTTATCGCAAAAAACGATAGTAACTATTTCGAAATTGTAAACAAAGATTGGCCTTTTTAGAGGAACTATTTTATAATAAATTCCAAGAACCGTGGGAAAATACGGAAATTTTGTATAGCTGGGAGAGTTGAAATGAAAAAGGTGAATTGGGTTGTGGTGGCTGCCGGAGGACTGGTGGGTCTGGCGGCGGTGGCGCTGACAATGCTGGGAAACCCCGCCAACATGGGGTTTTGTATTGCCTGCTTCCTGCGGGACATTGCCGGCGCGGTGGGACTTCACGGTGCGGCCAAGGTGCAGTATGCCCGTCCCGAGGTCATCGGATTGGTGCTGGGCGCGTTCATCATGTCCGTGGCCGGGAAGGAATTCCGGGCAAAGGCGGGATCCTCTCCTGCCACGCGGTTTGTTCTGGGAATCTTTGTAATGATCGGCGCGCTTGCATTTTTGGGCTGCCCGCTGCGGATGGTGCTGCGCCTTGGCGGCGGAGACGCCAACGCCATTGTGGGCCTTGTGGGCTTTACGCTGGGCATTCTGGTGGGCGTGCAGTTCCTCAAGCGGGGCTTCTCTTTAAGGCGCGCCTATGAGGTGAGTCGGGCAGAGGGCGGTGTGCTGCCCGCCGTGATGGCGGGGCTGCTGCTGATTCTGCTGGTGGTTCCTTCTCTTCTGAAGTTCAGCGAGGAGGGCCCCGGCTCCAAGCACGCGCCCGCGCTGATTGCGCTGGTGGTTGCGCTGGTGGTGGGCGCGCTTGCCCAGCGGGCCAGACTGTGCACCGTGGGCGGTATCCGGGATGCGCTGCTGTTTCAGGATTTCAAGCTGCTGTACGGCTTCATTGCCATTTTCCTTGTGGTGCTGGTGGGCAACCTCATCAACGGGAATTTCCACTTCGGCTTCACGCTCCAGCCCGTGGCCCACAGCAGCCACCTTTGGAATCTGCTGGGCATGACGCTGGTGGGCTGGGGTTCTGTGCTGCTGGGGGGCTGCCCCCTGCGCCAGTTGATTCTGGCCGGTGAGGGCAACGGCGATTCCGCTGTCACCGTGTTCGGAATGATCGTGGGCGGCGCGCTAGCCCACAACTTTGGTCTGGCGGGCAATCCCGATGCGCTGAACGAGGCCAAGGAGCTGGTGGTGGGCGGAATCTCCAACACCGGCAAGGTCGCGGTGCTTCTGGGCTTTGCGGTGCTGGCCGTGATTTCCGTGGTAAACCTGCCGAAAGAGGAAAAAGTTGCCGCCCGGCAGACAACGGCGGTATAAGAGGAGGAATTCAGAATGATTGACGCAAGAGGCTATTCCTGTCCCACTCCTGTGGTAATGGTGCAAAAAGAGGTGAAGCAGAGCAGTCCTGCGGAGCTGGAGGTTTTGGTGGACAACCAGTGCTCCGTGGAAAACGTGACCCGCTATGCGGGCGGTAGCGGCTATCAGGTGTCCGTGACGCCGGAGGGCCGGGACTTCCGCCTGCTGCTCAAGAAATGAGCTGCTATGTCGCCACGTTTTACACCCATCTGGCGGCGCTGACCACCGCCCGCGCACTGGCTAACCGGGGTGTTTCCGCCAAGATGATGCCCGCGCCCCGGAAACTCAGTTCCTCCTGTGGCACCTGCCTGCGCTATGAAGCGAAGGACCCTTGCCTTTCGGACATGGATGTGGATATGGAGCAGGTCTGCACGCTGGAGGCGGGAGAGCTATACACCGTGCTGATCAAAAACGCGTGACACGCGGCGGACATGGTTTTGGGAGGAGATAAGAGCAGCCCGTCAGTTTCGGCGGCCTTGTGTGTTGCCGTGAAATTTAAAGGTTTTCAGAGGGGTATCTTTGGCCATTTTGGAACTGCTTTAAGCTGCAAAAAAGGGGTCTCGCCGTTTTGAAACGGCGGGACCCCTTTTCAATAAATCAAGGGTAATGAAATTTGATGAAAACAGGGCATAGGCTTGTGCAGGCGCTTTGGGCCGCAGAGGAATTACTTGGTGCCGAAAATCCGGTCTCCCGCGTCGCCAAGACCGGGGACGATATAGCCGTGGTCGTTCAGGTGGTCGTCCAGAGCGGCAATATAGATTTCCACATCGGGATGGTCTTTTTCCACGCGCTTGATGCCCTCCGGCGCGGCAAGCACGTCCATCAGCTTAATGTGCTTGCAGCCGTATTCCTTCATGAAGGTGATGGCGGCAGAGGCGGAGCCGCCCGTGGCAAGCATGGGGTCCACGATGATCACGTCCCGCTCCGCGATGTCGGCGGGCATTTTGCAGTAATATTTCACCGGCTCCAGCGTCTCCGGGTCCCGAAACAGGCCGATATGCCCCACCCGGGCGGCGGGAATCATTTTCAAAACGCCGTCCACCATGCCAAGGCCCGCCCGCAGAATGGGCACAATGGCAAGTTTTTTGCCCGCCAGAGTCTTGAAAACGCCGGGAGCCACGGGAGTTTCCACCTCCACATCCTCCAGAGGCAGGTCGCGGGTGGCCTCGTAGGTCATCAGCATGGCAATTTCGCACACCAGTTCCCGGAAGTCCTTGGTGCTGGTGTCCTTGTTGCGCAGGATGGTCAGCTTGTGCTGAAGCAGGGGATGGTTCAGAATGTGGGTGTTGTCGTTCATGTCGCGTTCTCCTTCTTTATTCTGTCTCGCAGCCGCTCCGCCTGAGCGGGGCGCAGATATACGGGGGAAAGGTTCTGGGCTGTGGTCAGCGCGCCTGCTTCGGCCAGCTCTCCGGCGGCAAGGGCCACGCCCACGGCGTGTTGATGCAGAAGCCTTGCGGGAGCTAAGGCGCAGGAGATTCCCGCCTCCTCCAGCGCTCGCTGGCACAGAGCGCCGCCGTCGCCCACGGCAATGAGTGGGCGGGGGTCGCCGCGCAGCTCCTCGGCCAAATCCGCAAGGCCGATGGCCCGGTCTTCGCATAGACGGGTGAGCTTGCCGTCCTTCGCTTCAAATAGGGCGTTGTAGACTTGCGCCCGGCGGGCGTCCATTGCGCAGACAATCAGGCCATTCATATGGCTCAGCCCCAGCGCCATGGCGTACAGCGTGGAAACGCCTGCGGCCGGAAGATTTGCGGCGAAGGCCAGCCCCTTTGCGGCAGCCACGCCGATGCGGATGCCGGTAAAGGACCCTGGCCCGGCGGCCACGGCAATCAGACCCAAATCAGCCACGCTTAAATCCGCGTTTTTCAATAAAGATTCCACCATAGGCATGAGAGTCCGGCTGTGGGTCAGCCCGGTGTTCTGATAGCAGGAGGCCAGCACCTGCCCGTCCTCCGTCACGGCGGCAGAGCATGCCTTGGCGGAGGTTTCCATCGCTAAAATTTTCAAAAGCCGTCCACTCCCTCCACCGTAATGCCGCGCCAGCCGTCGCTCTCCGGGCGGCGGGAAAAGCGCACCCACACCGTGTCCTCCGGCAACGCGTCTTCCACCCGCTCGCTCCACTCCACGGCGCACACGCCGCCCCGGCCCGGGTAATCCTCCCAGCCGATGTCAAACAGCGCGTCGGAGTCCGGCAGGCGGTACATATCGAAGTGAAACAGAGGAATGCGGCCCTCGTATTCGTTGACAATGGTGAAGGTGGGGCTTGTGACCTGGCCCGTACAGCCAAGTCCCAGGGCAAGCCCCCGTGTAAACGCCGTTTTCCCCATGCCCAGCTCACCCTGAAAGGCCAGCACGGTCCCCGGTGACAGACGCTTTCCCAGCGCCTCGCCGAGTAATTCCGTCTCGGCCTCGCTGTGGGACAGATACTCCATTTTTCCGCCTCCTCTCCCGGAACGCCGCCGCGCAATTTTCGGCCTTGGCCAAAAATGCGGTGGACGTGCCCTAAAAAATTACCGGAAATAGTATAGCACAGTTTTTCCTCCGTGTAAAAACAAATTTCATTGGTTTACACGCCGTACCTCCTGTGGTATACTATATACTCTGTAAAATCACGGTTTTTCTGATAGGAGCTGCCATGTTCAACCGTCTTCGCGCCACACTGTCCGATTTTTTTCAGCAGGCTGATTTGGTCCTGCTGGGCCTTTGCTGCGGGTGTACTCTGTTTGGAATGGTGCTGATTGCCAGCGCCACTCGATACATGGGGACCGGCAGTATGATTCGATTTGTAGGTGTTCAGGGCGCGGCCATGCTGATTGGTCTTGTTGCCTACGTGCTGCTGTCCATGGTAAACGTGGAGCTTTTGGTGAAGCACTGGAAGCTCATTCTGGGGGCCAGCATAGTTCTTCTTCTGCTGCTGCGAACACCGTTGGGTGTCGTACGAAATGGAAACCGGGCGTGGTTGGAGATTCCCCATGTGCCCTTTTCCATCCAGCCGGCGGAGGTGGTGAAAATTGCCTTTATCATTCTTCTGTCCAAGCAGCTTGAATGGGTGAAGGAGCGGCGGCGGGAGCTGAAGAGCCTTGGCAGTGTGGCGGGGCCAACGGGCCACCTCCTGTTTATGGTGGGGCTGATTTACGTGGTGTCCAGCGACATGGGAAGTGCGCTGGTCTATGTGTTCATCTTTGTGTGCGTCTCGCTGGTGGCGGGGGTTGCGTGGCGGTGGTTTATTCTCGGCGGCGGGGGAATGGCGGCGGGAGTTCTGGCGCTGTATTTTATGGGAAAGCTGCCCTCCCACATGGCGGACCGGTTTCGCGTGCTGTTTGAACACAGCTTTGACCCACGGGGGGTTGGCTGGCAGCAGACCCGTGGACTGCTGGCGCTGGGCAGCGGCGGCTGGTTTGGGCAGGGGCTGTTTCAAGGGACCCAAACTCAGGCGGGCCGGGGTGCTCTGCCGGAGCGGCATACGGACTTTATATTTGCCATGATTGGCGAGGAGCTGGGCTTTTTTGGGTGTCTTCTGGTAATTGTGCTGCTGACGGCGATTATCCTGCGCTGCCTGTGGGTGGCGCGGCGGGCCACCACGGACTATGCCCGGTTGGTATGCGTGGGCATTGCGGGAATGCTGATTTTCCAGACGGTGGAGAACATCGGCATGTGCCTGTTCGTCATGCCCGTCATTGGGCTGACGCTGCCCTTTTTCAGTTATGGAGGCTCCTCCATCGTCACACTGTATGCCGCCATGGGCATCGTTTCCGGCGTGAAAAAACGGGCGCTGATGAACTGGAACCGATAGCGACCATAATTTATTAAGGTAAAATAAAGCCCCCGCGCTCCACAAGGCGGAGCGCGGGGGCTTTCTCATCGGGAATATTCGAGGCGAAACGCTTCAACTGAGACCGCACTTTCTGCTTTGCGGTAGGAGTTTTCCGCTGGGTTGCGGTTTTACTTTGTCTGCCGAAAAACCTGACGCAAGAATCCCACACTTACCTTTGTGCGGTGTTATCCTAAAAGTAAAAAAACTGGGAAATTTGGGGTTGCAATTTTATTTTGGCTGTGCTATACTTCTGAATATGAAAATCGTTCTCAATTTGAAAGGAGCATTACATTGAAGATAAATATGTTGAAGCTGCTGGCGGTGGTGTCCGCCGCAGTGGTGCTGGCTGGCTGCGGTGCGACGGGGGGCGCCGCGCAAAGCGCGGAAGGCGCAGCTTCTTCTCAGGAGCAGGAAGCCAAGCTGCGGGTGACGGCCACCGTGTTCCCCGCGTATGACTTTGCCCGGGCCGTGTGCGGCGATCTGGCGGAGGTGACGCTGCTGCTGCCCCCCGGGGCGGAGAGCCACAGTTATGAGCCCACGCCAAAGGATATCGTAAACGTGGGAAGCAGCGACCTGTTTTTGTATCTGGGCGGCGAGTCCGACACATGGGTGGAGACACTTTTGAAGACCGTGGACGACGGTGTGAGCCGCATGAAAATGATGGACTGCGTGGAGCTGAAGGAAGAGGCCGAAATTGAGGGCATGACCGCAGAGGAGGACCACAGCCACAGCGGAGACGACCATGACCACGACGAGGATGCGCATGACGAAGCCGCAGAGCACCACGATGAAGATGCCCACGCCAACGATGAGGACGAGCATGACGAGGACGGAGCCGGGCAGGTTTTGGAGTACGACGAGCATGTGTGGACATCCCCGGTGAACGCCGCCGCCATCACCACCGCCATCGGCGAGCGAATGGCCGAGCTGGACCCGGCGCACGCGGAAAATTATCGGGCCAACGCGGCGGACTATTCGGAAAAGCTGATGGCGCTGGACAAGGAGTTTGAGGACTTCTTTGCAACGGTTTCCAATAAGACCATGGTGTTTGGCGACCGCTTCCCCCTGCGGTACTTTGCGGATGAATACGGAATCAACTGCTATGCCGCTTTCCCCGGATGCAGCACCCAGACCGAGCCTTCCGCCGCCACCATTGCGTTTTTGACGGAGAAGGTGAAGGAAGAAGGTCTTGGAACGGTGTACTACATCGAATTTTCCAACCATCTGGTGGCGGACAGCATCGCGGAGGCCACCGGTGCGCAGACCGCGCTATTCCATAGCTGCCACAACGTTTCCAAGGCGGAGATGGACGCGGGAGCCACCTATCTCACGCTGATGGAAGGGAATCTGGAAACGCTGAAAACCACCATGAAGTAAAAAAGGCCGCCGGGAGACAGCTTCGTCTCCCGGCGGCTTATTTTGTCAGTTCTTTGTCTGTGGGTCCGGATTTCTCAAGCAGGCGGGCCATGTCCTCCGGCAGGGGAGCGAAAAGCTCCAGCGGCTGACCGGTAATGGGATGGGTCAGTGCCATCCGGTAAGAATGGAGAGCCGGGCGGGCGATAAGGTCCGGGTCCTCCGTGCCGTAGAGCCAGTCTCCCGCCAGAGGGCAGCCCACCGCCGCCATGTGGACCCGGAGCTGGTGGGTGCGTCCCGTCTCGGGAAGCAGCCGAAGAAGAGACAAGCCGCTCCGCGTCTCCAAAACCTGAGACCGGCTGATAGCGGACTGCCCGTCGGGACGGACGGTGCGGCGGACGACGGAGGCTTCGTCCCGCCCGATGGGCAGGTCGATGATTCCTTCCGCTGGCTGGGGAACCCCCTCACACACGGCCCGGTACTCCCGAAAAAATCCTCCAGTATGAAGGATTTTGCGCAACAGATCGTGAACGTGGCCGCTTTTGGCAACCGCCATCAGCCCTGTGGTACCCTTGTCCAAACGGTTGACCGCGTGAAAAATGAAGTCCGTTCCACGGGAGTAGGCCAGCGCGCCTGCCACGGTGGGGGTGTCCGGCAGGAAATTGGATACGTGGGCCGTCATGCCCGCAGGCTTGTTGACAACCAAAAGATGCTCGTCCTCCCATATCACCGGCAGAGGCCACGGCCCCGGCACGGGGGCCTCGCGCTGCTGGCGGACGTCCCCGCTCTCAGCGCTCACCGTGTCGCCGGGGGAAAGGACAAGGGTGGTGCGGGCGGGCCGTCCGTTTACCAGAATGCCCCCCTCAGCGCGGGTCAGGCGGGAGATAGCATGGGAGGAAAAGTGCAGTTTTTGCTTTAGAATATGGCGGACGGTGAGACCGGCCTCCGCATCCAGAACGCGGTGAGAAATATAGGGCATGGCTTGCGCTCCCTTCCTCCGGCGGCAAAATCCGTCGCGGGGTGATGATGAATTGCCACAAGGCTAAAAAACACGGCTGAAAGCTGAAAAATAATTGCTTCTCGGCTATTTTAGCACACGCCGGGCGGCAGGGCAAGCTGATCCGGCTTGCGCGATGGGGACGGGTGTAGTAAAATAGAGAAGAAAACAAACGGTGCGGACCCTGTGTCCGGGCCTTGAAGGAGGACCCTATGCTGATCTCGACAGAACGGCTGTCCATCAACTTTGGCGGCAGGCAGTTGTTGGAGGATGTGAATTTTTATCTGAACGAGGGCGACAGGGTGGGCGTCATCGGCGTGAACGGAACCGGAAAGTCCACCTTTTTGCGGGTGCTAGCTCGGGTGATTGAGCCGGATAGCGGCACGGTGCGCCGGGATCCCAACGTGCAGGTGAGCTTTCTTTCCCAGAACCCGGAGTTGGACGACGGCGCCACCGTTTTGGAGCAGGTGTTTCTCAGCTTTCCCAAAGAGTTTCGGGCGCTGAACGAGTACGAGGCCGTCTCCATGCTGACCCGGTTGGGGATTTCGGACACGGAGCAGAAAATCGGTACGCTTTCCGGCGGACAGCGCAAGCGGGTGGCCCTTGCGGCGGCGCTGATTCACCCGGCGGATGTGCTGATTCTGGACGAGCCGACGAACCATCTGGACGCGGAGATGGTTTCCTGGCTGGAGGAGCGGCTGCGCCGGTGGACCGGCGGTCTTGTGATGGTGACGCATGACCGCTATTTTCTGGAGCGGGTGGCAAACCGCATCACCGAAGTGGACCGGGCAAAGCTTTATCACTACGAGGCGAACTACTCCAAATATCTGGAGCTGAAGGAGCAGCGCGCCGAGATCGCGCAGGCGGGAGAGCGGAAGCGTCAGGCGATTTTAAAGGTCGAGCGGGAGTGGATCATGCGGGGCTGCCGCGCCCGGAGCACCAAGAGCCGGGATCGGATCGAGCGGTATGAAGCCTTGAAAGATCAGGATGCGCCGGAAGCGGACGAGGCCGTGCGGCTCTCCGCCGCAGCCAGCCGACTTGGAAAGAAAATTATTGAGCTGGACGATGTGTCCAAAGCCTTTGACGGAAAAACTGTCCTCTCCCATTTTTCTTACGGCGTTTTGCGGGACGACCGCATCGGCATCGTGGGCCGCAACGGCGCGGGAAAATCCACTCTGCTGAACCTGATTGCCGGGCGCCTGGAGCCGGACGGCGGCAGCGTGGACGTGGGGGCCACGGTGCGGATCGGATTTTTCTCGCAGGAGGGACGGGAGTTGGATTTAAACCAGCGGGTGTATGACTTTATCCGGGGCATCTCCGACGAGGTGAAAACGGAGGAGGGAACCCTCTCCGCCAAGGACATGATGGAGCGGTTTCTGTTTCCGCCGGAGCTGCAATCGGTTCCCGTGGGCCGTCTTTCCGGTGGTGAGCGGCGAAGACTGTATCTGCTCAGCATTTTGATGTCCGCGCCCAACGTGCTGCTGCTGGACGAGCCGACCAACGATTTGGACGTGACCACCCTCTCTATTTTGGAGGATTATCTGGACACCTTTCCCGGCCCGGTTCTTGCGGTGTCCCACGACCGGTTCTTTCTGGACCGGCTTTCCGGGCAGATTTTTGCTGTGGGCGAGGAGGGCCGGGTGGAGCGGTACACCGGCAACTGGTCGGACTATACGCGCAAGCGGCAGGAAGCGGAGCGGCCCGCAGCCCCGGAAAAGGCTGACCGGGAGGACAGCCGCCGCCCGAGGGAAAAGAAGCTGAAGTTCACCTTCAAGGAACAGCGGGAGTTTGAGAGCATCGACGGCGAGATAGCTGCGTTGGAGGAGGAATTGAAGGCCGTAGCCACCGAAATGGGGGATTGCGGCAGTGATTATGTGAAGCTTCAGGCGCTGACGGGGCGGCAGGAGACGGTGCAGGCGACGCTGGAGGAAAAAACCGAGCGCTGGATGTATCTGAACGAACTGAAGGAGCGGATTGACGCGCAGGAATAATGCGTGGCCCAGCCAACCTATAACCTACGCTGTACCCGGCCCAAAGCCGGGTACAGCGTATTTTTCTGCTTTTAAGCCGACAGGCGGTTTGGCTGGTTCAAAAACCATATTGACAAACCGGTTTACTTGGAATAAACTGAGTCTGGTTTATTCAGAGTAGACTGGATCGGGGGCGCTTTATGCCTGAAATGAAGCTTGGGGCCGTGGAGTCCCGTTTTGCGGAGATTATTTGGGAGAACGAGCCGCTGCACTCGCGGGAGCTGGTGAAGCTGTGTGAGGGGGAGCTAAAATGGAACCGCTCCACCACCTATACGGTGCTTCGCAAGCTCTGCGACCGGGGAATTTTTAAAAACGAGGGCGGCACGGTTACATCCATTTTGTCCCGGCAGGAGTTTTACGCGGTGCAGAGCAGGCAATTTGTGGACGACGCCTTTGACGGTTCGCTTCCGGCGTTCATCGCCGCGTTTACCCGGAGAAAGGACTTGTCAGTGGAGGAGGCGGCGGAAATTCGCCGCATGATTGACGATGCTGTGGAAGAGGGGTGAGCCATGGACGCGGTATTTCTCGAGATATTAAATAGGAGCATCGCAGCAGGATGGTTGATTTTGGCCGTGGCTGCCCTGCGCTTTTTACTGAAAAAAGCGCCTAAGTGGGCGCCCTGCGCTTTGTGGGCTGTGGTCGCCCTTCGGCTGGTGTGCCCGGTTTCATTCGAGAGTATGTTCAGCCTGATTCCAAGCGCACAGACTGCTTCCCGGTCGGCGATTACAGGCGGTTCGTTTGATATCACTTCGGGCTTAAATGCAATCGATGCGCCGTTCAACGCGTATTTCGATAATTATGCCTACGAAAGTGCGGGGAAGCTGGGCGGTACCGGCGGCGGGCTGACGGAGCTTTTGCCATGGGTTTGGCTTACGGGGATAGCGGTCATGCTTCTGTATGCGGGGATCAGCTATCTGAAACTGTACAGGCGGGTAAAGCCGTCGCTCCATGTCCGGGATGCTATCTGGGTTTGCGATGATATCAGAACGCCGTTTCTTTTGGGCATTGCAAGGCCCCGCATTTATCTTCCGTCCAGCATGAACGAATTGCAGCAGGCCTATGTAATTGCCCACGAGCTGGCACATCTGAAACGCCGGGACCACTGGTGGAAGCCGCTGGGATTTCTGCTTCTGGCGGTGTATTGGTTTCATCCTCTCATATGGCTGGCATACGGCCTGTTTTGCCGGGACATCGAGCTGGCCTGTGATGAAGAGGTTGTTTCTTCAATGGAAAAAGGCGACAGAATTGCCTATTCCGAGGCGCTGCTTTCGTGCAGCGTTTCGGGCAAAAAGAGGATGGCCTGTCCGCTGGCCTTTGGCGAGGTGGGGGTGAAGGAACGGATTAAATCCGTTCTGCACTATAAAAGGCCGGCGTTTTGGGTCGTCGCAGTGTCTGTATGCACCTGCGTAGCGGTGGCTGTGTGCTTTTTGACAAATCCAAAAAGTGAAGCGGCGGTGGCACTGTTGGCGGAGACGGAGCAGGCGTCTTTACCCGATGTGGCTGGAGAAACCGTCTTTTCAAGCATCTTTACCTATCACGGCATGGACTACGACCTGGCGGAGCACAACCAGTCCATCAATGCGCTGATGGGCCAATATCCGGTTGGAAAATATATTGTTGTCGAGGGTCATACGGGGCCGGAAAACTTGATCTACTGTGTGTTTGACACCGAAGCGGAACAGTTTGTAAAGGATATTGCGGGCACGAATCTTATCTGGCGGGGCGATGATCTCACAACGGCGGTCTACTCCTTCTGGTCCGAGATCTATGATTACGAGGGCAGGTATCTTGCGTCCGTGGAGTTGCCGGAGGACGGCGGGTATATCAGGGAGCTTGCGTTTTCGGAGGACGGAACGGGGCTGATTGTGACAATCCTGACCAGCGGCGGAGACGAGATGGAGACAACAATTGATATTGGTGGTCGAGTGTAAGCCGAAGCGAATAGCCTGTCTGCTTACCGCCGCAGTTTAGACCGCTTCACTCTTCTGCCCCGGGAGCAACCGGAAAAAGTCGGAAAGAAAACAGCCCGGACCCAATCAGGTCCGGGCTGTTTTGTGCTGTGATACTCCTCGGGGGGAGGTTGTCCCTCTCCCGGCGCGGTTCTTTTATGCGCCGCACCCCGGGGTGGGATAAGCTCAGACAATCCTTTGAAGCTGGGGCCCCACCGCGAATTCCGCGCTTTGGGATAGGCGGCTGAGAATGTCCTTCCGGGTGACAATGCCGATAAACTTCCCCAGGTCGTCCACCACCGGAATAAAATTCTGATTCAGGGCCAGAGAGAGCAAATGCTCGATAGAAGCGGTGATGGGGACGGCTGTATAAGTATTGTCCCGAAGAAGGTCCTGCACAAACAGCTTTTCCGCCGTCTTTTTGGTAAAAACCCCGTCCTGTGCGTCCTCCGCGTCCAGCAGCCGCCAGAGGAAATCGCCCTCGCTGACGGTGCCGATATAGGTTCCGTCCCGTGCGATGACGGGAATGGCGGAGTAGCCATGCCGCCGCATTTTTTCCAGACCCTGACGAAACGTGAAATCGTCATACAGATAGGACACGCTGTTCTTCGGCGTCAGGAAATAAGCGATGTTCACACGCATACCTCTCTTCATTTTTTATTCTGGCAATGGTGTGCCGGAATTTGTAAATTTACTATAACCGATTTTTACCTGTGAATGATGAACAAATTTTTAAATTGCATTGTCCGGGAAAAGAAACTTTACAATGGCAAAAATTTATGTTAAAATGTGATAAATGCAACAAAATTAAAAGGGAGGCACTCTCATGCTGTCAAAAGAGGAATTGGAGGGAAGCCCGATTTTTGAAGGAATCAGCTACGAGAATTATCTTGCCATGCTTAACTGCTTTCAGGCGGTGCAAAAGAGTTATCGCCCCGAGGAGGTAGTCTACGATTTCAGCCGCACCGGGGAGCAGGTGGGGATTCTGGAGCGGGGGGAGGCCTCCCTCATCCGCATTGACGAGGACGGGGTCTCAACAGTTCTGGAAAACCTCACCGCCGGAAATGTCTTTGGCCGCAGTCTTGCCTTCTCCGGGGACGTGAGCGACAGTCTGGAGGTGGTGTGCCGGACGGCCTGCGACGTGCTGTATATTGATTTTCCCCACATATTAAAACGGTGTGAGAAAGCCTGCCAGCACCACAGCCTGCTGGTGCGGAACATGCTGAGACTGATTACCGAGAAGGCCCAGACGTTGGCGGGGCGTGTGGATGTGCTCTCCCGCCGCTCCATCCGGGATAAGCTCCTGTGCTACTTTCGTCAGCAGGCCGAGCGGGAGGGGAGCGACACCTTCACCCTGCCGTTTTCCCTGAGCATGCTGGCGGATTATATCGCCACGGACCGCAGCGCCATGATGCGGGAACTGAAGCATCTCAGGCAGGAGAAACTTATTCAGGCGGAGGGCCGGGAGATCACGCTGCTGTGCTGAGAAGTGGGCCGATGCGATGGAGCAAGGGGTCGGGCAGTCGAAAGACTGTGGAAAAGCGGCTGCCCGTCTGATATCTACAAATGGCACAAAAATTTAGTTAAAATTTTGACAAAAAAACTAGGGAATTGATTTGACGCACTGTGGCCCGTGTGCTAACATGAAAGTACTGTGAAATTCAGGCAAGAGCAATATGAGGAAAGAAGGAAAACTATGTTTCGAATCGTGAGAAAAGAGGCGCTCAAGCCCACCGTTGTGCTGTTTGAGGTTGAAGCCCCCATGATCGCAAAGAAGGCCCAGCCCGGCCAGTTCATCATCCTTCGGGTGGATGAGAACGGCGAGCGCGTCCCCCTGACGATCCATGATTACGACCGCGAGAAGGGCACTGTCAGCATCATTGTCCAAATTGTGGGTGCCACGACGGAGAAGCTGAACCATCTGAATGAGGGCGACTGTCTTCAGGATTTTGTCGGCCCTCTGGGCAAGGCCACCGAGACGGAGGGAAAGAAGAAGGTCTGCGTAGTAGGCGGCGGCGTGGGCTGTGCCATTGCGTACCCCGTGCTGAAAAAGTTCCACGACGACGGGGCGGAAGTCCATGCGGTCATCGGCTTTAAAAGCGCGGATCTGGTGATTTTGGAGGACAAGTTTAAGGCTGCCTCCTCCATCCTGGAAATCTGTACCGACGACGGGTCTTACGGACGGAAAGGTCTGGTCACCGACGCGCTGAAGGAGCTGATCGACGCCGGCAACCAGTACGACGAGATTTTTGCCATCGGCCCCATGATTATGATGAAATTCGTCTCTAAGACCACCGAGCCTTACGGCATCCCCACCACCGTGTCTATGAGCCCCATCATGATCGACGGCACGGGCATGTGCGGCGGCTGCCGCCTGAGCGTTGGCGGCGAGACAAAGTTTGCCTGCGTAGACGGCCCCGATTTCGACGGGCACAAGGTTGACTGGGATCTGGCGGTGAAGCGCAGCCGGATGTACAGCGACTTTGAGAAGCACAAGCATGAGGAAACCTGCAATCTGTTCAGCAAGGAGGCCGAGTGATATGCCTAATATGTCATTGAAGAAGAATCCCATGCCCGCGCAGGACCCCAACGTCCGCAACAAGAACTATGAAGAGGTCACGCTGGGATATACCGAGGAAATGGCGCTGGACGAGGCGCTGCGCTGCCTTAACTGCAAGAATAAGCCCTGTGTAAGCGGCTGTCCCGTGATGATTCATATTCCCGAGTTCATCGCCGAGGCTGCCAAGGGCAACTTTGAAGAGGCGTATCAGATCATTGCCCAGACCAGCTCTCTGCCTGCCGTGTGCGGCCGGGTCTGCCCGCAGGAGAGCCAGTGTGAGAAGTACTGCGTCCGCGGCATCAAGGGCGAGCCGGTGGGCATTGGCCGACTGGAGCGGTTTGTTGCCGACTGGCACAACAACCACGCCTGCGACGCGCCCCCCAGACCCGCGCAAAATGGGCACAAGGTGGCCGTGATCGGCTCCGGCCCCGCGGGTCTTACCTGCGCGGGCGACCTTGCCAAAAAGGGTTATGACGTCACCGTGTTTGAGGCGTTGCACCTTGCGGGCGGCGTTCTGGTGTACGGCATCCCTGAGTTCCGTCTGCCCAAGGCCATTGTCCAGAAGGAAGTGGACGGGTTGAAGGCGCTGGGCGTCACCGTCGCCACGGACACCGTGGTGGGCCGCACCATCTCCATCGACGAGCTGATGGAGGAGGAGGGCTTCGAGGCCGTGTTCATCGGTTCCGGCGCGGGCCTGCCCATGTTTATGAGTATTTCGGGCATCAACTATAAGGGCGTGTTCTCTGCCAACGAGTTTT
>NZ_DALZCH010000072.1:0-17002 GCF_031978065.1 Oscillibacter sp.
GAATTCATTAGACTAAATTAGACAGTGGTGTTACAAAAATGCTTGACCAGGACAAGTTTGTAACAAAAGCATTGATGCGTTAATAGAATTGTAACGTTGGTTAATAGCATGATAGACACACCGTCTACAAAAGAGAGCATAGCTCAATCCATAAAGTTTCGTGGCTCTTTCGGTACAAAAATTGTAAACAGAATATAGGCCACAAGCCCGCTTCCGTATAGTGCAAAAAATACCAGCCAAAGTATTCTTATCAATTTAGGCTTTACATCAAAATATTTGGCAATACCGCCACAAACACCGGCAATTTTTTTGCCCTATCGAATTCTATATAATTTCTTTTGCATAAGCAGTTGCCTTTCTATTATTGTTTATTAAATCAACACTTTTGTGCATGGTTTGTAATCAGTGACCAAACTGGCCAACCCATTCAACGAGCTGTTCAGTAACTCCTTTGGGTGGGTCATTTTTAAATTTTTCTTCGGTATAACGGTGCAGCATACCAAAGAGCACCACCAATATAATTAGTACAATCAGTTTCTTAGTTTTCTTCATTTTGAGATGACCTACTTCAACTTTCTTTACTATGCTTCAGGCTTTTCAGTATAAGGACAGACATGCAGCCGCAAAGCAATAGACTAATGGAGCTAAGTATTACTTGACTTGTTGATGCATCATAGTAGCCGGAAATCGTAAATACAGCTGTAATAGGATAAATGGCTTTTACCGTATTAGACATACTCATAAATAACCCAGAGAAAGAGAACATTTCAGTAATCACCAGACCTAACCAATAGCTCTTTTTTATGTGGGATACCAAAGCGACAATGGGTGAGATCGCAAGAAACACGGCTAGACCATCCAGAAAATATGCTTTCAGAAAACCTAAAATCATGGCTGCCGACAAATCAGAAAGATGCAGCGTCGCCTCAACCAAAAATGTGATAGCAAAGAGCAGCAAGTAAATCAGTACGCTGAACAAGAAAGTAATCATCATCTTTGCGGCGGTTAATTTTACCGCGTTTACGGGAATGAGCTGCAGAGATTTTATCGTGTCATCCTGTTCTTCACGGCAAATCATATAACTGCCTAAGAGGGCTATAACTGCCGGAAGAACCAAAAAGGTTGCCCATGGCTGCGTTGTTGTCATATACCAGCCTGCATTGTCTATATTCCGGGAGCCGTCATACACTTCCTGCCCTCCTAGAAAAACAATGACCGCTACCATAACAGTTGCAAAAACGGCGAGCCAAACAATATTGGAACGGCGAAGCTTTTGGCGTTCCGCCCAAAGGTATGTTCCCATTCTTTGCCTCACTTTCTTCTCCCCAATGTGATATTAGCAAGAAGCACTGCGGCAATATCCCAGACGCAAATGCAAAAAAACGCCATTGGGACATTAATTGCTTGTGTAAATGCAAGACCGGGAATATCTCCATTCCTTGCGATGATGACGGACAGACTGGATAAAGGATGCAGGTACATGTTGACTGGTATGATAAAAAAACCGAGAAAGCTATAAATTAAGGTAATGCAAACCGAGAGAATATATCCCTTCTGCGAGGCCGCGACTGCCAAAATCGGCAGCATGGAAAAGGCTGTAAGAACGCCAATCTCCAAACATTTTTCCAGCAGAAACAGTACGCTTCCCCATTCAAATGCGACGTATCCGGGAAGTACGCTGAACAATACAGAAGCGGCGGCTGTAAGCAGCATGAAACAAACAGAGTAAAGCAAAACGATAAAGAGTTTACTGAAAAAATATCCCATCTTGCTGATCGGCACGATCCAAAGCTGTTTGAGCATATCGTTCTGATTTTCGTCGTGCATCAGTATGGTACAGAGCATTCCCAAAACAAAAGGCAGGATCATCAAAAATGTGAACCCGAACGCAGACCATTTATAAAACTGCACCGGTTCAACGCCTGCTTTCCCGAAATAATGAAAATATAAGAATGCAAAAAACGGCATAACGAGGGCAGCCAGCATCATAACCCAGATAAGTTTTCTGCGGCGGAGTTTCAGGAACTCTGTTTGAATAAGCTTAAGCAATGCCTTCCCCTCCTGTGATTTTTTTAAAGTAGTCCTCTAAGGTGTCATTACAAAGCTGAGAACTAATAACTGTTACGTTCTGCGTCACAAGGGCTTTATTGATTTCACCCATATCCATAGAAGTATCATAAAGCCTTAGAATATGGTCGTCTTGTACAGAATAATTCTTGACCTTGAATTGCTGCTCCAAAATCAGGGACGCCTTTGGAACATCGGAAACCTGCAGCAGAATATACTTTCCGTTTTTCCGTTTCAGCTCATCCATACTGTTTTCTTCCAGCAGAACTCCATGGTCAATGATTCCAATATCATCAGCCAATAATGAGATTTCCGAAAGAATATGACTGGAAATGAGAATCGTCTTTCCGTGCTCAATGCTCAAATTTTTAATAAAATCTCGTACTTCTGCGATGCCGATAGGGTCAAGGCCGTTCGTCGGCTCGTCCAAAATCAGCAGTTCCGGATCATGCGAAATAGCATTGGCAATACCAAGGCGCTGCTTCATTCCGAGGGAATACTTGCTGAACAGCTTTTTGTCTTTATAAGGTAAGCCTACTACTTTCAATGCGGTTTCAACTGCGTGCGGTGCGGCTGTACCACGCAGCTTTGCGAAAATCTCCAAGTTTTCCGTCCCGGTCAGGTTTGGGTAAAACCCGGGCGTTTCGATAATAGCGCCAATACGGGGATATACCCGTTTTTCCCGGCCCTTAATATTCTTTCCAAATACATCCACCTCGCCGGAAGTGATGGAAGTAAGCCCTAAAATCATTTTCATAATCGTGGTTTTTCCGGCTCCATTCCGTCCTAAAAGTCCGTAAATTCGGCCTTTCTTTACATGAAGATTGACTGAATGTACCGCTTTCTGATTTCCATAAACTTTTGTCAATTGCGTTGTTTCAATCACGAACTCATTCATATAGAATTTCCTCACTTTCAATCACTGTTCTTTCACAATGTGATAGCCAACAGAATGGCAGAAATCATCACAATGAAAAGTATAAGGCATAAACCTTGCCAAAACCTTGCCGCAGCCTTGTTTTTATCTTGTTTTAGCAGCAAGAAAGCCCTGTGCTGTCACAGGGCCTTCGGCAATAGAATTGTGAATGTCGTTCCGGAGCCGGAAATACTGGCCGCTGTAATCGTCCCTTTGTGCGCACTGACAAGCTCTTTTGTAATAGAAAGGCCAAGCCCGTTTCCTTTGGCAGATCGTGAGTGATCGCACTGATACATTCTTTCAAAAACATGCGGAAGATCATCGGGTGAAATCCCTTTTCCATTGTCTGTAATTACAATTTTGGCCTGCTGTTCATTTCCAAAAATATGCAGAGCCATATGATTACCCTCACTGTGGGTAATCATATTCTGTAAGAGATTATTGAGAATACGGGTATATGCGTTTACATCTATGCTTATAGAATACTCTGTTTCCGGTATATCAAATGCGTATGCAAAATGGCTGTTTTCTAAAATGGGAATCCAATCAGCTATAACATTACGGGATAACTCATTCAAATCAAAAAGTTCAAAGTGAAAAATTTGTTCCCCGGAATCCAGTTTAACCCATTCAAACAGATTTTCTACAAAATGCTTTAATTGATGGGTTTTATTGGATGCAACATGAATATATTCGTCCTTTTCTTCGCCTGCAACCATGTTACTTTCAATGGCCTCCAAATAACCAACCAATGAGGCAAGCGGCGTTTTCACATCATGGGAAAGACTTGTCATGAGCCGCTTGTATGCCTGCTCTGATTGTTTTTGCTGAATCAGCCGTGATTGGCTGTTGATTGCAATTTCGTTAATACCATAACAAATTTGTCTTGTCATATCGCTCTCACCTGCTAAAACACGCCGATTCAAATTTCCGTTTTTGATATCTTCTAAAACATCTTTTATCAATGTAAGCTGCGTTCGAACACGCCGCAAAACAGAAACAAGGTACGCTATCATAAGTAGGGCAAGAACCAAGCCCAAAAGCAGATAAGTATTCATATTTATCTCACGCCTCTTGATTGAAGCGATAGCCTACACCCCGAATTGTTAAAATATAAAAGGGATGGTCAGGGTCAGGTTCAATCTTTTTTCGCAATTTGCTGATGAAAGACATAATGTTATTGTCATCAAAAGCATATTCTTCTTCCCATACTTGCGTATAAATCTGTTTTTTGGTAAATACACGCCCTTTATTTGTTGCCAGAAAGGCAAGCAGATCAAATTCCTTTCCTGTCAGCTCTACGACATGATCATTCATGCTGACAATACGATTGGCTTTATCAATCACCATTCCGCTTAGCTCAATATACTCCGAATCTGTTTCTGCCGTAGGGTTTAAGGTAGTGTAGCGTCGAATCAGGGAGTTGACACGAGCCATCAACTCGTTAATGCTGAATGGTTTTGTTAAATAGTCATCTGCACCAAGCCGAAGACCGGAAACCTTATCTTCCTCATCATTTCTGGCGGTGAGCATAAGTACCGGGACATTATTTGTTTCCCTGATTTTTTTTAGAACTTGAAAACCGTCTATATCCGGCATCATTACGTCCAAAATTACAAGAGAAAGAAAATTGCTATTTTTATTTTCGTCAGCCAGACGCAGCCCCTCTATACCACCATGCGCAATAACAGCGGATAAGTTCTCTTGCTCAATACACTTTTTCATAAGAGTGCAAAGCTCTTTGTCATCGTCTACGATTAAAACTCTATTTTTCATTTTCATCTCCCATATCCATCCTCTTTTCCCATATCCATCCTCTTTTTTCTTGCGTCCGCTGGCTTTTCCGAATCTCTTGGAATTGCCCATGAGCGGCCAAACCGGATAACACCATCAATTCTGTTTTCCTCACATAGCTTCTAAATTCTTCTTCTAGTGATTCCCCATTTTTCAGAAGCCTGCTCGACGGATATATAATCAAGCATTTGTATTCCTCCGCAGCGTATATTGATTCTATTGTATACGTATAAACGAATGAAATCAATAAGCCCTTCATTAAATATGTCCATGGTAAATTCATTGCCGGTTCCTTTGATACATTTTCCGATAACAAGCCTTTTTATAATCTTCTGAGATGCTATGTTGACGAGCCTTGAATGGAAAGGTATTATAATATACACAGAACTATTTTGAGGGGGTGAATTTATTGGGACGTCCATATACTGTGGAAGAACGAGCAGAACTGAAGATAAAAATCAAAGAGGCAGCTTCCCAAATGTTTATGCAGCAAGGGTTTAAAGATTTTAGAATACAGCAGCTAACTAATCAAGTGGGCATATCATTAGGAGGCTTTTACACCTTTTACAAAGATAAAGAAGCTCTTTATGAAGAGATCCTGCGCGATGAAAAAAACAGAATACGAAAAAAGATCTTAACAATAATAGAGAAAGAGAACCAAGCCCCGAAAGATTTTTTTGCGGATCTCGCGCATGTTCTTTTAGATAAGACAGCCACAAACAAATTTTACACCAACGAATATAGCAGTTTATTAGAATCATTGGTCTGGAATGACGATCCCATTACCGCAGAGGATAACCTGTATTTCATACAGCAGATCAGACAAATTTGGGCAAATAAAGGAATTGTTATCTCAGCATCTAATGAGGAACTGGCCGCCGCTGTTGCAACGTTGGCCATACTGTGCACTCATAAAGAAAAGATAGGTGTTGGTTTTGATTCGTGGTATCCAGTCATTGAAAAATCGCTTCTTGCGCGACTTTGATACTTTTTGGCCACACTATGAAAAATATTTGATTTTTTCATAGTGTGGCGCTATACTGTTATTGAAGGAGGTGGTTTAGTTTGAACAGACCTAAAAGGACTGCCATTCTCATCGGGTTGTTGCTTTGCATGGGTGCTTCCACCATTATGCAAACCTATTTCAGCAGCGCTTTGCCCGCAATCAGCAGCAGCTTTAAATCTGTTTCTTTTTATTCATGGATACATGGCAGCTATATGCTTGCTTCTTCAGCCGTCATTATATTGTCCAGTGGGCTGTGTCAGAGATTTGGCAACAAGAAAAACTTTATTATCGGTTCTTTGCTATTTGGTATAGGCACTGTAATAGCCCCATTCAGCAGCTCTATGCTACAACTGGTAATCGCGAGAATCGTTATGGGAATAGGCGCAGGGGTAGTAGTACCGGCAACCTATGGTATAATTGGTCAACAATTTGAGAAGGAAAGGTACTCGTCTGTTTTTGCCGCCTTTGCCGTGGTGCAGATTGTGTTCAATGGGCTAGGCAGCTTGACTGGCGGATATCTACCTCAAATTGCTTCATGGCAGGCAATCTTTTATATCTTACTTCCTCTTGAACTGCTAAGCTTCTGGTTGGTATTTCAAAATCTTACTGATAGTGTTCCGGTTATGCATTCAGAGCCTTTTCACTTCCGCCGGCATCTACTTATGATTCTTGCGATTCTTCTCACAACCTTGGGGATCGAGCAAGCCTATCATCAGCAATATCTGTTGCTTGTTTTTAGCGCCGTATTGCTTTTCTTTGTGGTATGGAAGGACACCAAAAACGGAAATATACTGCTTCCAAAGGAATTTGCAACGGATCCTTTGCTGAGAAACCTGTGCCTTCAGGTAGTTCTTTTGGGAGCATTTTATAATGTATGTCTTGCTTATCTGCCAAGCTTGATGCAGTTTTCTATGGGCTTCAGTGCAGATACGGCAGGGAATTTGTTGGCAGTATTCGTTGTCCTTATGGGGGTCGGAAGTGTGTTGGGAGCGTTCATTAAAATTCCTGAACGGCCGACCATACTAATTGGCTGGCTGGCAGGTTTGGCAGGGAGCATTTTCATGCCATTCTTCTTCATACTGGCTGTGGGGCTGCTGGGCTTTGGCTCAGGGATATTAATGTCCGTATTATTGGGATATACCGCCACGCGAACCAAGGATAACGCCTCCGGAGTAAACAGCACCGCCCATTTGATTCGTAATCTTGGTGGCAGTATCGGAACCATACTGTTTCAGTTTTCACTCAGTTATCCGCAGCAATATTATATTGGCGGGGTTCTGATTCTCGCCGTATCAGGAGTGATTGCAGCGTCTGTATCACTTCGATTTAAGCATATTTTGAACGAACCGAAAGCATGAGCTTCGGTATGGAGGAGGGTTTAGTCATGAAATACATCAGAAGTTTTCAGGAAATTAAAAAAGAAGATGTTCCTATCGTCGGAGGAAAAGGCGCAAATTTAGGTGAAATGTTTAACGCCGGTTTGCCTGTTCCCGATGGCTTTTGCGTTACCGGAAATGCGTTTGACGAATACATGAAGCGGAATGGCTTTGACCAGCAGGCATCGGCTTATCGGGAAACGCTTCGCTCTGAAATTGCGTCCGGACAGCTTTGGGCTGAGTTGGAACAGGAAATTGCTGGATGCTATGCTGTGCTTGGAGAAAATGTAAGAGTGGCTGTCCGCTCCTCAGCTACCGCTGAGGATTTGCCGGAAGCAAGCTTCGCCGGGCAGCAAGAAACCTATCTTAACGTTGTTGGTAGAGAGCCGCTTACGATCGCTATAAAAAAGTGCTTCGCGTCCCTGTATTCTGCACGCGCCGTTGCTTATCGCAAACAGGCAAACTTTGATGCGGTCAAAATATCTTTGGCAGTTGTGATTCAAAAGATGGTGGAAAGCGAGGTGTCGGGCGTTCTTTTTACCGCCGATCCCGTCAGTCAGAATCCAGATCAAATGATGCTCAATGCCTCATGGGGACTTGGCGAGGCAATTGTTTCTGGGAAAGTAACCCCGGATATCTATATCTTCAGCAAAAAGTCCAAGCGTATTGCCGATAAAAAATTGGGTGACAAAGGTGTTCTGATCTGTTATGGCACCACAGGAATCGAGGAAAGAGAAACACCCTTGGAGCAAAGAAGCCGTTTTTGCCTGAATGAAAAGCAAGTGCTTGAAGTCTTTAAAATGGGTCAAAAGGTGGAACAGCATTATGGAAGTCCACAGGATATCGAATGGGCTATTTCAGGCGGCAAGCTATATCTATTACAGTCCCGCCCTATTACCACTTTAAACAAAGCAAATAAAAGTCAGCCGGAGCTTTCCGCATCACAAAAAGCTGTGCTCAATAACTGGATTGAACATTGCCCCACGCCCCTTTACCCTCTGGATGTAGAACCGTGTGAAATCATAGATCAGGCAAAATCAAAAGTTTTTCAGGAATTAGGTATTTCCATTGGCGGCGAGCTAAACATGGACGAAAACGGGATACTATCCTTCTCAGCAAGTACGATGCGTATTTCTCCGCGAATTGTGAATATCCCTTTTTTGCTGCCTCAATTTACAAATTATGCGGTAAATTCTTCAAATACAGACGGTGCATTCTCCAAGATAAAAAAGGAACTGGAGGAAATATCTGGGGCAGATGTTTCCCGGCTATCAGTCCCTGCGCTGATTCAGAATGTAAAGGCTTTGATGAACTTATCGGAAGAAATTGCTTACGTACGTTTTCGCTATAATATCTTCCCGTCTGTGGCTGTTTCCAAGCTGCTTTATCCGACTTTGCACCGGATAGATAAAAAGATTGATGAATTCGATTTGCTAAGCGATTTGCCTTATAAAACATGGGAACTGAACGTCGCATTAAGAAAGCTGGCCGCTTATATTCAGGATCATAAAGACTTAAACAGTGCTGTTACGAGTTATAAAATTATGGATAGAAGTGCCATAGAAACCATTCGGGACGACTATCCTGAATTTTCCGTCAGGTTGCAAAATTTTCTCAATGAGTTTGGATGGAAATCAAGCAGCAGCTACTGTGCATTTGGCTCCGTATCATGGTTTGAGGATATGATCCCGCTCTTTTCTTTGATAAAAGTTTTGTTACAGTCGGATAACAAGGATTTAGGAAACCACAAATATCAGGAAATTCTTGAGAAAATCGCTTTGCGATTTTCTGCAAAGAAAGCTGCCAAGGTTTGTAAGAAGATTGAAGAAATACGAGGGTATCATGTCAACAGGGAAGAAAGTCTTTACCTGATCGAGATGTGCTATGGATTGGCACGCAGAGCAGTTTTTGAACTGGAGCTTCGGTTTCCTGAACTATTTGAGCAGCCAAAGGATATCCTTTTTCTTACATTGGAGGAACTATATGCGCTGACTGCCGGGACTCATAATTATAAGGAGCGAGTTACGGTTAGAAAGGTGAACCGTCCTCAAAACGAAAAATTGTGGAGTGGCCTTTCGCTTGGCGGGAAGGTTAGTAACGAGAATGCGTTAACAGGCGTATCAGGCAATAAAGGTATTTGTCAAGGCAAAGTTAAGAAGATTCTTACCTTGCAGGAATTTTATAAAATGCAGCAAGGTGACATTTTAGTTTGCCGATATACCGACCCTTCATGGACGCCATTGTTTATTCTAGCGTCCGCGGTCGTCTCTGATACAGGCGGACCATTATCCCATAGCGCTATCGTCGCAAGGGAGTATAACATTCCCGCTGTTTTAGGCTGTGGCAACGCAACTGAAATGTTGAGTGATGGGCAGGAAGTTGTAGTGGATGGAGAGAAAGGTGTTGTCCAAATTGTAACTTAAAAGCCATCTTAAAATAAAGGGAATGCCCTGTGAAAAAACGTTGATTTGTTGGGTGCTTAATCCGAGTCTTTGCTCTTGACAAATATTCAGGTGGTGGGAAAATGCACGAAGGAAGCAGAAAGCCTGCTGCCAAGAACCGTACAGGGTTTTCTTTTTGCTAAAACAAGATAAAAGCAAGGTTACGACAAGGTTGATGGTTTATACTCTAAATTGTGATAGTTTCTGCCATTATATTGGCTATCACATTGTAAAAGCGCAGTTCCATTTTCTACACAACAATCGTATTAAAATTTTGGGATAAAGGCAAACGTGAAAGGTAATAGACATGATAAAAAAAGTATTTGTGATGGTAGTAGTATTGTTGTCGGTTTTAGGGCTATGTGCATGCGCTGCAAAGGTGAACGAGGTGAATGGGAACCAGGGAAAAGACTCCTCGTCAACTGGCGATGAAGGCATAACAGAAAGTCCGGATGGTTCTTCTGCTGCCGACTCTGGTGCAGATGATTTAAATGTATTCTTAGATGACAAGCGAATTATTCAAGATCAATCATTTGATGTAGAACTGGATGATTGGGGAAGCGTGAGGCTTGTTTCCTATGAGCCAGATAATAGTGTTGATTTTGAAGATGTTTCATTTTTCTTAACAGTAGAGGATCAGGTTATTTATTCTTTCCCTTATTACTGCGAAAATAATAGTACAGAGAATTATGTGGGGCTGTTTGATAGCGTGACTGCTGTGGATTTTTATGACGTGAACAATGATAATTTCAAAGATGTAATTGTCATAATTAATTATGTCACAGGGGCTGGGCCTCAAGGTATGACCCCGCGCCCCAGAGCTAGAATATTCTTAGCGGACAATCAACGATTTCATCAGAAATTTGACCTTGCAACGGACTTGATTGATGATATCACAAACAATATTGCGGAAAAGGACCTTACAATTGCCGCAATACGTGAATATCTAAACGCCGAGTAATGCCAACATTTTTACTGAAACTGCCGTAAAAGACTTGGGCGGCCATCATGAGGCCCAACTCTATTTTTAAGAATATGCATTCCCTTTTGCTTGTATCTGTATTTGTATTTGCGCTAAGTGCCTGCGGACAAAGCGGCACCAACATTAAAATAATGAGCATATTGACACGTTAAAGATGAAAACAGAAGATAGTGAGGGCGGTAAGTTTATCGTTTTAATTATGGATATTTTATATGATTAGGGACAATATCGGACTTGTTACATAAAAGGGAAAAATTTTGCTGGAAAACATCAGCTTATATGAAATTGAAGATAACGACGTTGTGGACTTGCGTTATGAAAAAACAGGGGAATGAGTTCAAGAGGGAAGTGTATAAATGAAAAGCTGGTTTACAGTCTTCTGATTAGGCCCACTTGTCAGAGTTCCTACAAAAGCATATTTTTAAATTGTGGGGGTTCAAATTCTCGTGTTAAAATAGCATGATATTCAGTATTGATGTGGCTCGCAAAGAATGATATTCCGGATCTTGTTCCCATTTGGACTGGGTTCGGATGATTGCTTTTTTTAGCAGTACAACAGCAAAAAGGGCGAGGGTTTAAACACCTTTGTCCTTTTTGTTGTCATGTTACTTGTGCCGCCACAAAAATAAGCAATCCCAAATTGATTTTTTTTACCGGTACATTCTTAATCCCGAACAATTTTGATGTATCCTATTAAAAAATTAGTAGCGGTGACAAAATGATGTGAGATAAAGAGTTGACAAAATTATTCTACTGTGCTAAATTCATAACATTGTTTTATAACGATGTTATGAAAGGAGCAGTTTCGTGGCCAAGCAAATTGAGGGTGTCTATGAGCGCGTTCTTGAATGTGCCAAAGAAGAATTCCTGAAAAGTGGATACAAGGATGCATCTATGAGGACGATTGCTGTTGCGGCGAGAACAACAACCGGCTCTATCTATACGCGTTTTGGCGATAAGGAAGGTCTTTTTAGTGCGCTTGTTGAACCTGTTGTACAGGAAATGTTGCAGACTTTCTGTCGTACTCAGGAGATATTTCATGGGCTTGACAGGCAAACGAAAATAAATACTATGCCTGAATATTCTTCTAAGAGTATGGAACAACTGCTGGATTATATGTATGCACGCTTTGATGAGTTCCGGCTCTTGCTCGATTCTTCGTATGGCACGAAGTATCATCACTTTATTGACGAGATGGTCCGCATTGAGGTTGAATCCACCTATCGGTATATGGAGGTGATTGGCTGTGAAAATGTAAAACGTGGTATCGTCACCGAAGAGTTTCTGCATATTATTACAACAGCCTATTTTGAGGGCGTTTTTGAAGTTGTGCGTCACAATATGCAGTATGAGGAAGCAAAAAAATACATCAATATGCTAAGAGACTATCATATGGCAGGGTTTGGCACGATTTTTTCGCCCCCTAGCACATGAGAACACACATAGTTGGTTTTATGCGACGGCATAAAACCAACTAAAAATAAAATCATAAGTTAGTCATAACTAATAATTTGGGAGGAGTTAACATGAAGCAGAAAAGTTCCTTACTACGAATTTGGGAGCTGGGAGAGTCGGAGCATAAACGCTTGTCGGGCGCGATTATCAGTGCGCTGATCGGTGTGCTGGGTGGCGTCATTCCCTACATAGCGGCAGCACAAATAATTATTGGTATGGTAAGTGTAAATCAGGATCTGACGTATTATCTGATTTGGTGTGGGGTAGGTCTAGCAGGTTATCTGGTACGTACCTTGTTGTATAACTTTGCATTGGCACTGTCTCATCAGGCGGCATTTTCTATTTTAAAAGAGATTCGCCAAAGAGTCTTAAAAAAGCTGCCGAAGCTCCCGCTTGGCACCGTGATGGATACCAAAAGCGGCAGGCTCAAGCAAATAATTGTGGATCAGGTGGAAAGCATGGAAACCACCCTGGCACATCTGCTGCCGGAAATGACATCGAATATTATCGGCCCCATTTGTGTCCTGATATATCTTTTCGTTTTAGATTGGCGCATGGCGCTGCTCTCCTTGGCGTCCTTGCCGGTGGGGATGGTCTTCATGATGACGATTATGAAAGGTTATAGCAAAGACTGGGAAAGTGCTGTTAAAACCACGCAGGAAATGAACGAAACAATTGTCGAGTATATCAGCGGCATTGAGGTAATTAAGGCATTTAATCAAGGCAAGCACTCCTATGCCAAGTTTTCAGACAGAGTGAAAGCAAATGCTTCCTACTACTACAATTGGATGAAGCGGTGTCAGTTCAACATGTCCTTGGCATATTCCATTGCGCCCACCACGCTGGTTACGGTGCTTCCTGTCGGATGGCTTTTATACCACGCAGGTAGCTTAACTGTTGAAACCTTTCTCACCTGCATCATTTTGTGCTTGGGGCTGGTGACGCCTCTTTTAAAAGCCATGAGCTTTATTGATAACCTTGCTAAAATCGGCACAACCGTAGCCTCCATTGACGAGTTCTTGGAGGGGGAGGAGCAGCGGCACGCTGCGGCGCCGGCAAAGCTTGCCACCTATGATATTTCACTGCAAAATGTTTCCTTTGGATATCATGCAGACAAGGAAATTTTGCATGGAGTCACTCTCAACATTCCGGCGGGCAGTATGACAGCATTGGTTGGACCTTCCGGCGGCGGCAAATCAACCATTGCTAAATTGATTGCGGGCTTTTGGGATGTAACCGGCGGCGCGATTAGTCTAGGCGGTGTAGATGTAAAGGAAATTCCTTTGGAGCAGCTTTATGAGCAAACGGCATTTGTATCGCAGGATAACTACCTGTTTGATGATACGATTCTGGAAAATATCCGCATGGGAAAGAGCTCCGCTTCCAATCAAGAGGTAGAAGCTGTGGCGAAAGCGGCCGGCTGTGACGGCTTTATTCGGGAGCTTGAGCATGGCTATGAAACGAGGGTTGGTGGTGGCGGAGCTCACCTTTCCGGCGGCGAGCGACAGCGTATTGCCATTGCCCGTGCAATGTTGAAAGATGCTCCGATTGTGATTCTTGATGAGGCTACAGCCTACATAGATCCTGAAAACGAAGCTGTGATTCAAAAAGCAGTAGCAAAGCTCATTAAAGGGAAAACGGTGATTATTATTGCCCACAGATTATCAACCATTACGGATGCGGATCAGATTATCGTGGTGCAAAACGGGCAGATTGAGGCGGTGGGAGCCCATGAAAACCTTCTTACTGATTGCTCGCTTTATCATTCAATGTGGCAGGCGCATTTAGGTACGAAGGACGGTGATGCAGCATGATTGAAACCCTTAAAAAAATATGGTGGTTTGCTGGGACGGAACGAAAAAATATCAACAAATCACTTCTCATTGGTCTGATAAACGCCATTTTCCGTATGCTTGAAATCGGTGCTATTTATGTGGTGGTGCAGGCGCTTCTTACAGGGCAAGGGGACAGCACGCCCGCTTGGATTGCGCTTGGATTGATTCTGGCAAGTATTTTGGGCGTTGCTGTGACCAAGTACTTTTCGCAATTACAGCAAACCCACGCCGGTTATTTTATGGCGGCGAACAAGCGCATTGATATTGCAAATCGACTGAAAAGCGTCCCCATGGGATATTTCAATGAAAACAGTCTGGGCGAAATCACCGGCGTTTCCACCACCATATTGGACAACGTGGAAACGGTTGCGCCCATGGTCCTAGTTGATATCTTAGGCGGACTCATCAATGCGACTGTATTTACGGTTATGATTCTGTTTTGGGATTGGCGCATTGGCGGTATTGTTGTGGTGGGTACGGCGCTTTATCTGTTTGTTACCTCGCTGATGGATCAAAAATCCAGAAGCATCGCGCCCAACCGTCAAAAGTCTGAAACCGTTATGGTTGGTGCTGTTTTGGAATACATACAGGGAATGAGTGTCATTAAGTCCTTTAATCTCACTGGAAAAGGCGATAAAAAAATTCAGGATGCACTGGAGTTTAATAAAAAAAGCAATCTTGCGCTGGAGAAGCTTTTTACACCGTACACAATGGCGCAAGGCTTCATTCTTCAGATATTCAGTGTTATTATGACGGCAGCGGCGATTGCTTTTTGGCTTGGCGGAACCATGAGTGTCGCCAATGCGCTGATGACTGTGATTATGTCCTTCTTAGTGTTTGCGCAGATTCAATCCGCCGGAAGCGGACTGTCCCTCCTGCGGGTTGTAAGCAGCTCTATCGATCATGCGCAAAGAATGGATGATATTCCCCAGTTGGATGAGCACGGACGGGACTTGACCCTCAAAGAACATGATATTGTCTTTGAAAATGTGTCGTTTTCTTATGAAAACAAAAAAATTCTCAACAATATTACTTTAACGATTCCGGACAAAACCACCACGGCAATTATCGGGCCCAGCGGTTCCGGAAAAACCACACTGTGCAATCTGATTGCCCGTTTTTGGGACGTGGACAGCGGCAGTGTCCAAGTTGGAGGGCATGATGTAAAGGAATATACGCTGGAATCTTTGATGGAGCAAATCAGCATGGTTTTTCAGAATGTCTATCTGTTTGCCGATACCATTGAAAATAACATTAAGTTCGGAAGACCTGACGCCACACACGAAGAGGTGGCTGCGGCAGCAAAAAAGGCCTGCTGTGAAGATTTTATTTTGGGGCTGTCCGAGGGCTATGACACCGTCATCGGCGAGGGTGGGGCCTCTCTTTCAGGTGGGGAAAAACAGCGTCTTTCCATTGCCCGCGCCATGCTCAAGGATTCCCCCATTGTTATTCTGGATGAGGCGACGGCAAATGTAGACCCCGAAAACGAAGATCGCCTTCAACAGGCCATTGAAGCGCTGACCAGAGACAAGACAATTATTATGATTGCGCACCGCTTAAAAACGGTTCGCAATGCGGATCAAATTTTGGTAGTGAATGATGGCGAGCTTGTGCAGAGGGGCACTCACGACCAGCTAATTAGTCAAGAAGGCATCTATGCCGACTTCGTCCTTGGCCGAAAAGAGGCAATTGGATGGAAGCTATGACATGATATAAGATTTCATGTGCTTCTGGCATACTTCTCCACATGGATACTTCGTACAAACGCTCTTGTTGACCGGCTTGTTCTGCACCTTGAAGCCTACGTCAATACGGGCACTGAACGTTTTCAATTGCCCTGCTGATCGTAAATCAGCAGGGCTTTTCCTTTACTCGTTCCGGGGGTCTCCTATGGAGTGTTTGAATGGAACCGGAAAAAGGGACAGTCGATAAGAAGCCTCTTAATGCAGGAACATAGAACTACATCAGGGGCGCGCACAGGTCTATAGCTGGTACCATGGCAACAAATGGAGCAAGAAATCCCATGCCAAGCTGAACCGGATATTCTCCAGCGCTTTCAACAATGCAATTTCCATATTGCATTTCAACCAAGTCCGTGTTAAAATTCATATTACGATGTAATATTACAGCGTAATTATGTTTCGGAAAGAAGGTGTAAAAATGTCAAGGGACTTTCAACAGACGCATGAGAATTTACTGCTCTGCGCAGAAAAGCATTTTTTGAAATTTGGCTTTGAGCGCGCAAGTATCAGGGAAATTTGCAAGGACGCCAGCGTGACAAACGGAGCCTTTTACAATCACTTTGAGGATAAGGAAGCCCTGTTCGGCTCATTGGTGGATCCCATTCTCCAGAAAATATCAGAAATATATTCCGACTCAGTGGTAAAACATTTTGAACTGGCTAAGACGAATGAGTTGAAAGATTTGTGGAGTCTTTCAGAGGAAACAATCCAGCAGATCATTGAATATGTCTACGAGAATTTTGATGCTTTTAAATTATTGCTTATGTGTTCAGACGGTACAAAGTATGCATCTTTTCTAGACGATGTCGTTCGCAGAGAGGTACGCGAGACATTGGCACTGATCAATGAATTAAAATCAAGAGGCGTTCCCGTTAAGGATTTGGAGGACGATGAGTGGCATATGCTGGTGCACTCTTACTTCGCTTCGATTGCGGAAATTGTTTTTCATGACTATCCGAAAGCCTCCGCATTAAAGTATGCACACACGCTTGCTGCATTTTTTAGTTCTGGCTGGCAAAGAGTTTTGGGGATATAATACCCCGAATTTTTCTCGTCTAGTTAGCTTTGGATAACTTGCGCGAAACTCAAAGCAGGCCCATAAATATCCTATATTACACGGAGAAACATTACGTATTTATAGATGGAAGGAATTAGATCAAAATGAAAAAGCAAATAAACAAACTCACAGGCAAAGACCTGATCAATGTTGGAATTTACACCGCAATGACGCTTGTTATATTCTTTGTCATTGGACTGCTGACAGCGCTCCCGGTAGTATATCCGTTTCTATTTATTATTTGGCCGGTTGTTTGCGGGATTCCAATGATGCTGTACTATACTAAAATTACAACATCTGCGATGCTGACGACCACTGGTGCCATAAGTGG
>NZ_DALZCH010000073.1:0-16653 GCF_031978065.1 Oscillibacter sp.
ATTTCCCGACCCGAACTATCGTCAGGCGGGCGGGACGGCCGGCTCCGCACGATAAATCGTCGTGCTGACCAGTTATGACAGCAGCAACCCCGCAGCCTGTACCGCCACCTTCGACACAATCGGTGGCGCCGGCAGCACCGCTCCCAGGGACACGGTCCAAACTGGCACCGTTCGCGTGCTACCTGAAAGCTGATTAACCGGCGCCGGCAAGGGTTTTGCCGGCTGGCAGTATAACGGCAAGACCTATCAGCCCGGCGAGTGCTTCACACAGCCGTCCTCCAACGTGACGCTAAAAGCGCTGTGGAACGACAAGGTTTACTCCATCGGCGGCATCGTGCAGGAGGGCGATCCGACCGTCGCCGCCGACCATGTGGTCGTCACCCTGATGCTGGGCAGCCGACAGATCGGGCAAACGGTCACCGGTATGGACGGGAAATACAGCTTTGAAGAGGCTGTTCCCGGGGTCTACAATCTGGTGGCAAACAAAGATGGCGTGACCCAGACCGTTCTGGTCACCATCAAGGACAAGGCGGTTGCAGATCAGACCATTACCATGCCCATCGGCAAGCTGAGCTCCGTGGTGGAGGTCAAGGCTGGTTCTCCCGCCATCGTGGTGGGCAATCTTGAAAAGGCCTTCACCCAGCAGGATAAGACCGACGCCGCGAGTAAGACGGTGGAACTGAAGCTCACCGCTGAGGCCAAGGCGGCGGACAGCACAAATAACGCACAGCAGGCAATCGTGAAAAAGGCCGGTAGCATTGACCTGTTCCTTGACTTTACGCTTACGAAAACGATTGATGGTACTCCACCAAGTTTTTTGGACAGTTCGCCCGTTCTGCTCATTGCGGTCATCACGTTACCCGCCGAGCTGCAAGGTAAGGACAGCTACACCGTCTACCGCTATCACGGTACGGAGGTACAGATTCTGACCACCACCGCCAATAAAGACGGTGAGAAGATTGAGGTTGGAAAGGATAAGACTACGCTCACGGTCTATACCAAAAACTTCTCGGCTTGCGCCATCAAGGGCGCTACCTATTCGGGCGGTGGCGGTGGCGGCAGTGGCGTACCCAGTTACAAACTGGCCTTTGAGCCAAACGGCGGTAGCACCCTTGCGGCGCTCTCAACGGCCGCAGGTACAACGGTTGATTTGTCCGCTTATACGCCTACGCGCGAGGGGTATACCTTTGCGGGCTGGTACAGCGACGCAACCTTGACCACAGCGATTACCAGCGTAAAGCTGACGGCAAATACCACAGTCTATGCTAAGTGGACGGTAAAGGGGGCGATGCCCTTCCCCGACGTTCCTGCTGATTCGTATTACTATGATGCGGTTCTCTGGGCTTTGGAGAAAGGCATCACCGGCGGCACAACGGCAACGACCTTCAATCCCAACGGTATCTGCACCCGGGCGCAGGCGGGCACCTTCCTCTGGCGTGCCATGGGCAGCCCGGAGCCGACTGCAGCAAGCTGCCCGTTCAACGATGTGAAAGCAAGCGCCTATTACTACAAGGCCGTTTTGTGGGCAACCGAAAAGGAGATCACGAAGGGTACGACCGATAGCACCTTCAGCCCGGATAGGACAGTTACCCGCGGCCAGACCATGACCTTCCTGTGGCGAACGGCTCGTAATCCTGCGGCGGATACGACGAATCCCTTCGCGGACGTGAAGGCCGACGCCTACTACGCCGACGCAGTGCTCTGGGCGGTCAAGGAGGGTATCACCTCCGGCACCAGCACAACTACCTTCAGCCCTGCTGACGGCTGCACCCGCGCACAAATCGTGACATTTTTGTATCGGTATCTGGCAAATAAAGAGTTCCAAGTTAGAAAGATTAAAACCTAATTTGTGCACACAAGTAAGGGACGGTTTCGTTGAAATCGTCCCTTACCGGTTTATATTTTAATTACTGTTTTTTTGCTTTGACACCCAACTAGCAATCCTGGAAATGGACAAACTTCATATAATGGTGCAATGTACACCCACTTGCAGAAGAAGCCGCACAAAAATATCCTGTACGGCTTTTCTTGCACATCGATGATTTTACGCAAGATCACACTGCTGTCATCCTGATTATACGCTTTTCGACAAAATAAACCAGTAGAACGAGTCGACCAGATTCGACATTCAAGCCGCAACCTGCAAATACAGCTCCATCGGCTCTTTCACAGAATCGGACACAATTTTATCCATTGCGCTTGCATCACCTTTCCGGTAATACGAATCGAACGCATCGTAATATCGCTTTCAATCGATATACTTTACATTGATAGGTGGATACCCGTTTTGCATCAGAAACAAATTCAAAATTAGATGCCCGGTAACCGGATATCGGAATAATAGCAACACGATATTTTTTTATCGGAATTAATTATAATGAAATCATGTGAACTGTGTGGGGGCAGCCCCATGCATGGTTCGCATCCCCATAAAAATAGTTGTTTTAGGAATTTTGGCATTTTTGCAAAGAGGTTGCGAACCGAGCGTTTCTTCAAAAAGATGCGAACCAGCCGACGAGAAAACCGCGTGGTTCGCATCTTTTTTGAGGTTCTTAGAATGGATAACCATTGATATTACAGGCTTTTACAAGGGCCCGCGTATCAGCTGGGAGAGCGTACGGTTCGCATCCGTAAGGTCGAGAGTTCGATCCTCTTCGTCTCCACCACAACATTTAACATACGAACCCTTGGATTGTAAGAGTTCGTATGTTAAACGCAATGCTCCACCAGATAAACCACGAAATTGTATGATTTCGTGGTTTTTTCATAATTTTTTGGAATTTTTAATGAGATGCGAACCACTTGCCTGCAAGCCGCTTTTGCACAATTTCTGGATTTGTTCACCACCCGGTTTGCATCTCAAATAAGGGTCTGATCCCCGCTTCTTCAATCAGGCCGTAGGCTGGAGCAGATGCCTAATGGTTTTCTTTTGGGATGGTGTAGGCTCTAAGAGTATTTACCTCTTTCTCGAACCACGGGAGGCGACTTGTTACCTCTTTCGCCTCTATTTCGCTTAAAAGACGTGGTTTTACGCGCTTTTCATCATAAAAGCAAAAAGATTCTGGTAATTACAAATTACCAGAATCTTTAAATTATCCCTACACATGATATGTCGACTCTGAGGGAACATATTCACAAGTTACGACAAAAAGTTGCTATTTTGAGCCAAATATATCTCTTTGGGAAATGAATTGGTAAATACTAGATTCTTTAGAGAATAATTGCTATAATTGCTGTTGGATACAATATTTCTATAAGCTGTGATTGAGGTGATATTGTGGCCAAAAGAAATGCTGATTTGACTGTCGCAATGGCAAAGCGTATTTCTTCAAGACGCAGAGAATTAAACCTGACGCAGAAAAAAGCAGATGAGCTCATTGGGCTTTCTCCCTCATGCTATGCCTGCATTGAAAGAGGTCTCAAAAGCGCTGGCGCTGACAGTGTTATAAAAATATGTGCAGCATTCCAGATCAGCGCAGATTATTTGTTGAGCGGCCATATGTTGCCCGGTGAGCGGCAGTATATAAATCAATTGATGGAGTGTTTAACAGAAGATCAGCGCACATGCGCTGAAGAAATTATGAAAATTTTTTTAATTGCCTGCGGTCATGAAATTTCCGAAAATAACGACTGCTGCCGAGTGACAATGAAGCGAGGTGAAAGTATGCCGCAAAAAGCTTCAGATACAGAAAAAGATCGAAATTTTGAAGCGCTTTATCGTTCCAACTATGCAGGATTGTTTCGCTATGCGACTGTAATCTTAAATAGCCACGGTTCCAATGACTCCTCCGTAAATGGCCGTGCGGAAGAAGCAGTCCAGGAAATGTTTACGTTTGCATGGGAAAACCGCGAGAAACTGCTTACCCATACATTCTCCGTCGGTTGGCTTTACAAATGCTTGTATTATAAGACGCTAGGATTTCTGAAAGAGGACCGGGTATGGACAAAACGTATCCTTCAAATGTCTGAATCCGGCGACGAAAACTTCAAGTCCGATTTCCGTCTGAAATCGGAGATGACCAGTATCATTTCGGAAGATGATTATCTGCTGTTGAAGCGGCTATATTTAGATGGCTATACTTATGAAGAATTGTGCACAGAATTAAATCTAAAGAAATCGGCACTGGCCATGCGAATTAAGCGTATCAAAGAACGGTTTATAAAGGAGTATAGTTCTGATTAAAAAACTTTTAAAAGCGAGTGAACTATTACGTTCCAGTGGACATTACATAGCAGAGGAGGTTCACGGAGATGCCAGATGAAGGAAAAAAACAATCATATCCATTTCTGGAGCATATGAGTACGGAAGATTTGGAAAAAATGCTCGCTCAGGATTTCATTGCGCCTGACGACGCGGCGCCGGATATTGATTATATTATGGCGATTATGGAGGTGATTCAAAAAAGGGAAGCAAAAGAGCTTTCCAGCAAGCCGGTAGATGTGGACGTGGCATGGCAAGATTTCAAGGAAAACTATCAAGGGCAGATTGATTCCTTTGGAATTGGTAATCTCCAAGAACCAGACTCATCACATCCAATCCAAATTGAAAAAAAGATTAACACCGCTAAACGGTTTCATATCCTTCGATACATTGGAATTGCCGCGGCGGTCATTGTACTTCTGTGTGGAGCCGCCTCAGCATTTGGTTTTGATATTTTTCAGGCCCTTGCTGATTGGACAAACGAAACCTTCGGCTTCGTGTCCAACAACGGAGCTGCGCAGCAAACGAGTATATCGGTAATTCCACAGGATGACCCGTACAGTAAGTTGCGCACAGATGTCGCAGACGAGACTGATATTTTGCTGATTCCCACGTGGGCGCCGGAGGGTACGGAAGAGACTGGAAATACCAGCGTTGTAAAGCGAATGGACAGCACTCGAATTTTTAGTAGCTTCACGACCAATGATGGGGAATTTACAATTAACATTCAAATCTACGACGCATTGCCGGATGATTACAGGACTGTTTATCAAAAGGATGATCGTCCGATGCAGGAGTATGAGACTAACGGAGTTACTTATTACATCATGCACAATAATGCTACCTGCGGCGTTGCGTGGACAAACGAAAATATTGAGTGTGCAATTCAGGGTGACCTAGGAGTAGAAGATTTGGAGAAGATGGTTGATTCTATTTATGGGGAGTAATTATCTATGAAAGAGAAAATCCGTCGTTTATTCAGTACCTTAGCCGCTTGCCTTCTGATTTTGACCGTAATGACCCCGATGGTCGGAGCCTCTGTTCTGCGTTCCAGCGATTATTTTTGGAGTACCAGTGTGTTAGCCACGCCTAGTGGAAATGGAAATCTAGTCGTGGAGATCGACGTTAATGCGACAAGAACAATGAAAGAACTCGGCGCTTCAAAGATTACAATTTACGAGCAGCAGTCCACTGGAAGATACAGTGCCGTCAAAATATTTACCCGGGATAATACCAGTAGCCTGATAACACAGAATGTTGCGGTTGCATACGCGCGTGTATCTTACAAAGGAGTATCCGGTGTGAATTATTATGCCACTGCCGCATTTTACGCAAAGGACAGCAACAACACCAGTGAAACACTCTATTACGACTCCAATGTCGCCACTGCATAGCTATAAACAAAGTGAGAGGGAAGCATGTTTAGTGCTTCCCTCTCTCTTTTGATTTTTTAATGTTGATGTGAACAATTGCCGCCCGGTGGACATTACTTATTAGAAACCCAAATTACGAAAGAACCGGAACCGACGAACCCATATCACCGGGGGCACGAAAGGAGCGGGCCAATGCAGTAATGACTTGTTAGAAAACTATTTAAAAGCCTGGGGATGGTTCAATTAGTACTTCTAAAAATTCATTTCAAACCAGTACCAATGAGCCATGATTTTCTCTGTATATTCAGAGTTATCCCCATCGACCGTTTCCGATCTCCAGCCGTTATTCACTTTTATGAAATTGGTTTTGACTCCTTGATATCCCAAAGGCATATTGTCCGGTGAATAATAAAAGCCTTTATAAGAACTGGATGGAATTAATCCCCGTGTTTCTGTCACAAATTCCACCATATTAGCATCTCTCCAATAAAAAACCGTCCAGTCTTGATAGGTAGTTTGCATATCTGCATTATTAACCTCAGCAATGCCATCTGCAAACTCTTTTAATTCTTCGTGGTTTTGTTCGATGTAGCTCGAAATAGTTGCTTTAGAATCCCTATGAGCCATCAAAATCAAAAGAAAACATAAGGCTAATATAAAAATTATAAGTACTGAACGATATGCTTTTCTTTTCATGGCAAATCCTTTCTCACTTGAATGAAAAACAATTACTTTACTCTTTTACCATTATATATGGCTAAATAAAAAAAGTAAATTTTAAAAAGCGCAAAAAAACGCACAAAACTTGCTTGTAAAATTGTAAGCTTTAAAACCCAACGCACAAACGTTATAAAATTAGCAATTGGAAGCTGTTACTCCGGGTATTCTGCAGTTTTAGTGATCCTAAAATTTAGTAAGGAGAATATTTATAAAAAAATTTGTAACATTCATGATTTCCATTGCATTATGTTTCAGTTTTTGCATTGGACAAGTTGCAGCCACTCCTGTTTCTTTCACTAGTGATGACAAAGCGTTTTCCTACATATGGGTCTCACTGCGCAATAGCGGCGATCTAAGTGTTGGAAGTGATGGACTTTTACAGGTTAATGCAGATAACCCTCTCTTATCAGTCCAAGGTTACGAGAGCTTTTTGAATATGATTAATATATGCAATGATTCCATCAAAAATGGAATCATTGCAGTGGATGCAAATACTGTTGAAATTTTCAGTGTTTTGAAACCTGATGAAGAACCAGCCCCGCCTAATTTTACTCAGCCCATGATGGAAACTACTCCAATACTACGTGAAGATGGGCATGGATGTTCAGTGGAACATCTTAACCTTTTGTTGCTGTGTTCACGTAATTATGAAACACTTGAAAATTATTATCAGGAAATGCTTAGGTTAAGCCTTGTTAATCCAAATCTCAGCCCATGGGGCGCAACGGCAGGCTTTTGGGTCAACAAGGTTGAGCCAAATGGAGAATGGGATTATAAGGTACAGCCAGGATATGCACCGTGGAATAGGCAATTTTGTTGCTATTTTGACGGCTCCTATCACCACATAACATCTGAATATATAGGGAATTTCAATTATGGCTATACAGGCCAACTTCTATTCAACCTAAGTATACTTCATTTTGGCAGTTCTGCGGTTTCCGGCTTTGATCCTGCTGATAAAAGTGACTGGCCTGCAATTGATGCTGGCTTTGAAATTTCCGATAGTTTACATTAAAACTTTAATAGTTATTTTACAAAAAAGATAATTCTCAACTGAACGCGTAGTATTCAGTTTGACTGGATCATGGAAGTCCCGCACTGTCCGAAAAGGACAGTGTGCTGCCTCTCTATGACCTTAATGGAAAGGTGATCGGCACCTTTGTGCAGGATGTGGGCGTTAGCTCCAACAGCAGAGAATTTGCAAAGCTTACCGTTGACGCCGCCGGGGCAAAGGTTGCCGCTGGGGCATACCTCACGCCGGGACAGACGGCAATGCTTCCCAAGACGGATGCAGAGTTGACTGCTCTTGCGGAAAAAGCCCCGACCATCACGCCCTATTCCCGGAACAGCAAGGGGCAAACCTACGGCTCCGAATCCATGGCCGGGGCTGTCGGCTATTCTCCGGATCTGATTGCTGTCTTAGCCACGAACGAACTTTCCGGCTATGTCAAGAAAAACGAGTTTTATGATGCGCGCAAACACGCGCAGACCGACCCATCCAGCAGGGTGATTCCGGTGTACGATTTAAACGGTAAAGTCGTGGGCGAGTTTAAAGTTGAGCCAGGCCAAGGTTCAAACGATCCCGCATTTTCCGGTTTGAGCATTGAAGAAGCACAGAAAAAGCTTATTTAAGGCAAAAGGCCCAAGTCAAGGACTTAGGCCTTTTGTCCAACGCTATACAGATAGAATTACAAGACGGTAAATAATTTGACATTAATAAAATATAGATTTATAGATGGATTTCTAAATCTGCTGTGAATGCTATAACATTAAAAGGGGGGAATCAAATCATTATGAAATCACAAGCACCTAAAATGCTGGCAAGAATTCTGTCCTGTGCTCTGAGGCGAAACCTTTGATTGCACTGTGCCTATTATGTTTTGTTCACGGCTAAAAATGAAGATGATTGTAAGGTGGTTGTTTGAAGCGATTGATATATGTATTTCTTGCGGTTTGCGTACTTGGTATTCTCTTCTCGCTGATCGGCTCTAAAAAAGACGAACGGTTTCAAACTACTTTTCCATTAGAGGAGGAAGAGATTACCGCTACGCTGGAAAAAGTCGGGCTGCCGGGAGTTATTTCCGAATCAGAAACGGATTCGTATAGAAAAGGACATATCCAATATGTAGTTCGCAGCCCAACGGAAACGTATGACGGCACCAACAATAGCGTGTTTCTCGCGGATATTTCCTCTGCAAATTATAAGGGCGAACGAATGTTATATACAATATTTGATCAGAGCGTTGATTCTGAGCAAATTGTGTGGGAGGACTGGAAGCAGCAAATCGTGTTTGCCACGCTGCTTTACGGTGGTTTCGAGAATGAAGAGGAGGTTTATCAGGCGTTCCTAGAAAAAGAAGTTCCAGAGGGTAAAGATTTCTTTGGGAAGGCCGTGGAACTTCCTGCGGGATATAGCAGGGTGTCCTATAGGGGGGACGTGCAACTTCCTGAGGGATATTGTATGGTGTCCTATACCTTCAGGAGTCATAGAACTTATGACGAAGACGACTTTCCTATAAAGAAACAATCCGCTTCTTTGAGAGTAAACATCTATGAGTCCTACGAGCTTTATCAAAAACTCAACACGAACCAGCAAGGCAAAACAAGCCGTTAAGGATGCTCAGTTTTTAGATATTCAATGATAGCTCTTTTCTCTTGTTTTGTTATTGTTATAGTTGATATCAATAAAGACCGCCTTAAAAAATTAGAGGTGGGACAGCGCTTGGAACACTGTAAAATACTGTTTTAGTTGGACAATCTGAAGATGCTGATTGTAAAATGTAATACATGCAATATTTTCCTTGACATTTAACCGCCAACGAATTATTGTATTAGTATACTGATACATTTGCGATTGGAGAAACTAAATGAATACGATGAAAAGCATCTGGGTGAGACTCCTGATCTGCTGTTTTACGGCGGTATTGCTGCTGAGCATTGGCGCAGGAGCTGTCGACAACACTGAGTCCGCAGCCCGTCAAGATGATCTTGACTATCTGTACACAACGTTAAAAAGCAGTCATCCCGATCTGTTTGCCAACACGCCGGAGACCGCCTTTGAAGCGAGGAAAGGCCAGATAGAGCAACGGCTTAGCACGGAAAGCATATTTGATTTTGCGCTGGATTGCGCAAGTCTGGCCGCGCTGGCGAAGGACTCACATACCAACGTGTCTTTAGGCAGCAACGGGTATGATCTTCACATTTGCCTGTTCGACATGGACTTGTACGACGGGACGTGGGTTTTGAGCGCAATCGACAGTGCCCATAAATCACTATTAGGCTCCCGGATAACCGCCATCAACGGATTTTCCATGGAGCAGGTTCTGGAAAAGTTCGGAACCATTCTCAGCGCGGACAACTTGGTGAAGCTGCGGTATTCCTATTGGCAGATGTGCTATGTGCTGGAGCCGTATCAGTATTTGGGAATTGCCAAGCAAGGCGAGCCCATGCGCATAGAGGTGGAGGATTCCACAGGAAAAACCAATACATTGACGGTTTCCTCGGTGAGCCAGAGTGCTTTTCGGTCTGAGGATTTGGCGATGTTGAGCGATTGGCAGACAGGCTCGGCAGCCACAGCCTATCAAAAAACGAAGACCTATTTTTCAAAGGAATTGAATAGCAGCACCTATTACATCCAATACAACAAATGCGCGGAGGATGAGGACCTGCCCATGAAGCTGTTCTGCCAGCAGGTTCAGGCTGCGCTAGAGGCAGGAAGCTATTCTTTAATTCTGGTAGACCTGCGAAATAACGGAGGCGGCTCGGACGGTGTGATCATGCCGCTGCTGAGACTGCTGGCACAGCAGCGCGAGCAAGGCGTTCAGGTAGCGGGATTGATCGGGAAAAGAACGTTTTCATCTGCCATTATCAATTCCGTGGAGCTGCAGGAAATGGGCTTCGCGCTGGCAGGAGAGGCTACCGGCGGCAGCGTTGACCACTTTGGAGCGGTGCAGTCTTTTAAACTGCCCAATTCCGGTATGCGAATGGGCGTTTCCTCAAAGTTTATTTCAATGAGCGGTTATTTTGACGCCGCCTCCGGCAAAGGCGTAGAGCCGCTCCAGCCGGACGTTAAAATCGTTCAAACCCTCAACGATTCTCTGGCAGGCAGAGATACGTGTATAGAAAAAATTCTTGAAAATCCCGAGATTTTACAATCTGCGGAACGCGCGGATGTCCCCATGACCCGTGGACGTTTTGTGGGGCTGCTATTTCAGGAAGCAGGTACGCCCGGATTAAATATTGAGAGCCAGCCGTTTGGCGACCTCCTGGGGATTGAATGGTATCTGCCTGCGTTAAACTGGGGAAAGTCAACGCAGATTGCGCTGGGAGACACTGCGGGCAATTTCGCCTCTGCGCGCGCTGTCAGCTGGCAGGAGGCCGCTGTATTTCTGGTTCGCACTGCCGAGGCATTGGATATTCAACCTGCGTCCATGCGAGGCGACACTGTACCGGATGCACTGAAGACCACAGCGCGGAATGAAGATGCTGTACAGAAAGCGTGGAGGTGGGGGTTGCTTCCGGAATCCGGGGATTTTTCTGCTGCTCCAACTCGTGCGCAAGGAGAAACCATGATAAAGCAACTGTTTGCAACGAAATAAGTACGATCAGGACTCTCTTCTGGGGTTATAATTTTTTCATAACTTCCTTAGAGCACTGCAAATTCGAACCATGATGCGAAGTACATTAAGGAACAGGTCATTACGAAAGGCTTAGTGACATGAAAAGAAAAATAGCAGCAGGGATATTAGCCATTACTCTGAGCTTTTCCCTATTTGCGTGCGGATCAGAGCAAAAAGGCAGCCAAGAGAGTTCCACTTCAAGCGATCTATATGCTGATACGCAGCTAACTAATGAACAAATGCTCTCGGATTATGATACTATGTGGAAAGCCATGAAAGAAAGCTATCCCTTTTGGGGAGTGCTTGCACGGAGCAAGCCGGAAGATACAGACTACTATGATGCAGTCATTTCTGATTATCGCGGGCAGCTTCAACACGTCGAAGCAGATAGCGACAAGGCAATGGAAAAGTTCTTATATATTGTAGCCTACAGTCTATATGAAGTGTGTGGTACGGTTGGACATGTGAGTATTATCAATCCAGACTATTTTCAAGGGTTAGATGCTTATAAGAAGTACGCTGACGAAATGCCGGAAGTACAGCCGTGGGTTGACGTGATCGAAAAGCCAGAAGTTATTTCTTTCTATAAATATTACGATTACCTGCAGACGCTTTTTATAGAAAATAAAAGTGGCGATGAATCCAATGATGCGAAAGCGAACGAACAGCCGGAAGAAGAAAGTAAATCTGCAAGTACAAATCTGATAACAAAAATATTTGAAGAAGCGAAAACCGCTTATATCAGGGTGGATTCCTTTGAAGATTCCTATATGGATGCCGATTTGCCAAAAATCCGTGCCTTTTTAGAGGAAGCTAAGGATTACAAAAATTTGATCATTGACATTCAGGAGAATGGCGGCGGCAATACTAACTACTGGGAGAATGCCTTTGTCCGTCCCAATATTGCCAAACCCATCAGCTCACGGTTAGTACGGCTAATGAAAGACACCGAATTGACCCGGCAATTCTACATGCTAGGGTATAAGGACTCCACATTAAGCCCAGAAGCAGTCAAAAACAATACAAAATTTAGGGAACTGCCTAAAGCTGATATGGCGGATTTGACTCTGGCAAGGGAATTATTAGATACGACGGAGCCAGAAAAAGATGAGAAGCTATTTAACGGGAAAATATGGGTATTGGTAGGGCCTGCGGTTTACTCCTCGGCGGAGGCATTTGCCGTGTTTTGCAAAGATACGGGGTTTGCTACTCTGGTTGGACAGACAACGGGCGGCTCCGATAGCGGCGGCCCAATTCTATTTGAGCTGCCTAACAGCCATCTTTTGATTCAGTTTGACGTGGAGTACTGCCTTAATGCGGATGGAAGCTGCAATCAGGAGATGGGCACGGTGCCGGACATTGAAGCGGAAGATGCGCTGCATAAGGTGCTAAACTTAATTGAAAAACCGTAATTAAAATCTCTTGCGTTATCTATACAAAGCTAATCGGTGAGCTCTTATGTATCAAGGAGAGGCTGCCATAGATCAGCGCCTTCTGCAAAAACCGGACTGATTTAGGTGAACGTTGACTCACCATAGCATAAAATGCCCATGTACGCAAACACGCTGAAGCAGCTTATGTTCTGTATTGTGGGGTATGTTGACACCCTACTTTATTTACATGATGACGCCAGTACAATTCGCACTATAAAAATCCATAAAGTAAGACGTCACATGATCGTTATTAAATGTCAAAGTTTTTAAATAAAGAAAAAAATCGCCCAAAGCCGCAAGGCTTTGAGCGATTTCTTGGTGCGCCAAAGCCGTCCAAATTCGAACTTTTGATATCTTCCAAATTGATGGTTTTCGCGCTATCCCGGTAGTTAAAGGTCAAAACGACTTTATCATTGAACACGTAGTACGTGTGCGACCACGCGCATTCAATACAAATGGCTTCCCGCTGCGTGTTCGTCATCTTTGGACATTTATGGCGTTAATCATCTCCTTTTTGATTACCCCTACGGCGTAATGATTAAAATCTTGCGGACAATCTTGGCCTCACGCTCGCCAATCACCAACGTGCTGGGGTGAGCCCAACAAGCAGTTCCGGATTCTCTATGGTGATTATAATGCCGAGCAGAAGAAGCTGTCTGCCGCCAGACCCTAGAAAGAGGTCTAGCTCCAGAAACTGCGGGACTCCGCTGTCTGGCCCGCAAATCTTGAGGTTGCATATCTTTCGCGGGCATTGACCGCTCCACCCTTGGTGTATTCGACAATTGACAAATTTTAAAAACTATTGTATAAATAAAATTCCGTGGTTAGTAACACCTAACTACGACTGAGGGGACAATGCGTCCAAGAGTTTAAGGAGGATATTTCATGGTCCAGAAGATGCACAGGCAAGGAATAAGCTTGCTGTTGGCGCTGGTGATGCTGCTTTCGCTGGCAGTACCCCCGGCGTTTGCGGCACAAACGGTGGTTTCCATCAAGGATACGGAGATCACAACACAGACAAACACATTAACCGTGAATTTAACCCAGGTTCCGACAGCCGGACTTTTGCGTGTTTTTCAGTTAAATAGCAGCGCACAATATACATCTGATTTGTTTACTAATACTGCATATATGCTGGCGCAGGGATTTATTACCACCCTCAAGGTCGGCGACAATGACCTGACGCTGTCCACTTCCCCTGTCGCGGGCAAAAAGATCGTTGCCGTTTTGCGGGATGGGAGCGGCAGCAGTTCCGTGGATTACGTTTCCGAGCCGCTCATTGTTGCGGGAAGTCCTGTTGTTACAGATCCCAGCGCCATTTTGGCAAATTGCCGGGTCAGCCTGCAAAAGGATGGGTCGGAGCGGACGGAGCCTTTCCGGGAGGATGAGACTTCCGTGGATGTTAAAGTCTCACTGGATGGGTCTGTTGAGGCGTGTACCCTGACAATCTACGCCTATGCGGGCAACACCACCTTTAATCCGGACGCAACTTATAACAAGCGCCTGTGGTCTGGCGCGGTGAAGGATGGCGATGCAGTTACCTGCAACTTTAACGTAAATAATCTGCCCCTGACCGTGGGGTATAAAATCATTGCCTGTCTGAACGTGCCGGTGGGAGAGGACAATTATCGTCCCATCAATTCTCAGGCGCTGCAGGTTGTTGATGATTCTGGTAACGGATTTGAAGATTATACGTATCCCGATGTGACGATTGACGAAACGGTACTTCACGCGGGGGCTACTTCGCTGCACATCAGCCTGACCGGTGATGAGCGGTTGTTTCAGGCCGCAAGGGATAACAAGACGACCATCACATGCGCGGTGGCCCAATATCCCGATGGAGACGCCTTTGACTTTGAAAGCAGCAAGCAAATTCCTCTGAAGAATAATTTGCAGAAGACTGAAGCCTTTAATGGAGAGGAAATTCAGCTCGACGAGCCGCTGCGTGAGGGTTATCGCGTGCGCGCGGTGGTTTATTGGGCGCAGAATCAGGAACTGTTTTTGCCAAAGGGCAACGACTATGAGGCGGCCTTTAACCGCCCCGATGACTCGGTTCTGGTTTCTGCCGCACCCGATCAAGACGCGCTGACGGTTATGGTCAGCGGGCCCGTTGAAAGTGATGCGGCAAGCGTTTCCGTCACCGTAGGCGGCACTGTGCCGGACGGCTCCATTTTGCTGCTGAAAAGCTATCCGGCGAGTGTAACGGAATTTGCCTCGGATTCAGGAGATGCTTACGGCATAAAAGCAAGTCCGGTGACAGGCGCAAATACCATCACCCCCAATGCCGGAGTTTCCCTGACCGCCGGCAAGCAGTTGGTGGCGTTTGTTTTAAATGGCGGAGCGGCTGCTGCGCAGTCCCAGCCGGTGACGGTGAAAGCTGCGCAGGATTTGACAGTTTCCCTGGTTGGCAAGCTCACCCCGGAGAGTACACAGGCTGTCTTTCAGGTGACCGCGCGCAATAGCGGTGTCACAAACCTGAATGTGGTCAAGCTCTGCAAACTGGTTAACGGCGTGGCGAATACGGGCACCCCCTTGCAAACAAAGTACGCTCAAAGCCCGGGGCAAATTGCCTTTGACCTCATATCCACGCCGCTGGCGGCGGGGGATCAGGTGTGTCTGGTCATTACATACATGAACGGCAATAGTACTTTTACCAGCGGCGCGTTTTCCGTTGCGGCCGCGGCGCAGCCCGGGGTTCCAAGCGTGACCTTACAGAGTTCTGAAATTACAGCTGATACGAAGAGTATTGCGGTGTCGCTGGCAAATATTCCGTCTTCGGGGATTCTGCGGGTCATCCAATTGGATGCCACTGAAAAATATGTGGGTGACAAGCTCAACAGTTATACGAGCTTGCATTTTGCCGTGCTGAGCAGTTTGGAAGCAGGGGAAAATACGCTTGCTCTTTCTTCCACGCCCACGCCGGGTAAAAAGATCCTTGTCGTAATGCGGAACGGTGGTGTTAATCCCTCAGTAGATTACCTATCTGATCCGATGATTGTTTCGGGGGAAGTCGTGGTTCCGGCACCCACCGCGAAAATTCTCGATACCAAGGTAACCGCCGGAATGACACACGTGAACGTGGGCATGACGTTTGACGCTTCGGTGGGCGCGGCTTCCTATACGCTGTATCAGTTTACCGGAAGTACGCTGGATCTCCAGACGGCCAAGGTTTTGAGCACTGGAACGCTGCCTCTCGGCACAGCCAAACGCACGCTTTATTTTGGAGCCGGAAGCTTAACTGCCGGAGTCAATTTGCAGCTTATGGTCACGGCGGGCAAACAGCAAACGCTGTCAAATATTGTGGCTGTTCAGCCCTCGCCAAACTGGGGAATGCCCTATGCGGCGTTTGAAGCCGCCGCAATTCCTTCCGATGCACCGACCATTCCGGTTACCGTTGATTATTCAGACGAGTATCTGACCATGGGCAACGACTTCTATTGCACGGCCACAGTCTATCAGTTCCCCGCAAATTACACGGACAGGGAATTTGAAGAGGGCGAACTGTGGGAAAGCCCGAAAGCGACTGTGGTTGGACAAATCAGCAGCCGTTCCGGCGACACTGCCAAGGGCAAAGTGGAAATCCCGGTGCGGGAGGGGACGACGCTCATTCCGGGAAATCGTCTGATTGTCAAGCTCCGTCTGCCGCATACCGAATGGGCGGAAGAGGAAGTTGACTATTTCTCCGTTTCTGCGCCGATTGTCAGCGCGGGTACCACCATGGCGGGGCCAAAGGTCGCGCTATATAATCTGGGCGAAAATACTTCCCGGGGAATGCGGCTGAGAAGCATTTTGTCCGGTTTGGGCATTGAGGTGCTGGATGTTTCGGATGCCGAGCTGAACCAGACTGTGGGGTATCTTGCGGGGCTGGATGGATATGAAACGGATGAGACGCCGTATTCCGGCAGCGGTGTGGACACGGAGTTCATGCTGATATGCAATTTGTCTGATGCCCTGCTGGATCGCTTTTTGGCGGGGATGCAGGCGGATGGATTACGCATCGACCACAAAGCCGTGGTTACCGAATACAACCGCGAGATGCAATATCACGAGCTGATTGACGACATTGCTGAGGAGCATGAGGTGTTCCAAGCGCTGTTGGCGCTGGATGCGATGGTTGATCAGGCGCAGGCGTTGAGCGAAGCCGATTATGGTGCAAAGGAGCATTGGACGGTGTTACAGGAAGCCATCGCCGCCGGTATTCAGGTTCTTAGCAGCTATGAACCCACGCTGGAAGCCCTGACGGACGCCAATCGTGTGCAGCAGGAGCAGTATCTCTTGAATACAGAAAGGACGGTTATCAGCGGCGC
>NZ_DALZCH010000074.1:0-16279 GCF_031978065.1 Oscillibacter sp.
AAGCAGGACGGATACACCCTGATTCCGCTGTCCGTCTATTTCAAGGACGCGAGAGTAAAGCTTGAAATTGGCGCCTGTCGGGGCAAGAAAAACTACGACAAGCGGGAAACCATCGCCAAGCGGGACGCGGAGCGGGAGATGGACCGCCACATGAAGGAGCGGAACCGCTGAGTCCATCGGTGCGGAAGCAATTGCTCCAAACGGCACGCGATACACAATTGAAAAACCCGAAGGAAGAAAGGAATCTTTGATATGTCTGAGATGAAAAACCCCATTGCCACTATTACCATGGAAAACGGCGCGGTGATGAAGGCTGAGCTGTACCCCGACAAGGCGCCCAACACGGTGAATAACTTCATCGCGCTGGCCAACTCCGGCTATTACGACAAACTGATTTTCCACCGCTGCATTCCCGGCTTTATGATTCAGGGCGGCTGCCCCCAGGGCACCGGCACCGGCGGCCCCGGCTATTCCATCGCGGGCGAGTTCTCCGGCAACGGCTTTGCCCAAAACGATGTGGTTCATGGGCTGGGCGTTTTGTCCATGGCGCGGACCACTGCTCCCAACACCGCGGGTAGCCAGTTTTTCGTCATGGTAGACGACGCACCCCATCTGGACGGGCAGTATGCCGCCTTTGGCAAGGTGACCGAGGGCGCGGACGAGGCTGTGCGCATTTCCAAGGTGAAGGTGGATTTCAACGACAAGCCCAAGACGCCGGAAGTGATTGCCTCCATCCGCGTGGACACGCAAGGCGTGGAGTACCCCGCGCCGGAGAAAAAGGCCGAGCGCTAAGCGCGGCGGTTGCCTGATTTTCAAGGAAAGGGAGCGCGTTTTATGAAAATCGCCATCGTCACCGGCGCGTCCTCGGGGCTGGGTCGGGAATTTACCCGCCAGCTCATTTCCGAATATCCTGAAGTAGAGCAGCTCTGGCTCATCGCCCGCCGACGCGACCGGCTGGAGGAACTGGCAAAGTCCCTGCCCCGCCCGGCGCTGTGTCTGGGGCTGGATTTGTGCGATCCCATGAGCTTCACCGTGCTTCAGGAAAAGCTTTTGTCCGAGCGGCCAGAGGTTCTTTTACTGGTGAACAACGCGGGCGTGGGCTATTGGGGCAAGCTGGGCGAAACGAACACGGTGCTCCAAACCCGCATGATCGATCTGAACCTGCGGGCGCTCACTGCCATCACCAACCTGACGCTCCCCTATGTTCCCCGGGGCGGGAGAATCCTGAACGTGTCCTCTATCGCGGCCTTCTGCCCCAATGCCCGGATGACAGTCTACTCCTCTACCAAGGCGTTTGTCTCCCACTTCACCGTGGGGCTGGGCGAGGAGCTTCGCGGGCGGGGCATCTCTGTCACCGCTGTGTGTCCCGGCCCCATGGCCACAGAGTTTTGCGACACGGGCGGAATCACCGGCAACTCGAAAATGTTTGAGCTGCTCCCCTACTGCGATCAGGTGCGGGTGGCCCACGGCGCGCTGCTGGCGACAAAACGCCGCAGAAGCATCTATACTCCCACGGCGTTTTATAAGTTTTACCGGCTTGCGGCGAAGCTGACCCCGATGAAACTGATGGCAAAGCTGACAAAGACATAAATTTCATGAAATTGTAACATACTTCTTGGTGGAAGTATGTTATAATTTCAAAAGAAGATTTCGCATTCAGATCCAAGCACCCATTTTAACTGTCCGCAAGAGTTTTGCGCCATTGTCTTTTGCCGCCGTGGTGGAGCGGCGAGCAGTGCACAAAGCGCGGCAATATATGGGGGTGTACCGGTTTCGACGGGGATGTGGAGGCGGGACCAGCGGGCGGATGCGCCTGTCATCCGAAAAACGGGCAAATTATAAATTAAACAACAATAATACTGTTGCTTACGCTGCCTAATTAGGCGGCCGTCCGACCCGGAAGGACCGCGAGCCGGGAAGGGCGTCGTTTAGCGGTAAATGTGCGTACGCAAAGCTTTGCGCGTGCCATAAATTATGAAGCTTACCTGACCCGCCGGCGTGACGGCTTGCCGGCGGAGAGGGGAACAGGGAGAGAAAGACTCCCAAAATAACCGTCTGCGCCCGGAGAACGTCTCGTTAAAGTGTTTTCGGACGGGAGTTCAACTCTCCCCACCTCCACCAAGTAAACAGACCTGTTTTTTGCTTAAGCAAAAGGCAGGTCTGTTGATATTTCACCTGATAATAACGCAATATTTAAAGTTGGAGACAGTATCATCCTCCAATATAAGCACCAAAAGTCACATATAATTGACTTTTGGTGCTTTCTTTATTTTAAACTCAAACATACGTGACTTTTAATAATTAAGAAAGAGAGGTAAGAATTATGGCATATATCCCTTATGGTTTTGTTCAAAAGCAGGATGGTATCTTTGTAGAACCCCAGCAGGCAGAGGTAGTAAAAGAAATCTTTCAACGGTATTTGAATGGCAATAGCCTTGGCGGCATCGCTGATTTTCTTTTTAAGCAGGGAATCCTTTCATCCACTGGGCAAGAGCGATGGACAAGACCGGCAATCAGCAAACTTTTGTCCAACTCTAAGTATATCGGCTATATTATCAGCTTCGAGGATTACTTCGCTGTTCAAGTCGACAAGGGAAACCGTAGCAACATAGATGAAGAAACTAACCAGAGAAAGGCCACCCGGTACAGTTCGCAGAATGTACTGAGCGGCCTTTTGGCTTGTGCGGAATGCGGTGCTCATTATCGGCACATTACCCGCCCTTCTGGCGAGGTGGTTTGGCGCTGTGCCAACAAAGTCGAACATGGAAAGAAGATTTGTAAAAACGCACCGTCTATCAGTGAAGATGCCCTCAAGAATTATCTTTGCACAAAGCTTAATATGGCAGAGTGGAATGAGGAATCTATCAAAAATTCGATAGAGAGAATCCTCATTCAGAGCAATGGAGGTTTAGAAATAGAGTATAAACACGAAATGAAGTATAATTTGGAATATTAGGTCTATGCAGGCCACGCTCATCTTGATATAATATCCATATAAGTAGAATTGAGGTGAGTAGCATGACTGAAACTGAAAAACGGCGTGCTGAGGCGATTTGGACATATAGGATATCGCAGGAAAAGGTTCTAAAGCGCCTTGTCGAGAAAGGAATCTTTTCGCAAGAGCACGCCGACTATATGTCTGATTACCTCTTTGAACAACTGAATCTGTTGGATATCCCCGGTTCTCATCTATCTTCTATTGGAGAAAAGATGGTCGATGCCAATTGGGGACACAGTCCTCATATATCACTTACAGATATCGCAAGAGAAAAGAATGGGAAATCCCCAGGGTACCTTGTTCAAAGTTGGCTACGCAACAGCAATACCGTTGAGTATTTAAGATTATGGGAAAAAAGATTCAATCCAAATTTCCTTGATGATGAGTGTGAAAAACTCATTCAAGCCATCCGGGCAAGCAGCGCTACTCTAACGCCAAAGATATGGATCAATGTAACTAAGGCAGTAGGTATCGAATCCAAAGCAGGCAAGAATGGCGGAACAATGGCACATCCAGAAATAGCTGAAGCATTTCGTGCTTGGCTGTTTCCGGATGTAATGCTGGAGATGGTGAAGAGGTATAGGAGCTATCAACCTGAATTGGATGAATTTTAAATAGTTCTTTGTAATCGTCAACTAGCCAATTATATTAAAGGGGGTTATCTGTATGAGTTTTAAAGATAAAGTTGATGAATTGCGTAATCAGGCGCAAACAACACAAGCTGCAAATAAAATTATTGATCAGCTCAAAAAGCTAGAAAATAGTAATAATGAAGATACTTCTTATCGTTGGATTTGGGAGCTTATTCAGAATGCAAAAGATGTAGTTAACTCCACTGGAAAAGTTGATATTCTTGTTAATTTTGATGAATACAGAAAAATTATAGAGTTTAAGCATAATGGAAAGCTATTCTTGACAAAAAATATTGTTTTTCTTATCGAACAAGTTTCTACTAAAGAGCGAAATGAGCTTGATAGGAAAGAAAAGAAGATCACAGGAAAGTTTGGAACTGGTTTTCTAACTACGCATTTACTTTCAAAAAAAGTAAATGTAACTGGGTATTTATGCGACGAAGATGAACCATTACACCAGTTTAATATTGAGATTGATCGTTCCAGCGATAATCAGGCAGAGATAATAAAGTCAATTGAAGAAAGCTGCGAGCAACTGAACAAAAGCGCAAAAGAAGTTAAAACACCAATAGATGAAAATGATTTTAATACTTGTTTTACATATGAGTTAAACGCTTTGGGAATTCAAACCGCTAAGGATGGTTTGAATAATCTTGTTGCTTCTGTTGCGTATGTTTTCGCTTTTGTTCCAGAGATAAGATCTATATCTATTCAGGCAAACACAACTAAAGGCAACTATAATCAGGTGCTTTATCGTGGTGATGATGTCGGTGTAACGCTGAAAAATGCACAGATTATAACTGTGTGTGATTCAAGAAAAAAGGATCCAAGATATATTTTTGCTCTAAAAGACGAAGTGTTGACACACTTATCAATTGCAGTTGAACTTTTAGATGTTGGCGAAATAGCAGCTATTCAACGAACGAATGGAAATTTACCCAAACTATTTTGCGATTTTCCATTACTTGGAACAAGCGACTTTGCTTTTCCGGTAGTTATAAATAACCCATATTTTGAACCTACAGAACCCCGTGATGGAATTGAATTGGAGAGCAGAGCGGAAGAAAAGCAATTTATTAAAGAAAACAAAGCAGCATTAGCAGCCGCTGTAGAACTTTATAAAACTGCATTGAATTTCTTTGCAGAAAACAATTATGCAGGTATATATAACATTGTAAAAATAACCGAGCAACCACATAAAACGTGGCTGAATGTAGATTGGTTTGAAAGTAAAATACTTGAACCTATAAAAGAAGAAATAAAATATTTGAACCTAATTACTACAAATATTGGTGATAAAAAACCGTTGTTTGAGGTATGGGATGATCCTGTTGTTTTAATTCCTAAAAATCAAGAAAACAGAGAAGAAATGCTTAAACTTTGGTCATTGTCAAATGCTCTGTTTCCAGAGTTCCTTCCAAAGCAAGATGAGTTAGAAGCATGGTGCAGTTCGCTTTGGGATGAATGTAAAAACTTGGGCATCGACAACATAGTGCAAGCAATTCAAAGTTCTGAAAACATATTTTCTTTAGAAAATAAATTAAGTGGACATGATGTATTTGTCTGGTTAAATGAGTTTTACAAATTACTTTTAACAAGCGAAGATGAGAGCTGTAAAAAAACAATAGAACAATCCGAAGTTTTTCTCAATCAAAACGGTAAGTTCTGCTGCTTGAATAAAGTTTTCTTTGACAAGGAAATTGATGATATATACAAGGAAGTTTCATTAATATTAGATATAGGTGTTAAGGATAAATTACTTCATAAAAGGGTTTCAAGCGAAATTTTAAATCATGTTGAAGTAACAGCATATGGATATTCAGAGCTGTTTTCTGAAACTACACGATGCTTACAAAACGAACATAAAAATCGTGAACATTTCTTTCAAAGAATACTATGCATACAAACAAATGAGAGACCGAAACAAGATGACTTTTTGAACATCGCCAAAGAGTTTTATAACAATATTGCATGGGAGACTATTTGTTCTAAAAAGTATTTGAAACCCATTTTTGAACAGGCACTAAATTATTGGGTGGTAAAGTTGTGTGCGGATATACAGCAAAGTAAAACGTTGGATGTTTTTGCCGGGGAACACTTTTCAGACAACATAGACAGTGCGATTTCGTTTATAAATCAATTGGTGTTGTTTTTAGAAAAAAATGATTATATACATTTGGCAGACAAGTATTCCGTTCTTCCAAACCAAAATGGAGTGTTTAAAAGAAGCACTGAACTACAGCTCGATACAGGAGAGATTGACGAAGCGGTGAAAGATGCTTACTGTTTTACAGGAGTGGATATCAGAATAAAACTGCTTATGAGTAGTATAGATTTTCCATTGTCTGAAAACACAGCAACCAATCTTTACCCATTAGCAGATGCAATAACAAATTATATTGAAAATCACAAGAATAAGCTTGGCGAAGATAACGATCAGGAGAGATTGGCTTTTCAAAATTTCTTTTCATACTTAAAGAGCACTGATAATAAAACCATTAGAAATGCTTTTAAAACTCTTTATAGCAATTTGTATTGGTTTTATAATGATGATATAATTTCTGACAATATGCAAAAAGCAGAAAAGTTTGATGAGTATGAACTGTTATTGAGCAAACATGGAGTTGCAAGTTTCCACGAGTTGGAAGAACGCTTAAAGCAAACTGAGAACAATGTAGAATCAACAAATACAATTCATGTTTCCAAAGAACATCTTGCGCAACTTGGGATTAATACTGAAGATGATTTGCTGCAGATTTTATATATATTAATAGGAGAAGGAGACCTAACAGATTCCCAATTAGGCGAATTGTCAAGTGGTATATCAATAGAGGAAGTCTCTAAAAAGTTCTTGCATAGATCAACAAATAATAGATTTGCGCGTGAATATTATGAAAAAATAATGAATCGTGCTATAGAAAAAGTTTTTTACTACTTGAAAGAAACTGGCAGATATGAAATGTCTGATAAATTGGAAGAGTGGAAAGAAACAAGTTATTCAAAAACTGTTTTTTGGGCTAAAAAGAATGGTAATGATATTCGTATTGTTGTAAGACCAAGTGATGATGATAAAATCATTTTCTTTTATGAGCAAGAAGTTGCTGCAATGGACGATACCAATTATGAACTTTGGACTTCCAATGATGATGGAAATACACGCATGATTACATTAGGTGATATTATTAAAACAACAGGAATCTCAGTGATTCCGCTAAAAAATCTTAATCCGAAATAGTAGGAAGAGAGGGCTACCATCTTGACACCAAATGGAGTATTAAAATTAATTGCAAACAACAACCGTGAAAATATTTATTGCGTTTATCCTGTTACGCCTGATGAAACTATTGGAAAACTAATCTCTGCACTTTCAAATTGTAGTGGAGGATTAATTGTTTTTGGTGTGCAAGATGATGGGAAAAAACTAAGGGTTAAAGGATACAAATTTAATGTAGACATTGATTCAATAAAAGTGAAACTTAGCAATAATGTTAAATTAACATGTCTTGATTTGCCACACGAAACTGCGACGCTTAAATGTATTAATGTCGAAAAGTGTGAAAATGTGGTCGTGTTTAGTGACACACCTTACATGCTTGACCATAATAGGAACGTTGCAGAGCTTCATATAAAAAAAGTGTTTCTATCGTATTCGCATAATGATACTTGTATTGCCGATTTAGTCGATGAAAAGCTTACCTTTTTTGGAAAAGGTAGATTGGCTATTACAAGGGATAAAAGAACGTTAGAATATAAAAGTGATATTGATAAATTCATGCAGACAGTTTCTACTCACGATTATATGGTATCTATTATATCTGATAGCTATTTAAAATCTCGAGGATGTATGTATGAAGTTTCGGAATTAATGCGAAATAGAGCGTTTAATGATAAGCTGTTGACAATTATTTTATCTAAAGCAGATGAAAGTTTTTATCCAGCAGATAAGAAACCGGAACAGATCAAAGCGGATGTATATTCATTAAATCGCTTTGAGTATATAAAATATTGGGAAGCTGAAAAAGAGAAAGTAAATAAGCTGAATTCAGAAATAAGCGACTTAGCTCTTAAACAAGGATTAGTTGATGAGATTAAACAGATAAATGTTATATCAATGAATGCTGCGGAGCTAATTGAGATTTTCAAGAAAAGTTTAGGAAAAGACTTTTCTGAAATTAATCAAAATGCGTTTTCGGATTTACTATCTATATTACTTTCATAGAATGAAAATAATATATTTTTGGGCTTACGAGGAAAATAAATGGGTAAGTTGATACGTTTGTTCATGGTTGAAGATAATCTGGATAGATTGAAAACAATGGAAATATCAAGTATGACAATTTACGCAAGAGCGATTTTAAACGATTTTATTCAAAGAGATGATGCAAATAGGCCAGATGGTCAGATTATGAGCAAACTTTGTAGTTAAGTACTGAGTTTGAATTGCTAGTTATGTTTAAACTGAGCATAGTTACTTAATTGAGGCATATTCTGTTTAATCTTAAAAATCTTTTTTCCACGGTGTCCACAAAAGGCACAACTTTCCGCCAAGGAGAAGTTGTGTCTTTTTTTATACGTACAAGCATGGTAATATAAATATGTTATTTTAAAAAATTTGTCTTTTAAAACAGATAAACGTTGGATTGGATTAATTATGAGAGGAGACGACAAATGAATGAGAGTAAATATAAAACTTGCTATCTTATTTCCGTGCAGCGTCCTTGTCGGAGCATTACTATACGTCTTTATGCACGAATTAGGGCATATCATTGTAGCAATCGGATGCGGAGCGGAAATAACCGAGTTCAGTATTCTCAAAGCTCATATGTCATATAATGGCGGAGCCTTCAGCAAAGCTATGTTTTCGTTATTCCATGCTGCGGGAGTGCTATTTCCAATTATATTGACAGTGCCGATTATTATCGCTTATAAGCGGGGCAAAAAGAGCGTCCTTTATCACTGCTGTTATATGACGATTTGTTTATGGGGTATCTCTCCTCTTTTGGCATGGTTGATTGTACCTGTTGTTAGTATGGTGAGCTCCCCGCCGCAAGGAGATGACGTTGCGAAGTTTATCATGAGTTCAGGATGGCATCCCATGATCGTATTTGCATGCGCGTTAATCATCTTAGTCGGAATGCTTGTACTTATAGTTAAGAAGGGAATCATTCAGGAATTGAGCGCCATGTTAAAAAGCCTTTCCTAAAAAATTTTAACATAGCCGATTTGACGATTGAACGATGAGTTACGCGAGCCTGATGTGTGAAATCTTTTCCACGGTGATTACAAAATAAAGTCATGTATGAGTTCAAATCCTCATACATGACTTTTTGTTTTATCTATGCTAAAATCAAAAAATGCACATCATTTGCTTTAAATGCATTCAGCATCCTTGTCCAAAGTTAGCAGTTAATATTTGGAGGTTTATATGGATTTTAAGACATGTGTTGATAAGCGAGATAGCATTTTAATGGAAGGAGCTTTGGGCGAACGATTAAAACGTGAATATCATTTGAATTTTGATAAAAATTTGATGATGGCGCCACTTATTTATAATTCGGATGGTCGTTTTGCATTGAAGAGCCTATGGCAAGAATATATAAATATTGCCATCAAATATAAATTACCGTTTATGGCCACAACACCGACCCGTCGTGCAAATAAAGAACGGGTTGAACAAACAGGCTGCAATTCCTCAATCATCATGGACAATGTGAAGTTTTTGCGCAAGATACAGCAAGAGAATGATCTAGAAATGTACGTCGGAGGACTAATGGGTTGCAGGGGAGATGCTTACACTGGGGAAAATGCGCTGTCAAAACGTGATGCCCGAATTTTCCACAAGTGGCAAGCAGACTTGTTTTGTGCGGCTGAAGCAGACTTTTTATATGCAGGAATTATGCCAACATTACCGGAGGCGACAGGCATGGCACAGGCAATGTCAGAAACAGAACTGCCATATATCATAAGCTTTACAATACAAAGAGATTGAAAATTGATTGATGGAACGACAATTGCTAAAGCCATAGATATTATAGACAATTCAGTTGATGTGAAGCCAGTGTGCTATATGACAAATTGTGTACATCCAAGCATTGTTTATGAGGCATTGTCGCAGCCGTTCAATCAAAATACTTTTGTGAAAGATCGGTTCTTAGGGATTCAGGCAAATACTTCTCCCCTTTCATATGCGGAGTTAGATGAATCCTTGGATCTAAAGTGTTCAGATCCAACGCAATTTGCCGAAGCTATGCTAAAGCTACGCGATATCAGCAATATCAAAATATTTGGTGGCTGCTGCGGTACCGATCACAGACATATGGAACAGGTGGCAAACAGATTATGAGCATATCCCAAAAAGCCAATTGATTTTTCGGGGGATTGGGGCATTCCTTCGGCAGCGGGTTTCTTAATAGCGGCCTTTGCATCCCCCGGCTGACACCACGGTCTGTGTGAATTCGCGCTTTCCATCTGCTCCATGCGCTCGTCAACAACCTTGCATAAAGAATCGTTTAAGCTCCTTTTGCGCATCGGCCGCAGCCCGTACCCCGGCCTCAAAAAAGCTTTTAAGGTTCCTTTAAAAAGCTTTTGATAATCTATAAACGTCCTCAAGAGAGGGCGCAAGCCGGAATACAGTATGTCAATTTTTTTATCAAGTCCGCTGCCGAATGAATCAACGGCGGCGGGCTTGATCAATTTCATACTACGTGGCAACAAGACCCCGTCAGCTACAGGGGAACGCGCGCCCCCACATTTATATAAGTGCCGTAAAAACAAAAAAGCATTTTATTCTTAAGGCCAGCCGCATATATCCTGATACTAAGGGGGCGATGAAATGTACAGCAAAATAACAGATAGTTTTTTTGACATTTTTGACGGAGAGACCGGTCTTTACATGGGTCACTCGCATTTTACGCTAACGGATGGGTCTGAGAAGAAGCTGCTTGATTTTCTCAACTACAATAAGGTTCCCAATTCTCTTGTGCTGCTGAATGTATCCTTATCGGATACCTCCTCAAATTATATTCCGCCGGAGCTATTTCAAAAGCACAGCCGAACTTCAGTCATGTTTATCGACGTCGTTGACACTTATTCTCAAAGGCTTATCCCCATCGAAATTGAGATGAGCTATGATGTTCTGGTAAGAGGAAACTTGTCTGATACTCCATATTTTTTTGAAAGCGTTGAGTTAGGGAATATAAAAATTTTAGATGTAAATTACAGATTCATCCAATAATGCCTCACTTTATGGCAAACAATCACCCCGGAGCCTACCAGACGGCAGGTTCCGGGGTGATTGTTATACGCCGACAGCTTTAGACCGGTCGCGATACCGTTTAAGCCGGGGTAGCTTGCCTCCTTGCATTTTGCACCTTGCATGTAAGCGCCATTACGGCTAAAATAAAGCAAGAATCATTTCTGGTGGGAGGTGGTTTTCATGCAAGCGATCATCAAGCGGCATACTTCGACGGCCATCCTCCTCGCGGCGGTACTGACGCTCGTCGCCCTGACGCTGCTGGTTCGGCTTCCCAATCTGCACGGCGACACGCTCAATACCGTCACGCTTGCGGAAGAAAGTACCGGATACGACCTAAGCGGTATTACAGATTGGAATAAACGCGCTGTCATATTACTCCCCGGCTCAACTTACTATCCCAGCACGCTTCTCACGCCGGAAACCGCCGATGCCGCCATCCCCGTCAGTACAAACAAATTTGCCGCGCTGCGGGCGGACTACCTCTCCCAGCGATTTGTGCTCAGCCTGCCCGACACCAATGAAGCCTACACCCTGACGTTTAAGCTTTCCGGCCGTCACGCCATGCGCGTGTATGTGAACGGCACTTTGGCGGGAGAAACGGGTCGCGTGGGAACCACCAAACAGGACACCGAGGTATGGGAGAACAGCATCACCGTCTCCGCCTCCCCCGCAAACGGCAAAATAGATATCCTTCTAAACAGCGCCCAATTTTACCACATCCGGGGCGGCGCAAATCTGGCGACCCTCTCCGTGCAAAAGGCCGCCGAAACCGTTACGTCCCGTCTTTCCGAGCCGCTGGAGGGCCTGGTGATGACGGGTGCGCTTTTATGCGCGGCGGCGCTTCTCATGAGCGTCTATCTGTTCCTCTCCCACACGAAGGCGACGCTGTATTTCGCCCTGGCCTGCCTTGCCATGTCCCTGCGGGAATGCGTACAAAGTCAGGCATGGACCTATTTCCCCGTGGGCGGGAATACCGCGTTTATGCTGGAATACCTTAGCGTGGCGCTGCTGACCATTTTTTTGTCCCTGTACTTGGGACAGTACGCCGCGGGGCCGATTCTGTGGGGCATTCAAATTGCCGCCATTGCCGGTTCGCTGGTTTACGGCGGGATGACGCTGCTGGGGGACTCGCTGCTGTATACCAGCCTGCTGAAATTCTATCAGCTATGGCTTGTTGTGTGCATTATTACCGGCACCTCCGGCTTATTTTGGAACATGCGCCGCCCCAGCCGGGAACAAGCGACCGTGCTGTACGGCATCGCGGTGTTTTATCTTGCCGCCGTAAGCGATATCGCCATGTACCGCGATCTGTTCGGAGCCTCCTATTCCAACGCCCCCATTTCCGAAGTGGCTATGTTGATTTTTACTGTGGCGCAGACTGTTTCCCTGTTCTTCATGAACAGCCGGGTGCTGGCCGAATCCAAAGAGACGGAGCAGCGCCTTGCATCGGACAAGGCGGCACTGGAAAAGCTGGACCGTATGAAAACAGAGTTCCTCGGCAACGTCTCTCACGAGCTGAAAACGCCGCTTACCGTCATGTCCGGCTACGCCCAGACCACGAAACAGCTTTCTGGGCAGCTTTCCCCGCCGCTCTCGGAAGAGGTGTCCCGGCGGATGACCCTGATTTCCTCCGAAGCGGAGCGGCTCTCCCTGATGGTGGGGCAAATTCTCGACGTGACCCGCATGGAGGAGGGGCGCATGGTCATGGAACCGGTGCGCTGCCATCTGGACGAGATTGTCCACGCCGCCGTAAATACGCACTATCCCATGCTCAACAAGAATCAAAACCGCCTGAGCATTCGGATTGACCGGGGCTTGCCCGACCTTTATGCCGACCCCGCCCGTATCTCGCAGGTAATTGTAAACCTGATTTCAAACGCCGTCCGTTTCACCTCCGGCGGAGAGATTGGCCTTTTTGCCGGGCAGGACGGAAATCAGGTTTTTATCCGCGTGTCGGATACGGGGGTTGGCATCGCTTTGGAACGTCTTCCCCATATTTTTGAGCGATACCATCAATAAGAAACATCCGGCACCGGTCAAGACACCGGCACCGGACTGGGGTTATATATTTGCAAGCATATCGTGGAGCAGCACGGGGGCTCTATTTGGATCGAAAGCCTTGAGGGCCACGGCACGACTGTATTCTTCACCCTGCCTGCCGCTAATACCGGACCTTGCTGAAAATGTACTCGCTTTTCCCGGCGCTTGCAAGCTCGAACCAGCCGCCCTCGTCCAGCCGGAGCTTCCGGCGCAGGTTTGCCACATGGGCCTTCACGGTTCCCGACGCGCCGGGAGACTGCTCGCCCCACGCCCGGAGGTAGATATCCTTCGCCCCCAGCCGCTGCCCGGCAAACAGGGCAAAGCAGCCCAAAAGCTGCAATTCTTTCAGCGTCAGCGGGATCCGCTCTCCGTCCAGCACGGCCATTCCCGCCAGAAAATCCACCGTCAGGGGCGGCAGCTCAATCACTCCGGCGGACAGAAAGCCGTTGCGGCGAAGCTGCGCGGCGACCCGCGCGCTTAAAACGTTCAAATCATAGGGCTTGGTGACGTAATCGTCTCCGCCCTGTAAAAGGCCCTTTACCACGCTCTCATTTTCATTCCTGCAAGTCAGGAAGATAATGGGGGCGTTGGTTTTTGCTCGCAGCTCGGCGCAGAAATCAAAGCCCGAGCCGTCCGGCATCATCACGTCCAGCAAAATGAGATCCGGCGCGTGCTCCTCCAGTGAAAAGCGTGCCGCGGCAAGTGTGGGGGCGCAGACGGTTTCATACCCCTTGCCCTTAAAATATTCCCGGTTAATTTCCAGCACGTCGGCCTCGTCTTCAACGAGCAGCAGCCTTGCCTTCCTCATCTCATCGCCTCCATTCTCAAGGCAACGGTATCATATCCCCGGGTAAAAATCCAGCGTTCCAAAACATTTTAGAATCCGGTAAAGAAATCTTTACCTTTTACACGCAGGAAGATTTTCCCTCTACAATGAAAGCATACAAAAAAGATATCAACCGCAGAGGAAACGGAGGTGATACATATGCCGCAGATCACCCGGGTGGATATTCTGGACGGACAGACGTTGGATATTGAGCTGAGCAACGGCCACTTAATTCTGTTTGACACCCGGCGGCTGCCGGAGGCAGACCTCCGCTACGACTGCCTGCGGGCAATGGAGGTGCTGCCCCGCCCCGACACGGACGGACGCAGCGTCTATTGGCGGGACGGCCCCAGAATCGGTCTGGATCAAATTCTAAGCCTGCTTACAAAGCAGGAAACCCCAAACGAATAAGGAGGTATTTTCCGAATGAAACAATACTTAAAAAAACTATGCGGCACATTCCTCGCGCTCTCTATGCTTCTGACGCTTCTGCCGGTAACGGCATTTGCGGCGGACGCCACCATCAACCTGTCCACCCTCAGCACGACACCAAGCGGCTCCGGCTGGTCATACGACAGCGGCGCACAGATGCTCGCCATCGGAGACAGCGGTTCCTATGACATCACAGGGACATACTCCGGCTCCGGCCTGGGAATTAGCGCACCCAACAACGGCTTTCAGATCACCGGCGCATCCTTCGCGGTTTCCCCCGCCGGTATTCAGGCGGGTCAAAGCGTTCGAATCAACATGGACAGCTCCGTGACCGGCGGCAGCGGCATTTACGCCATCAATTCCGCCGCCACCGTCGTCATTAACGGCAGCACGGTCTCGCTTTCCGGCTCAATCTACGCTGTCCGTGCGGCCACCAACGTCCTCATTGGCAGCAGCACGGTGAACCTTTTCTCCTCCATCGGCCCAGCCGTCAGCACCGGAGAAGGCATAACCATTTTCGGCGGCACGGTGAGTCTTTCCTCTGTCAGCGGCCCAGCCGTCAGCGCCGGAACAGGCATAACCATTTCCGGCGGCACGGTGAGCCTTTCCTCTGTCAGCGGCCCGGCCGTCAGCACCGGAACAGACATATTCATTTCCGGCGGCAGCGTCAACCTCTCCGGGGCATCCCCTCTCAGCGCGCGGCCCCAAAATGCGAGCAACTCTCCCGTCTACCTTGTCACCCTGACGAGCCTGCCCGCAAATAAAGCCGTCACCGCGATCACAAGCCCCGCGAGCTATGGAATCGCAGACGTGAAAACCGACAGCTCCGGCAAGCTCTATTTCTGGCTTCCCGCCGGGAACACGGATATTTCCCTCACTGTGGACAATCACACTTACGCCGACAGCCTGACCGTGGAAGCAAATGACACAAACACGCTGGCTTTAGGTGGCGACATCACAGCCAGCTTCACCGACGCAAACTTCCTCGCGGCGGTGCGGGCGAATTTAGGAAAGAACGATGGCGATCCGATTTTCGTCTCGGACGTTGCGGGAATTACCAACCTTGACGTTAAGGACAAGGGTATCGCAAGCCTTGCAGGCATTGAGCATTTCACGTCGCTTAAAACCCTTGACTGCTCCGTCAACAAGCTGACCTCGCTGGACCTGTCAGGCCTTTCAGAGCTTACCGGGCTGCACTGCTCTGGCAACAAGCTGACCTCGCTGAGCGTGGCAAACTTGTCCCATTTAATGTCGCTCAATTGCTCATACAACCGGCTGACCAGCCTGACACTGACCAATCTGCCGATCTTGGCAACGCTGATCTGTAATAACAACGCGCTGGAATCGCTGGACTTGCAGGGCACACTGAACGGAGGTAAAAGCAACATTCAACACCTATCCTGTCAATACAATCGCCTTACGTCTCTGAGCATTCCCTCATTAAGATATCCCAACGTCTTCACACTCAGCTGCTCAGGTAACTGGATGAGCAACGAATCGGACGTTACGGGTTTAACGAATTCTGATGAAGAACACTTCACCTTTGGGACGCAGGCGCCCGGCTTCATTTCGGTGCAGGAAATTCTTGATTTGCCCACCACCGTTGAGGTCGGAGTACCCCTGCCGCTGACCAGAACAGTGTTCCCTGCAAATGCCTCAAAGAGCAGCAACGACATTGTCTTTTCAATCGTAGACACCGGCACAACGGGCGCTCGCATTGAAAACAACATTCTGACCGCTTCTTACGCGGGAACGGTTCAAGTCAATGCCATCGTGGTCAATGGAATCGCCGGGATTGAAAACTACTATCAGAGCTTTCCCATAGAGGTTACGGGCACGGACCTTTCCTCCGCATTTTCTGACAACAATTTCCTGTACGGAGTACGGGTTGCTCTGAGGAAAGGCAGTATCACAAATGCCCCTGTTTATCAAGCCGAATTGGCGCAAATTACCCAGCTTGATATCAACAATTGGGGGATTGGCAGCCTTGCCGGAATTGAATATCTTACCGGACTGCAAACCCTCAACTGTTCCGGCAACAACCTGACCTCGCTGGACCTGTCGGGCCTTTCCTCTCTGCAAACCCTGAATTGCGG
>NZ_DALZCH010000075.1:0-16150 GCF_031978065.1 Oscillibacter sp.
ATGTCCATCACCTGCGCGGCGGGAGAAATATCCAGACCAAGAACGGACCGGGACGCCCCCTGAAATTTCATGGTCATCCCCTTCAAAATTCCAAAGAGATAGCACCCAAAAATGGCCTTGACAGGGTTCCAGCCTGAGAAAATAACCAGAGCCACCGCAATCCAGCCCATGCCTGCGGTGATGTTATCCTGCCAATAGGGGACGTATACCAAGGAGAGATAGCCGCCGCCAAGGCCGCACAGCGCCCCCCCGAAAAGAATGTGCACATATTTGTACAGCGTCACATTGACGCCGGAGGCGTCCGCCGTTCCAGGGTTTTCTCCAACCATGCGGACGGCAAGGCCGAACCGCGTCTTCTGATAGTAAAACAGCAGCCCCGCGGCAAGAAACAACGAAAGGTACACAAACAGGCTTTGAGAAAACAGCACCGGTCCCAGAAACGGGATCTTGGAAAGACCCGGAATGCTGTGAGGCCCCAAGGCGGCGGTGACGGCGCTGTCCATGATCTGGCTGGAATACGCCTTGCCTAGAAAATTGGCAAGACCCGTGCCGAAAATCGTCAGCGCAAAGCCGGTCACAGTCTGATTGCCCATAAGGGTCACGGTGATCACGGCATAAATCAGCGCGCCCAGCGCGCCTCCCGCCGCCGCCATGAGAAGAGCCGCTGCGGGGCTGTGGTTGAGAAATCCGGCCTGAAAGCCGAAAAACGCGCCCAGCATCATCATGCCTTCGATGCCAAGGTTCAAATGCCCCGCTTTTTCGCACAGAATGCCCCCCAAGGTAGCCAGCAGAAACGGCGTGCCAAGCTGCACGGACATTTGGAAAAACAAAGCCGCTTCATTCATTCTGCCGCCTCCTTCCTCGTGCGGGTCAGGCCCACCCGGTAAGTAGAGAAAAATTCGCTCCCCAGAATGAACAGCAGAATAATTCCCTGAATCACGTCGCCCGCAGCAGAGGGAATCTGCATGGAAATCTGCATATAGGCGCCCCCCTGAAGCAGAATGGAAAACAGGAAAGAAACTGCCAGAATCACCGGCGGCTCCATCCGGGACATGTAGGCGATGGCAATGGCGGTATAACCCATGCCGCCACCCATCTGGTCGTTCAGTGTGCGCTCCGCGCCTGCGGCCTGAAGAAGCCCCGCAAGACCGCAGATGCCGCCGCCTAAGAGACTTGCCAGCAGGAGAATTTTTTTTGTGTTTATTCCCGCGTAGCGCGCTGTTTGTTCGTTGGCTCCCATCACGGATAGTTCATAGCCCAGCTTGCTGCGGTGGAGCAAAACCCATATAAGAACCGTCAGCAGGAGGGCGACAATCCACCCGGAATGGACGCCCAGCACGGGTTTGAGCTGAAGCTCCGCCGGGTAATTGGCAATCTTCGGAAAGCCAAAGGACTGGGGGTCCTTCCAGAGGACGTATTGGAGATAGGACACCAGCTTGATGGCCACGTAGTTGAGCATCAGTGTCACCAACGTTTCGCTTACGCCCCACTTCGACTTTAAATACCCCGCAATCAAGCACCAACAGCCACCCGCCGCAAAGGCCGCGGCAAACATCAAAAGCATCGTGACCGGGGCGAGCGGTCCGCTGACGTTCAGCGCCACGTACGTCGCCGCAGTCGCGCCCATATAGAACTGCCCCTCCGCGCCGATGTTGATAAAGTTCATCTTGAAGCAGACCGCTACCCCAAGTCCCATCATCAAAAGCGGGACAACCTTCTGAACGGTCTGCTGCACATAGTAAACCGAGCTGAAGGAGCCTTTCAGCATCTCTCGGTACACCACAATCGGGTCATACCCGCAAATCGCCACCACGACTCCCGCCGCAGCCAGAGCGGCCACCAGAGAGACAATTCGCTGGAGAAGGAACCGGCTGTTTGTCTTCCGTTCAATTCGCAGCATGGCTTGCCTCCTCCTGTCTCTGCCCCATCATCAGCAGGCCAAGCTGCTCCTTTGTGGCTGTTTTCGCGTCCACCACGCCCATCAGCTCGCCGCCATGTAGCACCGCAATCCGGTCGCAGATGCCCAGAAGCACGTCCAAGTCCTCCCCGATGAATAAAATGGCGACGCCTTTCTTTTTCTCCTCGTTAAGCTGTTCATAGATAAAGGTGGAAGCGCCGATGTCCAGACCCCGCACGGGGTAGGCGGCGATAAAAAAGTCCGCGCCAAGATCGATTTCACGGCCCAGCAGCACCTTTTGAATGTTGCCGCCGGATAGGCTCTGGATCGGCTGGTCTACGCCGGACGCACTGACGTGATAGCACTCCGTCAGTCGGACGGCCTGAGCCTTTTCCACTTTTTTGTTTAAAAATGGCCCTCTGTCGGAGCAATAGGTGCGCAGCGCCGCATTGTCGCTGATGCTCAGCCCCGCCGCAAGGCCCATGCCCAGCCGGTCCTCCGGCACAAAGCCAATCCGGATTCCTTGCCGCAGCATGGCCCGGGGGTCCAGCCCAATCAGCTCGGTCCCCTTGAAGCGCACGCTGCCCTCCGCCGCCCGCAGGCCGACGATGGACTCGCACAGCTCCCTTTGGCCGCTGTCGGCCACGCCTGCAATCCCCAAAATTTCGCAGGCGCAGACGTCCAGCCGGTCAATGTTCAGCTTTTCGCCCGCGTCTCTCTCCGCAAGGTGCAGATTTCGGATGGACAGAACCGGCTCGCGCCGCTCTGAGGGCGTCTGCGCATAGGGGACCGAAATGTCCACCGCCCGACCCACCATCAGCTCCGCAAGCTGGGCGGGACTGGACTGCGCGGTCACAATGGAGTCCACGCTGACGCCCTTTCGCAAAACCGTCACCCGGTCGCTGACGTTCATAACCTCCTGAAGCTTGTGGGTGATGATGATGACGGCGCGGCCCTTCGCCTTCATTTCCCGCAGGATTTCAAACAGCCGCTCCGTCTCCTGTACCGTCAAAACGGCGGTTGGCTCGTCCAGAATCAGAATTTCCGCGCCCCGGTACAGAGCTTTTACGATTTCCACCGTCTGTTTTTCTCCGACGGTCATTCGGCAGATTTTCTTTTCGGGGTCCAGCGGAAGTCCGTATTTTTCACACAGAGCCATAATTTCTTCAACGGCCCGCTTTTTGCGCAGCAGCGTCCGGGTTTTCATGCCCCCGACGATGTTTTCCCAGGCGCAAAGGGCGTCCACCAGCTTGAAATGCTGGTGGATCATTCCAATGCCATTAAGTATAGCGTCCTTAGGGGATCGGATGGACACCGGCGTTCCCCCTACGAGGATTTCCCCTTCGTCCGGAGCGTACAGGCCCGAGAGGACGTTCATCAGTGTGCTCTTGCCGGAGCCGTTCTCTCCCAGAATGGCGTGAATTTCTCCGGCCCGGACCTTTAAATTGACATTGTCGTTCGCCTTTACGGGTCCAAAGTGCTTTTTGATGTGCCTGAGTTCCACTGCAATGCGATTTTCCATGTGCTTCTCCTAAAAAACAGACCGTGGAATTTTGTCGGCTGACAGCCTCAGCTTGCGCTTCCGTTTACGCCCTCGACAAACCAGTTCATGGAGAACAGCGCCGCCTGATCCAGCGTCTGATCCCCTGCCACGGCCTCATTGCCCTGATTGTCGGAGATGGGGCCGGTCCAGATATCCAGCGTACCGGTTTTAAAGCCCTCTTCGGCCTCGGTTACCTTTTCCTCTGTGCCGTCGGCCAGATTGTACATCTCAGTCAGGCTCACAAGCCCCTCCTGCATGCCCAGCCACTGATTGGTGCCGGTCCATGTGCCGTCCACAATTCTCTGGACGTCGTTCACGAAGAAGCTCTCCCAGTCGCAGGCGGGGCTGGCGAGGAAGGACTCGGGAATCGTCTCATAGCCGGATGTGGCGTACCCGAAGGAATACGCCCCCAGATTGGCCGCCGCGATTGCCGCGTTCAGGCTGTCCAGATACGCGATGACCACATCGGAACCGCTGTTGACAAGCTCGGTGGCAATGGCGGTTTCTGTTGCGGGATCAAACCAGGAGCCGGTCCACTTGACGTTCACCGTTACGTCGGGATTGACGGATCTCGCGCCCAGTGTGAACGCGTTGACCATGCGGATGCACTCAGGGATGGGATAGGAGGCGAGATAGCCGATCTGGTCAGACGCGGTCCGCATACCGGCGATTATCCCGCAAAGATACTCGCTCTGGAAATTCTTCGGGAAGAAGGTGGCCAGATTGTCCGCGTTGATACTGCCGGAATAGTGGTTGAAATAGACCTCCGGGTACCGCGCGGCCACATTGGCCACATATTCGCCATAGCCGTAGCTGGTGGCATAGATGACGTTGCAGCCCTGATTGATCAGGTTTTCAATGGCAACCTCGCAATCGGCGGATTCGGGAATGCTGAAGGCATAGTCCACCTGATAGCCTGCGTTCTCCAGCGCCTTGAAGCCCTGCCCCAGTGCATAGCTGAAGCCCTCCGTGCCAAGCTCTGTGTTGAAAACGGCGCCGATGTGAATTTTCTCCGCCGTCAGCGCGGGAAGGCCGGCGGCAGTGCTTGCCGCGCCGGAGGCGGAACCAAGGGCAGACGCCGCGGAAGAACCCGCAGCTCCCGTTCCCGACCCGCAGGCCGCGAGGGACAGTGTCAGCGCGCAAGCCGACAGCAGGGCGGCAATTTTTTTCAGTTTCATGTTTTTCTCCCTTCGAGTTGTTCCTTATGATAATCATAAGGAAGCGGTAAGGTAGTACCTATCTCAATTTCTTATGGCTTATCATATAGAAGCATTCCCTGTTTGTCAATTTTAGAATGTGATAAAAAATCGTCGGATTCAAAGCGAGGGTTTGGGGCATGTGTCAACCGGGGCTTGCCAAGGCCCCGCTCAAATGGGATAACGGCAGAGTGCTCTTTTTGTATCTTTATATGGCATATTCGGGCAGTGACGATTGACTTGCCAGATGAAATTTTTCCAGTAGCTCTCCTCGCAGGGCGGTAAACGCTTGGCTGCTTCTCTGGCGGGGTTTTTCCATAGAAACCGTCACCACTTCGCTGATTCTGCCGGGACGGGGCGTCATGATGGCGATGCGGTCGGAGAGGTAAACGGCCTCGTCGATGTCGTGGGTCACCAGAATCATGGTGGTCCCGCTGACTCTCTGCAATTCCAGCAGCTTGTCCTGAAGGTCGGCCCGGGTGAAGGAATCCAGCGCGCCCATTGGCTCGTCCAGCAGCAGCACCTCGGGGTCGTTGATGAGACTGCGGGCAATGGCCGCCCGCTGGGCCATGCCGCCGCTGATCTGGTGGGGATAGGCGCCTGCAAAGCCTTGCAGGCCCACCAACTCCAAAAACTCTGCCACCCGCGCCTTTTCCCGGCGGTAGACATGGCGGGCCTTCAGTCCTGCGGCGATATTCTGCTCCACCGTCCACCATGGGAACAGGCCCCCCTGCTGGAACACATAGCCCCGCTGGGGAGAGGTCCCAGCGATGCTCTGCCCGTTCAGAAGAAGCTTCCCGCTTTGGGGCGTATCCAGCCCGGCCAGCAGGCGCAGCAGTGTGGTTTTCCCGCAGCCGGAGGGACCCAGCAGGGAGACAAACTCCCCCCGGCCCACGGTAAGGGACACGTCTTGCAGCGCGGTAATTCCCTCCGCCTGACCGTTTTGCCCGTCCGGGTACACCCGGCTGACATGCTGAATATCAAGAAGAATACCCTCCGTCATTTGATTACTCCCTTCTGCCAGCGAAGCACATAGTCCCGCAGAACCCCTATCACCGCAAGAATCAGACTGAACAGGACCGCCATCAGCAAAATGGCGGCGAACACCTTGTAGTAGGCGCTCCATACCTTCACCACGTTGATATAGTAGCCAAGGCCGCCGGGCTGGCCCATCATCTCGGCAATCACAAGGCAGGTGAACGAGCTGGCGCAGGCTGTGGTAATTCCCGTGAATATCTGGGGCGACGCGCTGGGAATTGCCACGCGGAACACCTGAAAGGCGGTTCCTCCGCCCAAGGTCTGCGCCGCCTCCAGATGGACCCGGGAGACGGACTGAATGCCAAAGGCCGTCTGGGACGCCACCGGAAACCAGGAGGTGATGACCAGAAGAAACACCGCTGCGGCAAAGGGCGTTGGAAACAGCGTGAGGGCAAAGGGCATCCACGCCACCGCGGGGATAACGCCGCTGATTTTCAACACGGGATAGGTCCAGTACCGCACCTTTGGGAACCACCCGATCAGCACCCCCGTCACCACTCCCAGCAGGATACCGGCGGTGAAGCCCGCGCCGAATAGCCGCAGGGAGTAAAGCAGGTTTTTCCCGATGTAGCTCCCCTCCATTAAAAAGGACTCCAAAATCTGAGCGGGACCCGGAAAAAACGGCTGGGGCGTGAGCTGCAGCTTCGTTCCCAGAATGTCATATAGCAAAAGCGCCAGCCCCAGAGCAAACCGAAACGGGGCACGGCGCACATAGCCGGAACGGCGGCTGCAATCCAGTCGTGCCCGAACGCCGCCAAGCAGAAACGTCAAGATAACGGCAAGCAGCACGATTCGATAAAAGCCGTTCATGTCCAGCCGGAGCGGGCCGAGAGCGTAATCCGCCAGCTTCACGCCGTGGGATATCTGGGGAATCAGCCGGTTTCCCAAAATGGCCGCCAGAAACCCGGCTGAGGAGAGACTTGCCGCCGCCATCAGGCGGCGGTTCGTCACCGGCGGGTTCATATTGTCAATCTGTTTCACGCGATATCTCCTTTAAATTGCCTCGCCGCACACCTCACACAGAGGTGTGCGGCGAGCAGGTCTGCACTTATTTTCCCAGAGTCAGATCCACCGGAGTAAATGCCTTGGCAAGATACTCCTCGGGGTCGGAGGTGAGATAGCCGATGCCGTGCAGCGCCTCGGCAAAGTATTTCACGTCCGCCTGCGCGTCCAGCGCTTTGCCGGTGTCAAAGTCCGCTTCGGAGGGATAGCCGTAGCCCTTGACCAACTCCACAGCCAGATCTCGGTCTTCAATGGACACGTACTTTTTCTCCAGAATCAGGTCGGTGGCCGCCTCCGGGTTCTTGGCGATGTAGTCCTCCGCCTTCCGATAGGCCCGCAGGATGGCGGAAATCAGCTCCGGGTCCTCCTTCAGCACCTTGGTGGAAGCGTAAAGATAGCAGCAGTAGTGACTGGCAAAGGGTTCGTCCGTGGAGATGTCCAGAATCACCTTCACCTCGCCCGCCTTCTCCGCCACGGAGGCCTTGGGGTCCCAGACCGCCACCAGATCCACCTGCCCGCTCTTCAATGCTTCAAGAGAGAGGTTATCGTCGCCAAAGGGCAGGAAGGTCACCTCCGCGTCCTCTCCAATGGCCTTAATGCCGTTTTGTTCCAGCCAGAGGGCAGCCACCTGATAGGTGGTGCCGCCGATTTCGTCCACCGCGATGGTTGCGCCTCGCAGGTCCTCGGCAGTTTCGATGGGGGAGTCCGGCAGAACCTCCAGTTTAATGCAGCCCTTGTGTAGCCCGTCAATCACGGTGATGTTCAGTCCCGTCTCAATGGAGGGAAAATACATAAAGTCCCCGTTGACAATGGGCATGGTGCCGTTGTTCAAACCCACTTTTTTAGACTCATAGTCGGCGGAAACGAGGTCAGCGTTAATGCCCTCCTCCGCCAGATACCCCAACTCGTATGCAAGGAAGGTGGGGACGTTGCACAGGGAGCCGTTGTTGCCGGGAATTGTGATGTCCCACTTGACAGGCGTCTCCTGAGCGGTGCTTCCGGCAGAGCCGGACCCGCTTTGGGACGATTGTGCGTTATTGCTGGAATCTCCGGCGCAGGCCGAGAGCAGGGCTCCCGTCATAGCTGCCGCCAGCAAAAAGGATATTGCTTTTACCTTTTTCATAATCAATCTACCTCTTCTATTCGGAATTTTAATGGCAACATGGCGCGGAGTGCCGACGTTCGTACACCCCGCGCCATGGATTGCGTTATGCACAGGCTGTCGCCTTAAAAGAGGCGGCGGCCGCGGTCAGATATTCTTTTACATCGATTTTTTATATGACAACAGCGCATCATAGCAGTCGCTCCTTTCTGACAAAGTTATTTTCCCGCGGCAAAGCCCTTTTGAAGATCGGCGAGAATGTCGTCAATGAGCTTCGTGCCGATGGACAGGCGGGTGGGTTTGGTCATTTTAAAAATAAAAAAGCCGGGGCTGTCATTCAGCTCCCGGATAAGAGGTATGGCCCGTGTGGTGCGTCTTTGTCACCAAGGGCGCGAACAGGACATGCCGACGCGCCCGGCCATATCACTTGTCCGGGAATACAGCATTCGCCCACAGCGGAAATTGCCCCGCAGCAGTTTTTCAAACAGTGTCGTCATATTCCTCACCCTTTCGCAATCATTTAAATACCAACTTAATTAGTAGGTATATCGGAATTATATCTTGCCTTTTTTAATTTGTCAAGAACTTTTTAATTCAAAATCATGACAAGATATTAGGTGATCTTGCAAAACGAGACCAAAAGAGATAAGCAAGGCGCACTGTGGCCTTGCTTATCTCTTTTGACTTAAAATTTTCTATTTCTCCGTTACCCGGAGTGCCGCGCCGGGACAGATGAAGCAGAATCGCCCCTTGTTGTTCAGTCGCTTCGGCTCACTCATGGTGCAGCCCGTCCGCGGAGTTCTCGGCCGCCCGGCCGTAATTTGTTTTGAATTTCTCCAGAGGCGTTCACTCCAGCAAATCCGTCATGTTGCGCAGACTGATGGCCAAGGTGGAGGCGTTGTGCAGCAGGGCGGAGGTGGCCGGGGGCAGAATCCCCGCCGCGCCAAGTAGAATCAGGGCGGAGTTAAAGCCGATGACGAAGCGATAGTTGCCGGCCGTCCGCCGCTGGAGCCCCTGGGCAATCATTCGCAGCAGCACCAGCTCAAACAAGTTGTCGGCGGCGATGGTGACGTCGGCAATCTCCCGGGCGATGGCCGCGCCGTCGCTGATGGCGATGCCCACGTCGGCGGCGGAGAGGGCGGGGGAGTCGTTGATGCCGTCGCCAATCATAATCACGGTACGCCCCGCGGCCCGTTCTGCTTCCACAAAGCGGGCCTTATCCTCGGGCAGCACTTCGGCGTAGTACTCGTCCACGCCCACCTGCGCCGCGATGACGGCAGCGGTCTTCTCATTGTCTCCGGTCATCATGACGGTTTTGGAAACGCCCATTTTCCGTAAGCTGTTCAGCACTGCCGAGGCCTCCTCCCGCAGCGGGTCCGCCACGCAGACTACTCCTGCCAGCACGCCGCCGACGGCCAGATACAGATGGGAAAACTCCTCTGGGAGACTTGCAAAAGCTGCCTGCTCCTCCGGAGAAACGACACAGCCCTCGTCCTCAAACACGAAGTGCCGGCTGCCGATGACCACTTTTTCGCCGTCGATACGGCTGGAGATGCCGTGGGCTACCACGTATTCCACCTCCGAATGCATCTCGGCGTGGAGAATGCCCTGCTCCTTGGCCGCGTTCACCACGGCGTTGGCCATGGAGTGGGGATAGTGCTCCTCCAGGCAGGCGGCCACTCGCAGCACCTCCTGCTCCTTCCGTCCGCCGAAGGCCACGACCCGGGCCACAGTAGGCGTGGCGTGGGTCAGGGTGCCGGTTTTGTCAAACACCACCGTATCCGCCCGGGCCACGGCCTCCAAAAATTTTCCGCCCTTGACGGTGATGTGATGGCTACCGCACTCCCGCATGGCGGAGAGCGCCGCCAGAGGCATGGACAGCTTCAGCGCACAGGAGTAGTCCACCATCAAAATGGAGATGCCCCGGGTGAGGTTTCCTGTCATCAGATAAGTCGCCCCGGTGCCCAGCAGGGACCAGGGGACCAGCCGGTCCGCAAGGTCCAGCGCCCGACTCTCGGCGGCGGACTTCAGCTTTTCCGACTGCTCGATCATGGCAACGATCTGGTCGTACCGTCCCGTGCCCGCCTGCTGCTCCACCAAAAGGACGCACTCGCCCTCCTCTACCACAGTCCCGGCGTAGACCATGGCTCCGGGTCCCTTGCGCACCGCCACAGACTCGCCGGTGAGGGAGGCCTGGTTTACGCCGGCTTCGCCGGAGACAACCCTGCCGTCCAGAGGAATCACGTTGCCGGTGCGGACGCAGACCTGATCTCCGGTTTGTATCTGGCTGATGGGAGTCAGCAACTCTGCGTCTCCCGTCTTCAGCCATACCTGGCCCACGTTGAGCGAAAGGCTCCGGGCCAGATCCCCTACGGATTTCTTCCGGGTCCACTCCTCCAGCAACTCACCCAGACGCAGCAGGAACATCACCGAGGCGGCGGTGGCAAAGTCCCCCCGGCCCATAGACACGCCGATGGACAGTGCGTCCAGCACATCTACTTCCAGTCTGCGCCGCAGCAGGCACCGCAGCCCTCTGCGGAAAAATCGGGCCGACCGCCACGCCGTCAAAGCGATGCGCAGCGGCGCGGGGAAATACAGCTTACGCACAAGGTACATCAGCGCCATGCACACCAGCTTCTCCTGATACCTCCGGTTCAGCACCCGGCCGCTGGTCTCCGACGAGAAGTTTGCCAGTGCCTCCCGGTCAAAGCGGAAGGCCGCGAGGGCGCGGATCACCGCGTCCCGAGACTCCTGATAGCGGATCACCGCGTCGCAGGTGCGGTCATAAACCGTAACCTGCCGGATACCCGGCAGGGCCGCCAACGCGTTTTCCAGTTGGTCCGCCTCCGCCATGGTCATCCTCCGCATTCGGATGTGCACCCGGATGCGCCCACGGCTCTCATGTAAAATCGTACAATTCATCGTATTGTCCTCTTATGAAAGAAGCCACCCACTGTCACGGGCGGCTTCTTCTGATTCGTTTATTCCGCAGACGGTTCGCCCGCGTCCTCCACCTGCTCTGCGGCAGAGGCCCGGTCTTCGTTAATTCCCTTTGCGTCCTCCAGGATGTCTTCGCAGTTCTCCTGCACCTTCGAGACATTTTCCATCACACAGTCCTTCATCCGCAGAACGGCGGCGGTGGAGTGGGTGTAGACCTTCTTCGCGTCGCGGCTTGTGAGCAGCTTCACTCCAGCGGAGCCAAACAGCGCGCCGCCCGCAAATAACGCAATTTTTTTCCAATTGCAAATCATTCCAAAATCCCCCTGTTACTATATATTCGGTTGAGGACATGGCTACCAGCCATGTCGTTATCCAGCTTGTTGCCTAAGCTTATTTTCGCTTGTATCCGGTGAGCATCACCATGAACAGACTGATCACCATGGCCCAGGCCCAGAACCGATGCGCTTTCATCATTCATCCCACGCTTTCTGTCATCAAATGTCGGATGCTGTATTTCGAGTATATCCTCACCTGTGCAAGTTCGTCAATACAAACATTTCCTTAAAGATTCCTCGCTTTTTTACCCGAAAAGTTAGACTTAAACAACTTTTTGAAATTTACTGCTTTTTTGAGAGCGGCGGTGTAATACAAGGTCGCGCCGTCAATGTGCGTTCGTCCCATGCACGTCAATCAGATATGAAGGGAGTCCTTTTTGATGCAATGGTCCCGTCAAGACAGCAAAAAGCGGTCCGGCCTTATAGGTTGGACCGCTTTAATTGATTATCGCCCCGCAGGCGGGCGCTCTAAAAATGCTTTGGGAAGTTCTCTTCTTTTGCCGTGTCTTGCAATCTTGTATACGCCAGTGGTCAGCATGGGAACCACAAAGAGGATGAAGAAGCCCCAGGTGATGGTTCCATACCCCTGCTCAATCAGGTCCACCAGCCCGAAGGTGGAAACCAGAATCCCCATCACCACGCTGCCGATAGCCACGCTGGGTCGCACCCACACGGGAACGTGCTTTCCGGAAGCGGCGATGGAATTTTCAATTCGGTCGTCCAATGCCTTGATAAAGCCGGTTCCGGTTTCAATAAGGGTGCCGAACAGCACGATTTCAAACAGCCAGAACAGCCAGTTCATGTCCAATGCCTGAAACACGGCGGTGATGGGAACCTCCGCCGTCAGGCATGCCTCCATCATTGTGCCCATGGTCAGCAGGAGCATTCCGGCGGGAATAATGCCAATCACGCCGGCCAGCAGGCCGGAGACGACCGCTTCCCTGCGATTGTGGCACTGACGGACGGTGTAGAGCAGGGCGGGAACAGTGCCCAAATTGTAAAACGCATATTTCACGCCGCCCATCAGCCAGTCGGAACCTGCCACGCTCTGGGCGGCAAATGCCTTGGGCAGATTGCCGCCAAACCTTGTAAACACAATTATCATGAAGAGGATATACACCGCGTACAGCACATAGGACCAGAAGGTCAGCACATTTTCAATTGCCGCGGTACCCCTGATGACCAGCACAATGATCCCGAGAGAGAGAATCGAAACGCCAATCCACTTAGAACTGCCCGTCAGGCTTGTAGCCATGCTGCCTGCTGTGGCCGTGACCACGCCCAGCACAATCAAAAGCATAGCAATATAGCAGATTTCATACAAGAAGTTGGCTTTGCCCAGCAGCTTGGTCATCATGCTCTTATAGTCGTAGGTTCGGAATGTGTGGGAAAATTCAAAGGTCACCGCGCACAAAACAGACCAGATTGCCAGCGTAACTGCCATTCCCAAGAGGCCGCCGGCAAGTCCTCTTGACAGAAAGTATTCCCGGATTTCCGCGCCGGTTCCATATCCGCCGCCGATGACCATGGACTGGAACACAAAGCCGGGAATCAGGATACGAAGCAGCCTGCTATGCCTCTTGCTTGCCATAGAGCGCTCTCCTCCTACACGTTTTTTCCTCACAGTTTCTCCTTTTAGTTCAAAAGAAAGAAGGGGTTTAACAATAGCGATTAAGGCAACCCTTTCAAATACAACGTCTCACAATCAGGCATTAAAAAACGCAGTTTTTTTACTATGCTTAATGAATCTGCGCAAAATATTTGAAACAGCTTATTTTTACACAAACCATTGCAAAAAGCTTGTCAAAAAGTTGTAAAAAATGGTGTTGACAGAAAAACAGCCGCCCGATATGATAAAGAGCAATCACTCTTGCGGAGGACAAGCTTGGCTTGATAAACAGAAAATGCGCGGAGCAGGCGTGTGCTGCCGCCGCACAAATGATTGGAGCGGGTTTTATGTCGAAACAGTTGGAAAGCATCCTACAGCGTCAGGATGAATACGTGCCCAAATCGGCGCGGATTCCCTACGTTCCCATTTCCTTTGTCCGTAGAAAGGGCGCGAAGCTGTACGATTGCGACGGAAACGAGTACATCGACTTTCTCGCCAGCGCTTCCTCCGCCAACATCGGCCACGGGAACGAAGAAATTGCTCAGGCCGTCTGCGGGCAGATGATAGAGTTGTCCCAATATATCTCCGCCTATTTCCCCTCCGGGCCGATGATTGATCTGGCGGAAAAGGTTTCCCGCATGACCGGTCGGCCGGATATGATGGTTTCTTTCAGTTGCACCGGCTCGGCGTCTATCGACGGGGCCATTAAATACGCCCGGGGCTACACCGGGCGGCCTAAAATTGTCTCCTTTAGCGAGTCTTATCACGGCAGCACCTATGGCGCCATTTCTGTGTCTAAGCTCACCAACAGTATGCGCCGCAAAATCGGCCCGCTGCTGCCGGAGTGCGAGACGTTCAACTATCCCACCTGCCTGCGCTGCCAGTATCACCAAAAACCAGAGAACTGTGCGTTGGACTGTCTCGAGCAGATTCGCTATGCCTTCCGCCACTATCTCCCCGCCGACGAGGTTGCCGCCTTTCTGGTGGAACCCATCGCGGGAGACGCGGGCCTGATTGTCCCCCCGGCAAGGTTTTTTCAGGACTTGGCGACGCTGTGCCGTGAAAACGGGATTCTGCTGATTTCCGATGAAATCAATCAGGGCGTTGGCCGCACGGGGCGCATGTTCGCCATGGACAATTTCAGTGTGGAGTGCGATTTGTATGTGCTTGGCAAATCCCTTGGCGGAGGGCTCCCTTTGGGCGCGGTGGTGGGCCGCAGAGAGGTGATGGAGTCGCTGGAATCACCGGCCCATGCGTTTACCATGTCTGGCAATGCCTCCTGCTGTACCTCTTCTTTGAAAATGTTGGAAATCATGGAGCGGGAAAACATCTTCGAGGAATCCTATCAAAAGGGCCTTTATCTGCGAGAGCGGTTTTTAAAAATGCAGGAGGAATTCCCTGTCATCGGTGAGGTGCGGGGCATTGGACTGAACATTGGCGTGGATCTGGTGACAGATCGGGAAACCATGCAGAAAAACTATCCCGCCGCCGCCAAAATTTCCTATTACTGCATGAAGCACGGCCTGCTGCTGACCTTTGTGGGGCAAAGCGTCTTGCGGGTGCAGCCCCCTTTGGTTATCACCCGGGAGGAGTTGGACCAAGCCACGGAAATCATTCATGCCGCGCTGGTGGCCTATACCGCGGGAGAGTTGAGCGACTCGATTTTGGAGGAGATACAGGGCTGGTAACGCGGTCTGGCAGGACGCAGCCATTTGGCGGACGAGACTTAGAGAGCTTATGCCGGTGGTGTACTCCCCTATGCACTTTGCGCGCCAATATGACCATTTATACGTGTTCAGGCGCATATCCAAGGGCTTTGGCCTTGCGGGAATGCGGCCCGGAAAAGCCTCGGACACAAAATAACCGTCTTGGTCTGGAATCAGCAAAGCGTGCCTTGCGGCGAGAGCATCGGAAAAGAGAAGCACCCCCGACATGGCTCTGCCCGACAAAGAGGAAAAAATTTTCCGGAAAGCAAAAAGAGGCCCGCCGTCTGATCAGACGGCGGGCCTTGTGTATTTATTTAGAGTTACACGCAGTCCTGCAAAAAGAGCCTGTCGTACCGCTTCCCGGCCTGATCTGCCGCTTCCTCCCGAAGTTGGGAAATCTCCTCATGATGGGCCAGCAGAAGAGACACCAAGTCCAGAGAAATCGCGCCGTTGCGCGCCATATCCCGGAGCAGGTCCTCCGTTCTGGAGAAGGACATCCCCTTCCGATAAGGCCGGTCCTCGGTCACGGCGGTAAAGATATCGGCCACCGCCATAATGCGGGACCCCAGCGGCAGGCTGTCAGCCTTCAGATGGAACGGATACCCGTTTCCGGTAAGCCTTTCATGGTGGTAGGACGCCCATTGGTTAATCGTCTCAAAGCCCCGGATGGGCCGGAGCAGTCGGTAAGTATAAAAGGTATGGCCCCGGATAATGTCAAACTCGTCCGGGTCCAGCTTGGACCGCTTCTCCAAAATCTCAGCGGGAATTGCCAGCTTTCCCAGATCGTGGAGATTCCCCGCAATCCGCATCATCTTACACTCGTTTTCGGAAAACCCCGACAGTTCCGCCAGCTTTTCCGCCGTCGCCGCCACGCTGGCGGAATGCCGCGTGGTAAAGGGGCTGCGAAAGTCAATGATATGGGCGAACACGTCGGTCAGCTTCACCACCTCGTCCAGCGTCAGCTTCACAGCGTCCAAAGACAGCTCATCCATAAAATCGTGAATCCGTGGCTCGTCCACCAGCTCCAGCCACAGCGCCTCCTGCATGCTCATTGACATAAACGCATCCACGGTTTCCGGTACAAATACCTCGCCCCGCTGCGCGGAAATGACTTCGCGGATGGCGCCTATCTGGCTGATCACGCCCATGTCCGGCCGAATCTGCACCACCGCCCTGTCTGCCAGATGCAGGACATGGGAAAGCAAGGGAACCTTCTCTCCGCAGTGCATCCCACCCGCACCGTTTTTCCAGGGAACGTGGTGAAAGCGGACAATTTCCGCCTCGCGGCGCAGAAGGGGAAAGTCCTCCAAAAATCTTGCCCCAATTCGGGCGTGACCCTCCGGCTCGGTGGCTTCTCCGGTAATGAGCTGCAATCGCTCGCTCAGAGTCAGGGCGCCGATGTCGTGCAGCAGAGCGGCCTGCACCAGCGTCCGTCTCTCCTCCACTGGCAGGCCCATCTGCTCGGCAAGCTTTAAGGACATAAAGGCCACGCGCTGATGATGGTTTGAAACCCTTACGTCCAACAGGTCCACCGCTGCGGTCATACAGGCGATCAAGTCGTAAAGTGTTGCAAAATAGCGGTTGTAATAGGTCATAATCTCCGTCCCTGTTTCTCTGTAAATTTTATTCGGAACCGCTACGGTGGGGACAAGCGCCCCCAAATTTTCCAGTGCATCCGCCGCCCGGCCTTAATACCGCCCGGCCATATGATCCAACAGGAACACCGGCACCGTCCATAATAAGGAAAACGCCAGAAGACGCAAAGGCTCCATCAGCGCATAG
>NZ_DALZCH010000076.1:0-15847 GCF_031978065.1 Oscillibacter sp.
CGTGACTTTGCGGACCATCTGTGCCCTGCTGCTGCCGCTGCTGTTCGGCTCTCTGGCCCACATGATCCTGCTGCGGGACGGCTACGAGCTTGTGAAGGGTATCTTGAAGCTGCTTTGGAGCTCCGGCGGGGCGCTTAAATCCGGCGGGACAGTTTCGGGCCTTCTTGCCGTGGGAGCGGTGTCGGCCTTTTCAAGAGTTGCTTCTATCATGATTTTTGCGGTGTGCTTCCTTGTGGTGCTGATGACTGCCCTGCGCATCACGCCCAAGAGCCTGATGGAAAAGCGCCGCAGTCGCCCCCGGTACGAGCCGGAACCGGAGCCTGCGCCGCGGCCCGTCCCCGCCATTCCTGCCGAAGGGCCGGGAGAGAGAAGCGGCGCGCGCCGCTCTATTGACATTCCGCTGGAGGGCGAGCAGCGCCCCGCACCGGAGAAAAAACCCGGCCTGATCCACGGCTTTTTCCGCCAGAAATCCGATCAGCAGCTTACTCCGGACCAGCTTTTGACGGACGAAGCGGCAAAGGCCGCAAAGCCGCATGCCCAGTCGGTACAGGTTGTGGCCCCGCTTCCTGCGGTGATACCGGAGCCGATTGCCGCGCCGGAACTGGCTGCCGCGCCCGCTGTGGCGGCGGTCTTTTCACCTACACCCGCGCCGATTGCGCCCCCTACGCCTGCTCCTGCGGCTGAAAAACCCGGCTCCGCCGCCAAGGAGGTAGCCGCAGCCACCGCCGAGGTCACGGCCCAGATTGAGGACGCTCTGTCTTCCGGCGAGGGAGCCTATCAGTTCCCGCCCATCACTCTGCTGGATGAAAACCGGGGCGGCGACTTTACGGAGGCAGGAGCCGAGCTGCGAAACAACGCCCGCCGTCTTGGCGAGACGCTGAAAAGCTTCGGCGTGGAGGCCACGCCGGGCGAGGTGGTTCACGGGCCTACCGTCACTCGGTATGAATTTGTGCTGGATCAAGGGGTTAAGCTTTCCAAAATCACCAATCTGGCGGATGACATCGCCCTGGCTCTGGGAGCCTCAGGCGTGCGCATCGCACCCATTCCCGACAAAATTTCCGTGGTTGGCATCGAGGTGCCAAACCGCAATGTCTCATCTGTCCTGATCCGGGACGTAGTGGAGTCAGACACCTTTGCGAATCACAAATCCGCCGTGGCCTTCTCCGTGGGCAAGGATATCGGGGGACACTGCATCGTGGGAGATATCGCAAGGCTGCCCCATGTGCTTATCGCCGGCACCACCGGTTCAGGAAAATCCGTCTGTACCAACTCACTCATTGTCAGCTTGATGTACAAGTCCAGCCCCGACGAGGTGCGCTTTATCATGGTGGACCCCAAAATGGTGGAGCTGGCCCCCTACAACGGCATTCCACACCTGCTGATTCCCGTGGTGACGGACCCGAAAAAGGCTGCGGGCGCGCTCCAGTGGGCGGTATATGAGATGATGAAGCGGTATAAGCTTTTCTCTGAGAACAACGTAAAGGATTTGAAGGGCTACAACACCCTGGCGCGTGCCAGAGAGGAACTGACCGCTCTGCCCTCCGTGGTGGTGGTCATCGACGAGCTGGCGGATTTGATGCTGGTGGCCGCCAAGGAGGTGGAGGAATCCATCTGTCGCGTGGCCCAAATGGGCCGCGCCGCCGGAATGCATCTGGTCATCGCCACCCAGCGCCCCTCCGCCGACGTGATCACCGGTATCATGAAGGCCAATATTCCCAGCCGCATTGCCTTTGCGGTTGCTTCGGCGCTGGAATCCCGCATCATTCTGGACACCCAGGGCGCGGAAAAGCTGGTGGGCCGGGGCGACATGCTGTATGCGCCTCTCGGCTCCGGCAAGCCCACCCGGGTGCAGGGCTGTTTCATCAGTCCAGAGGAAATTGAGCGGGTGGTGGAATTTGCCAAGGAGAGCGGCGAGGCCCATTACTCTGACGAGGTTATGCGAAAAATCGAGGAAAACGTGCAGGAGAAGGAGAAAACCACGGGCAGCAAGGGCGCGTCCGCAGCGGCGGATGCCGAAGACGAGGGAGACGAGCTGCTGCCTGCTGCCGTGGACGTGGTGCTGGAGACGGGACAGGCTTCCGTTTCTATGCTTCAGCGGAGGCTGAAGCTGGGCTATTCCCGGGCGGCCCGGCTGGTGGACCAGATGGAGCAGCGGGGAATTGTGGGTCCCTTCGAGGGGTCCAAGCCCCGGCAGCTTCTAATCAGCAGGCAAACATGGCAGGAGCAGCAAATGGGCGGCGCAGTCCTGCCTCCTTCTGACGAGCCGCCCTTTGACGACGGGCCTGAGGAAGAAGACTGACGGCATAAAAGCCCGGCGGACGGGAAACGCTTCCGCTTCAAGGCAAGCTGATAAATTGTTAAAAATTGTACAATTAAAATGTAAAACCACAACGGTGAACTGTGCAAAATGTTCTATGAGCCGAAGGGCGGGAAAGGACAGGTAGCTGTTGACATCCCGGACAAAGACGCATAGAATGAAAGAATCAGGAAGACTGAAGCGGTAATTGGAAAATGAAAAGGAGGTATCCCGTCATGAAGTTTTCGAGCAAGATCGAAAAGTGCGGTTTGTCCCCCATGCGGAAGTTCCACCCATTTGCGGTGGCGGCGGAAGCCAAAGGACGCAAAATCTACCACCTGAATATCGGCCAGCCGGACATTGAAACTCCCGCCGCTTTTTTTGACGCGGTAAAGGGCTTTACCCAGCCTGTTCTGGAGTATGCCCCCTCTCCCGGCATTCCCTCGTTTTTGGAGGCTGTCCGTGGATATTATGCAAAGCTTGGTATCAAGCTGGCCCCCGGCGACCTTTTGGCCGCCACCGGTGGCAGTGAAGCGCTGGAAATGGTTTTGGAGTGCATTCTGGACGACGGAGACGAAATCCTGATTCCGGAGCCCTTCTATCCTAACTACAACACCTTCACCCGGGTTACCGGCGGTTTGATTCATCCCATCCCCACCACCCCGGAGGAGGGCTATCGCTATGCCGATCGAAGCAGAATTGAGGCGGAGATCAACGAGCATACCCGTGCCATTATGGTGACCAACCCCGGAAACCCCACCGGCGTGGTGCTGAGCCACGACGAGATGCGGTTGATTGTGGATATTGCCAAGGAGCACAATCTGTTTGTCATCGGCGACGAGGTATACCGCGAGTTTGTCTACGGCGGCGAGGGCCTTGCCACCATCCTGGAGTTTGAGGACGCAGCGGAGAACGTCATCGTCATCGATTCCGTATCCAAGCGGTTTTCCGCCTGCGGCGCCCGTGTGGGTGTGCTCATTTCCCGCAATAAGGATTTGATGTCCCACGCGATGAAGTACTGTCAGGGCCGCCTGTGCTCCGCCACATTGGATCAGGTGGGCGCAGCATCGCTGTACACCGTCGGGCCGGATTACTTTGCTTCCGTGCGGGACGAGTATAAAAAGCGCCGCGACACTTGCATGGCGGGGCTTGCGAAAATCCCCGGCGTGGTGTGCGAGTGTCCCAAGGGCGCGTTTTACATCATGGCAAAACTCCCCGTAGATAACACCGATACCTTCCAGCAGTGGCTGCTGGAGGAATTTGAAGACAAGGGTGACACCGTGATGTTTGCCCCCGGCGAAGGGTTCTATGCCACCCCCGGCAAAGGCAAGGACGAAGTGCGGCTTGCGTATGTCCTGAAGCAAGCCGATCTGGAGCGGTCCATGGAGCTGCTGGCACTGGGTATTCAGGCATACAACGCCCGGTAATAGAAACCGAAGAGGCGCTGTTTTTGCGCCGACCATTCCGAATGAAACAAAGCGCAAATAAAAACCCGGGAGAGGCGTCTGCCGCTCCCGGGTTTATGTATATTGAAGCAGATGCGGCGACAAGAAACTCAAATATTTGAAAATATCTATGGAAAAGAAATCGGGCCTTTGACGGGGGGCGCACAGGCCGGTCAATTCTGGTCCCACCGCTGCGTCAGAGGAAAGTCTCACGTATAATGGCCAATTCGGCTCATGACCGTATTGTGTTTTGAGAAATATGAAAGGAATGATTGTATTATGGCGGTTTTAGATCAACTGGAGCCGAAGAAAGTTTTTCAATTCTTTGAAGAAATGTGTGCGATTCCTCATGGCTCCGGCAATACAAAAGCGGTCAGCGACTGGTGCGCGGACTTTGCGGAAGAGCGGGGCCTTGAATACCATCATGACGCGGCGAACAATATCATTATCATCAAAGAGGCTACCTATGGGTATGAAAATGCGGAGCCGGTGATTCTTCAGGGGCATTTGGACATGGTCTGCGAAAAGGCTCCCGAGTGCGCCAAGGACATGGCGAAAGAGGGGCTGGATCTGGCCGTGGACGGTGATCTGATTTTGGCCAGAGGGACTACTCTGGGCGGCGACGACGGCATCGCCGTGGCATTGGCCATGGCGATTTTGGATGCGGATAATCTGACCCATCCCCGGGTCGAGGCGGTGTTTACCGTGGACGAGGAAATCGGGATGCTGGGCGCAGACGTGCTGGACGTGTCACCGCTGAAGGGACGGAGGTTCCTGAACTTGGACTCCGAGGCCGAGGGCATCTTTACCGTAAGCTGCGCGGGGGGCAACATGACCAAATGCACAATCCCCGTTCAAAGAAGCGCCTTTGTCGGTTCGGCGCTCACCGTTACGGTGAGCGGACTGATCGGCGGCCATTCAGGACAGGAAATCAACAAGGGGCGGGGCAATTCCAGCCTGCTGATGGGCCGTGTGCTGCTTGCCATGAGTCAGGCAACCGAGCTGCGTTTGGTGGCGGTGGACGGCGGCTTAAAGGACAACGCCATCCCCCGGGAGACGACGGCCACGGTGCTGGCTGCCGACAAGGAGAAAGCCAGCACCGCCGCGGCGCTGCTGGGTGAAGCGCTGAAAAGTGAATATCACGTCACGGATAAGGATTTGATGCTGACGGTGACCTCCGCCAAGGCGGATCAGGCCCCCATGGACGCGGATTCCACCCGGCGCTGCGTGTGCTTCCTTAGCTGCGCGCCCAACGGGATTCAGGCCATGAGCGCCGATATTCCCGGGCTGGTGCAGACCTCTTTAAATCTGGGCGTTCTCACCACACAGGAAGGCGCCATGACCGCTTCTTTCTGCGTGCGCAGCAGCGTCGGCAGCCAGAAGGCGATGCTGAAGGCCCGTCTTAACTGCCTCACGGCAATGCTGGGCGGAAAGACGGAAGTCTCCGGGGAATACGACGCGTGGGGGTATCGCGCCGAGTCTCCACTGCGGGATTTGATGGTGGAGGTTTTCAAGGATCAGTATGGCAAGGAACCGAAAATCGAAGCCATCCACGCGGGCGTGGAGTGCGGCCTATTCTGCGGCAAGCTGCCGGGGCTGGACTGCGTCTCCATCGGCCCCGATCTGAAGGACATCCACACTCCCAGAGAGAGGCTGAGCATCTCATCCACACGGCGTCTGTGGGGATTTGTGACCGAGGTGCTGCGGCGAGCCAAATAAAGGCTTTTTGTCCATACGGGAGGCTGAAAAATCAAAAAGGGGAGAGAACCGGTTTTAGGCCGGTTCTCTCCCCTTTTTGATTTCATACGCCGAACACCGCCGCCAATGGTCTCTAGGCTCGTACGGCCCAGCGCAGCTTAGCCGACCGCGCCCGTGGATTTTGAAAGCACTCCTGTGCAGAAGGGCGGAGCACTTCCTCCGCCACGGCGCTGTAAGCGCCCTCCCGCAGGTGCTGGCGAAACGCCTTTTTCACCATCCGGTCTTCGCCGGAATGAAAGGTGAGAATGGCCACGCGCCCGCCGGACTTTAAAACGCCGGGGAGTTTTTCAAGAAGGCTGTAAAGCGCCTCAAATTCGCCGTTTACATCGATGCGCAGGGCCTGAAAGGTTCTCTGGCAGGATTTTTTGGTCTCCTCCTCCCGCTCCCCGGCGGGGAGGAAGGAGAGGGCTTGCCCCACCAACTCCGCAAGACGCTTTGTGGTGTCCACCGTCCCGCCCCGCCGAAGCTCTCCCAGCACGGTCCCCGCGATACGGGCGGCATAAGGCTCGTCCGCGTTTTCCTCAAGCAAGGCGGTCAACTCCTCCTCGTCCAGCTCCCGCAGGCGCTGGGCGGCGGAAATGCCCGAGGTGGGGTCAAGACGGAGGTCCAGAGGACCGTCGTATTTAAAGGTGAAGCCACGGGCAGGGTCGTCGATCTGCATGGAGGAAACGCCTAAGTCTGCCAGAACAAAGTCGAAGAGAACGCCGGGCGCAACCTCGTCCAACTGAGAAAAATTCATCCGCCTAAGGGTGAAAAGCTCCGGGCCAAAGCCCGCCGCTTCCAGCCGCAGGCGGGTTTTTTCAGACTCGATGGGGTCCACGTCTGTGGCGTACAGGTGCCCCTGGCCCTGAAGCTGCTCCAGAATTTTTCGGGAGTGGCCGCCATAGCCCAGCGTTGCGTCCAGCCCGGTTTGTCCGGGTTGAACATTCAGAAAATCCAGAATTTCCTCCACCATGATGGAAATGTGCATCCCGGCGGGGGTTTTTCCGCTCTGGAGCACCTTTTCCACGTCTCCGCCGTATCTTTCCGGGTTCAACTCCTTGTATTTTTCCCGGAAGCTCCGGGGATGAGTGCCCTGATAGCGCGGGCGGCGCTTGTGTTCTTGTTCCATGGAGCGGCTCCTTGTTTGTCTTTTGGGGTGGCGGTTCACAGCCCGCCAACCTGCGCCGGTTCCGAACAAAATCATTTCGGAACGGCTGTGTCGAGGCTATCATAGCACAAAACCGGCAAAAAGAGAAGGGTTAACCGATTTGCCGGGGAATTTCCACAATAACAGCGGATGTCGAATCGGCGGGGTTTTGGCACGGTGCGCACTTGTTTCTTCCGCAAAAATAAGCTATACTGTCCCTATCATTCAATCAGTATGAGAGGCTTAACCATGGAACTGTCTATTTTTCACCCTGCGCTGCTGGCCATTGCGGACGAAGACCCGGGCCGTTCGTTTTTTGGCGGCGCACAGGAGTGGTATTCCACCGAGTGGAGCCGCAGGGCGGGCTGTGGGCCTACCTGCGCGTCCAATATTCTGGCATATCTGGCCTTGACCCGTCCGGCGCTATTGCCGCTGTACGGCTATGAAAGCATGAGCCGCGCCGATTTTGCCCGGCACATGGAGGATGTATACCCCCATCTTACCCCCGGAAGCGCGGGGCTGAACCGGGTGGAGCTGTTTTCGGACGGCGTTGTGGCATATGCCGGTGAGCGGGGGATTTTGCTGGAACCCCATGTTCTTGCGCTTCCCGGACGCATGACGTGGGGCCGTCCAGCCGTTTCCCGGCTGGCGGAGTTTATAGAAGCCGGACTGACGTCCGACTGCCCGGTGGGGTTTTTGAATCTGCACCGAGGTAAAGAGAAAAATCTGCAAAGCTGGCACTGGGTCACGATTGTAGGGGCGGAGCTTGGGGAAGATAAGCTGATGGTCACCGTCTCCGTTGAGGGGCGGCAGATTGAACTGGACTTGCGGCTGTGGTATCAGACCACCCCCATGCGCGGCGCTCTGGCGTATTTTACGGAAGCCCCGGCTTCCGCTCCGCAGTTGGATACGGGGAATGCGAAAGATGCGAAAGCACCGTGAGAAAGTGAGCGCAAATGACGTGAAAGAAAGCCGGATGCGTTGCACCGCGCCGAGCCGAGCCGGCGCGGGAGATAAACGTAACCACACAATAGGAGGCTGACATGGATATTACCGCGGCAGAAAAGATAGAATCGGAAATTCGGCGGCTTCTTCAGGTAAAGCGTCCAGTTCTGGTGGCGATTGATGGTCGGTGCGCGGCGGGGAAGACCACGCTGGGGGAGGAACTGCGGGAGCTGTGCGGCTGCGGCGTAGTTCATATGGACCACTTTTTCCTGCGGCCCCAGCAGCGCACGGAGGAACGGCTGAACACGCCGGGCGGCAACGTGGATCGGGAACGGTTTTTACAGGAAGTTTTGCTGCCCCTCAGTCGGGGGAAAGCGATTTCTTACCGTCCCTATGATTGCAGGCTGCAAGCGCTTAAGGAGGCCGTTCAGGTGGCTCCCGGGCCCGTCACGGTGATCGAGGGGGCCTATGCCTGCCACCCGTCCCTGCGGGAATACTATGACCTGAAAGTGTTTCTGACGGTGGAGAGGGAAGAACAGCTTCGCCGCATCCGGCGGCGCAACGGCTCTGAGGCGGCCGTTCAGTTTCAAGAGCGGTGGATTCCTCTGGAGGAGCGGTATTTTGCGGCCTGCGGAGTTGAGGACTGCTGCGACCTGCGGTTTGAAACGTACGATGGAAAATAAGTGGGCCGACGCGGTGGAGTTCAAGCTATCCATCCATCAGGTGTGGCACTGTCTCCGGGCCTGATGGAGCGCCGGGGGAGAGCAAAGCCGCTTACGCGCGGTTGCCCGCATACAGCGTGGGCAAAGGAGAAAACAGAGAAAGCAGAGAAAGCAGGCCGCCGGGGTTCCGGCGGCCTGCTTCTTGGCTTGTAAAGGGAAGCGCGTTCAATAACCTGCGGAAGGAGGATTCAATCCGGGCAGATACTCCAATGACTGGGTCAGTCGATGGGCTTCATCGTCGGGAAGAGAATCACATCTCGGATGGTATCGGCCCCGGTCAGGAGCATGGTCACCCGGTCGATGCCGATGCCCATGCCGCCGGTGGGGGGCATGCCATATTCCATGGCGGTGAGGAAATCCTCGTCCAGCATCTCCGCCTCGTCGTCGCCCCGCTCCCGCAGTTCCGCCTGCTTTTCAAAGCGCGTGCGCTGGTCAATGGGGTCGTTCAGCTCGGAATAGGCGTTGCCCATTTCGCTGCGGCAGATAAAAAACTCAAACCGCTCGGTAAGCCGGGGGTCCTGCGGGCTGCGCTTGGTGAGGGGAGAAACCTCCACAGGGTACATGGTGATGAAGGTGGGCTGGATGAGATGCTCCTCCACCTTCTGGTCAAAGCACTGATACAATGCGTTGCCCCAGGTCTTTTCCGCGCTGTCCGCCAGCTCCACGCCGATGGATTTTGCGGCGGCCACGGCCTCCGCGTCGTCGGTGATGGCCCCGAAGTCCACACCGGCATACTGCTTTACGGCGTCCACCATGGTCAGGCGGGGCCAGCCGGGGGTCAGGTCGACTTTCTCGCCCATCCACTCCGTTTCATAGGTGCCCAAAAGCTCCTTGGCGGCGGAGGAGACCAGTCCCTCGGCCACGTCCATCATCCCGTGGAAATCCGTGAACGCCTGATACAGCTCCACGGTGGTAAACTCCGGATTGTGCTTGGGGTCCATGCCCTCGTTGCGGAAGATGCGGCCGATTTCATACACCCGGTCCATTCCGCCCACAATCAGCCGCTTTAAGGGCAGCTCCGTGGCAATGCGCATGTACATGTCCAAATCCAGCGTGTTGTGGTGCGTGATGAAGGGGCGGGCGGACGCGCCGCCGGAGATGGTGTTCAAAACGGGAGTTTCCACCTCGATATAGCCCAGATCATCCAGATACCGGCGCAGGTGCTGGATAAATTTGGAGCGCAGAAGGAAGGCGCGCTTCACCTCGGGGTTCACAATCAGGTCCACATACCGTTGACGGTAGCGCAGTTCCTTATCCGTCAGCCCGTGAAACTTCTCCGGCAGGGGCAGAAGCGCCTTACTGAGAAGCACAATGTCCTTCACCCGGACGCTCATCTCGCCCCGCTGGGTGCGGAACACCTCGCCGTCCACGCCCACGATGTCGCCGATGTCGTACTTTTTAAACGTCCGGTAAACTTCCTCGTCCATCTCGTCCTGCCGGGCGTAGAGCTGGATGCGGCCGTCCCGGTCCTGCAAATCGCAGAAGCTGACCTTGCCCATGCCCCGTTTGCTCATGAGACGGCCCGCCACCTTCACGGATTGGCCCTCCATGGCGTCAAAATTGGCTTTAATCTGCTCGCTGGTGGCGTTCCAGTCGAACCGGGTCTGCCGGAAGGGGTCTTCGCCCGCAGCCTGAAGGGCCGCCAGCTTCTCCCGGCGGATTCTGGTCTGTTCGCCCAGATCCTGCTCGGGCTGGGGGGTTGTCTTCTGTTCAGCCATAGTTATCTCCTTACCGCTCGATTTTCTTCACCGTGTAAGAAATGCTCCCGCTGGGCGCGTCCACGGTGACGGTCTGCCCCTCCCTTGTGCCCATGAGGGCCTTGCCGAAGGGGGACTCTTCCGAAATGATTCCATGCATGGGGTCCGACTCCTGAGAGCCTACGATCTTATAGGCCACCGGCAGGATGTCTCCGTGCTCGTCCGCCACGGTCACCTTGCAGCCGATGGTTACGGCATCGTTGTCCGTCGTGTTTTCGTTCACCACCACGGCATGCTGCAAAATCTCTTCCAGCTCCGCGATGCGGGAGTACAGCTTGCCCTGCTCGTTTTTCGCCTCGTCGTACTCGCTGTTCTCGCTGAGATCGCCAAAGCCCCGGGCAATTTTAATCTGCTCCGCAACCTCGTCGCTGCGGGTGGTTTTTAGAAAATTCAGTTCCGTTTGAAGCTCGTCCAAGCGGGCTTGGCTCATTCTGTATTCGTTGCTCATCGCTCATAAGTCCTTTCTGCGTCCTCTATATTTTCCTTATGGGTGTCCATAAAAACTCCAGCTTAGTCATGACACAACATTATAGATTTTTCCAACCACAATGTCAAGCGCTTCCGCCGGAAACTCTGGATTGAAAAGCGGCTGCGGGGCGGTCATTTTCCGCCCCGCAGCTCCCGAATCGCCGCTGCCAGCAGTCCCGCAGCCGGCAGAGCCAGCCAGAGGTTGCCTCGGCTTTCTCGCATTAGCCACACAAGTCCGCAAAGTAAAAGCGCCGCGCATAAAACGCCCGTGATCCGTGCCGTCAGCTCTCCCGCCGCCGGGCCGAAGAGCCAGGCTACTAAAAGCTCCAGCGCCTGCCCGCCGTCCAGAGGGCGGATGGGCAGAAGGTTAAAGGCGCCCAGCGCCAGATGCGCGCCTGCGGCCGCGTAAAGCTCCGGATGCCGGGTGGCGAGAGGAATCAGCACGGCGGCGCACAAAAGATTTACGAAAGGACCCGCCAGAAGAGCGGACAGCTCCTTGCCATAGCTGAGTCCACTGCGATCCGCCTCCATCATCGCGCCCAGCAGTCCGATGCGCACACGGCCTACCCGCGCACCCCAAAAGCGCAAAACAAAGAAATGGCCCAATTCATGCATTGTCGCCGCGAACAAAATCAACAGCAGGGGTTTAGGTCCGCTCTCCAGGGCAAACCACGCCGTAAGCAGCAGAAAGCCGCCGGAGATGCGCACCGGGCTGCTAGGGCAGCGAAACATAGTAGATGGGGTCCAGATAGGTGGTTCCGGAGTGAAGCTCAAAGTGCAGATGAGGGCCCGTGGCTTCGCCAGTCTGACCCACCGCCGCAATTTTATCCCCCTCTTTCACCTGCGCACCGGAGGAGGTGTAGATACGGCTGCAATGGGCGTACAATGTGGAAAAGCCGCTGTCGTGGGAAACGATCGCATATTTGCCGTAGCTGCTGCTTTCGCCCACCGCCGTCACCGTTCCGTCGGCAAAGGCGGAGACGGGCGTGCCCTCGTCCGCGGCGATATCCAGACCGTAGTGAAACTTTTCGTCCCCCTCGATGGGGTGCTCCCGATAGCCGAAATCCGACGACAGTGTTCCCATTACAGGGGTACAGTAATCAAAGCCCAGCACCTTTTGCTCCAAACTTACGTTGTCGGGCAGCGTTTGATTGGAATATAATACATAGGAGAGACGCTGGGTGCCGGCTATGGTCTGCTGCGGATTGGCGTCCGCTTTTGCGGACGTCTCTCCGGGAGAGGTAGAGGCTGCGGAGGGATTCTCCGCGACGGGGCTGGACTTTGGTGTATTTTCCATGGGCGGGGAGGTTAACCAGCCATCGCTGGCAGAAAGGCGGCTGTGAATTAAGGAAGCCCCTGCTGCGGAAGCTGCGGGGCTGTCTGCCGGGTCGTCTTCCGCCGCGCCGTCCGTTGGGGTTCCGACTGCGCCAGCGGGGATTGCATCGTCTGTCTCCGGGCGGAAAACGGACTGATACAGGTCCTCCCATCCCTCGGCCGCATTACCGGCGAATACCCGACCCACGGCGGAAAATACCTCTGTCACATTTACACTGCGCTCCAGTGCACCGCCCACATGGCGGCTAAGCCACTGGCTGCGTGCGGGCAGCAGTAGCTTCACTGCCACCAACAGCACAAATACCGTACCGCAGACCAAAAACTGGACCAGACGTCGCTTTTCCGCTGCGGATAACGGCTGTGAAGTCTTCCGCCGCTTTGTGCGATACCCTGTCCGATTGCCGTAGATTTGATTGATTTTTTGTCCGGACTGTCGCGACGTCATCCGTCCCGCCTCCCCTCGCATTTTTCTTACTCTATGCATATTTGGGGAAGAGTATGAACGATTTCCCTTGACAAAGAGACGGATTTTTCCTATAATACAATCTGTTGCAGCAGACTGCCGTAGCCATGCGCCGTGAGGCTGGGGGTGTGCTGATTAAATATCCGGGTGTAGCGCAGTTGGTAGCGCGCATGGTTCGGGACCATGAGGCCGTGGGTTCGACTCCCGCCACTCGGACCAGAAGATTAGGTCAAAATAGATACAGGGCTGGAAAAGTCAGTGTTTATGCGGCCTGACGAGGGTTTTGAATGAAAAATTCAAGACCCTCGTTTTTCATAGATGCACCCTGCTTTTTAACAAGAAAGCGGGGTGTTTCTCGTTTTAGGCCGGAATCAGTCCGGCAGATAATTTCATAAAGCCAATACCCTACAGGGCAATTTTGAAGCGGCTGTGTTCTTCGTAACTGAAAACACAGCCGCTTTTTTTGCGCCCAAAATCAAAATGAAAGGATGAATGCACAATGAAAAATGAACTGCAAACCCTACGGTTATTCAGCCCCATCTTCCCTCATCTCTACAGAAAAAATGAATGGGGCGATCTTGACGATTACCGGGAGGAGTTATCGGCCAGTGAAGTTTTGGAATACGAGGACGAAATCCTCGCTCTCATACAAAAAGAAAAACTACCCAGTGAGGGTGAGCGTGGTCTCGCCGTTTATCTTGATGACGATCTCAGCCAAAAGGTGTACAGCATCAATCCCTCAGTAGAGGAATTGAACGGCGAGCTATGGGGCGTGACCGAGGTGCAAACCCACGGTGCGCTGTCTGTCTCTAAGCTTGCAGAACTGACAGAATGGCTTTCTTCACAATTTTCTGACGGCTGGGGCGAGGGATTGGAGCAGCGGGAAATCAAGGTGGAGGACGGTGAGCTGTATCTCAGCTTTTGGGATAGCAGCGACCGCTTCTTTATCAAGCCGGAGGGCGAACTGAAAGGCAGCCAGTCCTTCGGCTTCGGCATGACGATGGGAGGAATGCGCTAATGCCAAATCATGTAACCAATATTGTAAGAGTATCCGGCGATCCGGAAAAGGTCAAGGCGATGTTCGAGGATATCAAAGATGATAGGATCGGCCTCGGAAGCATCGACTTCAACAAGGTTATCCCGATGCCTGAGCATATCTTCCGTGGCAACCTTGGTATGGCCGAACGTGAGAAGTACGGCAAAGACAACTGGTACGACTGGTCGATTTCCAATTGGGGAACCAAGTGGAACAGCTATGGCTACGATGGCGCATATACCCTGCAGGATTTTGACGGTGAGCATATCGAATTTCAGACCGCATGGAGTTGTGCTGATCCGGTAATCCGCACACTTGCCGAGCAGTACCTTGATCTCTCTTTTGAATACCTGTGGGCAGACGAGGACTTTGGGCATAACACAGGAAAAAAAGAATATGAAAACGGCGAGGAAATGTTCTGCGATATCCCTCCCGGCGGTTCCAAGGAAGCGCTGGAACTTGCGGCTGAGATTCATGATGTGGATCTGGCCGATGAGGGCTATTTGTACAATGAGGAAACCGGCGAATATGAGTACCATAATCCAGATGAGTCGATGTCACTGAAAATGTAGTGAGCATCGGCTTTTTTCTTTCCAGAGGGAGGTGATGGAATATCAATAGCTTTATCAGCTGAGTGGGCGGCAAAAAAGCCCTCCGCAATATCATATACCGGCTCTTCCCCAAGGATTTCGGCAGATACATCGAAGTCTTTGGCGGTGGGGGTTGGGTTTTGTTCGGCAGACCGCCGGACTGCAAGGGTATGGAGGTCTACAACGATTTCAACGGAAACCTGACCAACCTGTTCTACTGTGTGAAAAACAGGACGCTGGCCTTCCTCAAGGAGCTGGGCTTCCTGCCCCTCAACTCCCGGCATGAATTTAATATGCTGCGCCGCTTCTTTGAAAAGGATGAATTCGATACGGAATATCTGCAGGAAGAACTGGCGCTGGCGCAGCAGAACCTCCCGCCGCCTGAGTTTGAGGAAATCAAAGCCCTCCTTATGGAACAGGCCGAGCCAAGCAATGTGTGGAGAGCTGCCGCCTTTTTCAAGCTCATCCGCTACAGCTACGGCAGTGGATGTACCTCCTACGGCTGCCAGCCCTTTGATATCCGAAAGATGTTCGCTGTGATATGGGAGGCATCAAGGCGGCTTGCGGACACCGTGGTGGAAAATAAGGACTTCGAGGCATTGATCCGGCAATATGACCGGGACGATGCCTTTTTTTATTGCGATCCACCGTATTACATGACCGAGGGGCACTATGCGGTGGAATTCCTGAAAACCGATCATCAGCGGCTCCGGGATGCGCTGGCAGGCTGCAAGGGCAAATGGATGGTCAGCTACAATGACTGTGAATTCATTTGGGAGCTGTATCAGGATTACACCATCACCCCGGTTACCCGCCTGAGCAATCTGGCGCAGCGGTATGAGGGCGGCTGCGAGTACCCGGAGGTTATCATTACCAACTACGATCCCAAGGAGCGGGAAAAGGACACGTTTCAATTAAATCTATTTGATTTCGGAGGTGAATACGAAGAATGACCGGACTTGAAAAAATCCGCTGGGCAAAAGCCATGATTGAGGAAGAAAGCGGCGGTACCTATCAGTTTGTGGTGGGCAATGTTCACGATGACCTGTATCTGCGTTGCGGGGATAAAGCCAATGTGGGACTGGATCTGACCGTGCAGCAGAATGGAAAAAACGGCAGAGGAACAACAAATTAATGCCCCGCAGATGGGGATGTAAAAGGAGGTTTATGCTATGAAAATCATTGAAACGAAAGGCCAGATTGCCGATAACGGCAGCATTATCCTGCCGCCCGGTGTGTTGGACACCATGTGCGTCACTGCCGGAGATACCGTGCATCTGGCGTATCTGTCCCATCACCCGGTGAAGCAGATCAACAGCTACGGCGAGTTTTTTCTCACCAAGGACGGCATCGACAACGTGAGCGAACCGGTGGAAGCACCGGAATCCGCAGAACTGTCGGTGCCTCACGCACTTTTAGAAGCGGCAGGCATTCCGCTGGATGACGATCTGGATATCCACTGTGAGGACGGTGCCATTATCATCGGCAGCGCCGATCCTGTGAAACAGCTGCCGCCCCAGCTTATGGAGCTGTTCGGCAGTCTTGGCGTGAGCCATGACACCATTCGCTGTGTGCTGGAGGGAGGTGCGGAGGATGAAGAATAAACCCATCTACAAGCTGATGGACAGCAAAGGCCGGGTGCTGATTCCCAAGGAGCTGCGCACCGCCAGCGGCATGGATTACGGCGACATCGTGCGGCTTGAACTCGCCAATGGTCGAGTCAGCGTGCAAAAGGTGGATATCATCGAAATCGGCGACCAGTCCCCGGAGGCAGTGGAGGCCTATGTCCGTGCGGCGTTTAAGACCATGCCAGATGATACAAGGCTTTCTCTGATTTCCGACCTGACCGCCCTGCTGCAGCAGAAAAAGGAGGGCTGAGGATGGAACGAAATACTCTCTACAC
>NZ_DALZCH010000077.1:0-15770 GCF_031978065.1 Oscillibacter sp.
CGGCGGCTCGATGCCCGCCTTGCGGTAACTCTCCAGCAGCCGTTCCCGGATGGCGCTCTGTTTTTTCGTGAACCGGACGGAAAACTCCGCCAATGCGTACCGCTCCGCCGTCCGGCAAATGCTTCCCTCTGCGCAGAGCTGGCGCAAAAGCGCGTCCGCCCCGGTCTGGTCCATAGACTTGAACAGCTTTTGCCGCAGCTCGGCGGCCTTCATTCCGGCGTGGAGGGGATTTTTTCGGTGATAGTCCTCCAAAAGTCCCCGACAGGCATCCCGCACGCCGTCCATCACGCCCGACGATGCAAACCGGCCCGGCAGCGGCTCCACCAGCCGTCCGGCAGACACCAGCTCCCCCAGCAGCACTTCCAGTTCCTGCGAGTCCATTCCAAGCTTGGACGCCAGTTTGTCAGTTTGAGGCAGCGCCGTGCCGAACTCCGCCGTCACCTGCACCACCCGGTCGCCGCCGGAGCCGCTCTCCCGGATGCGCAGCGCCTCCAGCACAGCGGGGTCCCCCCGCTTATGCCGCTTAGGCGCGTCGTCTAAAATTGTGCCGCCGCCGATGGTTTCCAGCGGCGAGAGAAAACGAACCACAAACCGGTCCCCGTTTTTCGAGGCAATTGGCTCCGTCAGCCGGAGCTGGGCATAGCAGCTCTCGCCGGGATCCAGCCCGTCCCGATCCAGCAGCACTACCTTGGCAAGCAGCACCGACGCGCCATGGTATAGGTGAACCTGAGAGTCGTTTAAAATCACCCGCTGGGAAGCGCGCAGGTTCTGAAGCCGCACGTCCAGCATCAGAGAGGTGCGCAGGCTTCCCGACTTTGCCACCGCGTCTCCCCGCTGCACGTCCGTCCGCTTCAGACCCGCCAGATTCACCGCCACCCGCTGGCCCGCATAGGCGGTGTCCACGTCTTTCCCGTGAACCTGCAAATTCCGGATACGAGTTTCCGCTCCGGAGGGGGCAAGCACCGCCGGATCTCCCTCGTGCATGGCTCCCTCAATGAGGGTGCCTGTCACCACGGTGCCGAAGCCGTCCACGGAAAACACCCGGTCCACCGGCAGGCGGAACGCCACCCGCAGGTTTTTCTCCCGGGCATCCAGCACCAGCGCGTGGAGGGCTTCTTTCAGCTCCGGGATGCCCTGCCCGGTATAGGCAGAGACGGTGAGGATGGGCTTTCCCTCCAAAAACGTACCTTTCACCCTCTGGGCGATCTCCTCCCGCATCATGTCCAGCCACTCCGGGTCCACCATGTCGGCTTTCGTCACGGCCACAAGGCCGTCCTTGATGCCCAGAAGCGTCAGAATGCCAAGGTGCTCCACAGTCTGGGGCATGAAGCCCTCGTCCGCGGCCACCACCAGCATGGCAAGGTCGATGCCCCCTGCCCCTGCCAGCATATTTTTGATAAATTTCTCATGGCCCGGCACGTCCACAATGCCCGCCTGAGTCCCGTCGTCAAAATCCAGATGGGCGAAGCCCAGCTCGATGGTGATGCCCCGCTTCTTCTCCTCCTGAAGCCGGTCGGTGTCGATCCCGGTGAGGGCCTTGATCAGCAACGTTTTTCCGTGGTCCACATGGCCTGCCGTGCCGATAATCACATGCTTCATCGAAGGCACTCCTTCAGCGCGTCCACGATACAGGAAAACTCGTCCTCCCGCAGCGTCCGCGCGTCCAGCAGGTACCGGTCATGGGCCACCCGGCCGATAACCGGCCGCTCCCGCAATCGCATGGCGGCCTCCAGCGCGTCCACGCCGCCCCGTCCCGGCGTCACCGCCATGGCAAAGCTCGGCAGCGTCTGGGTGGGGACGCTGCCCCCGCCCACCTGATCCTCCTCGGGGACCACCTCCGCGTCCACGCCCGCTTCCCGCGCCAGCGCGCACAGCCGCTGGGCGCGCATCCGCAGCATTTCCGGCGATTGTGCCAGCATGACGAGGGTGGGCAGCTCCGTCTCCGCCGTTTCCTCCACATAGGCCCGCAAAGTGGCTTCCAGCGCCGCCAGGGTCATTTTATCCACACGCACCGCCCGGTAGAGGGGATGCTCCCGCAGGAGCGAGAGAGATTCCTCCCGCCCCACGATAATTCCCGCCTGCGGTCCGCCCAAAAGCTTGTCCCCGGAAAAGGAAACCACGTCCATTCCCGCCGCCACGGATTCCTGCACCGTTGGCTCGTCCCGCAGACCCAGCCGCGCCAGATTCACCAGCGATCCGCTGCCCAAATCCTCAATCGTCGGCAGACCCCGGCTGCGGCCAAGCGCCGCCAGCTCCGCCGGGGACACGGTCTGGGTAAAGCCCACCACCCGGAAATTGCTGGTGTGGACCTTCATCAGCGCCCGGGTGTCCGGGCCGATGGCTTTTTCGTAGTCCCCAAGACGGGTTTTGTTGGTGGTTCCCACCTCCCGCAGCCGCGCACCGCAAGTTTCCATGATCTCCGGCACCCGGAAGGAGCCGCCGATTTCCACCAGCTCGCCCCGGGAGACGACCACCTCACCCCCCTCCGCCATGGCGGAGAGAATCAGCAGAACGGCGGCTGCGTTGTTGTTCACCACAAGAGCACTTTCCGCGCCGGTAAGGCGGGTCAAAAGGCCCTCCACATGAGCGCAACGATGCCCCCGGCAGCCTCCCTCCACGTCGTATTCCAGCGTGTTATAGCTCCGGGCAACAGTTTTGGCGGCCTCCGCCGCCCGCTCGGACATACACGCCCGACCCATATTCGTATGCAATACAACGCCGGCCCCGTTGGTTACGCTGCGCAGGGACGGCTGCGCAGCCCCCCGTGCAACCGCCTCCACCGCCGCGCACAGCGCCGCTTTGTCCGGCGGCGTGTCCCGCCCGCCAGACAGCAGCTCCCGCCGCAAATTCTCCAGCACGGCGCGAACCGCGTCCGTCGCCGTCCGGGCGGAGTATCTTTCCGCCAAAGCCTGCACGGACGGCTCCCGTAAAAGCTCGTCCACTTTGGGAATGGCCCGCAGGTATTCCTGATTCATGTCACGCGCCCCCTCCGCTCCCCGCCCTTTTGGGGGAGCGCACATTTTTCGCAAGTATGCCCCGCCGCGCGGATTTCAGCGCAGTCTGATGCGCTTTTCCCCGGTATAGGGTTCGACAACGCCGATTCGCTGGGCGCTGGGAACGCAGCCCTTCAGCTCTTCAAACAGCGCGTCCGCGTCCTCCTGCGCCACGGCAATCAGCAGTCCTCCGGCGGTCTGGGGGTCGAACAGCAGGTCCTGTTTGGCAAGCTCCGTGTCGCCCACGTCCACCCCAGGCTCGGCATAGGTGCGGTTGCGGTACATCCCGGCGGGGAGAATCCCCACTTTCGCCAGCTCCAGCGCCTCGGGAATCAGGTCGATCTCCCCCACGTCTATGGTCATGGTCACGTCGCTGCCCTGCGCCATCTCAAAGCCGTGGCCCAGCAGTCCGAAGCCGGTGATATCGGTGCAGGCGTGAACGCGGTACTTCACCATGGCGTCCCGGGCGGAGCGGTTCAAGGTAGTCATCAGCCGGTACATCATCTCCGCCCCCTCAGAGGAGAGCATCTCCGCTTTCTGCGCCGTGGACAGCACGCCGATGCCGATGGGCTTGGTCAAAAGCAGCACGTCTCCGGGCTTCGCCCCGGAATTGGTGAGCACCCTGTCGGGATGGACAAAGCCGGTGACGCACAGGCCGTATTTCGGCTCGTCGTCCAAAATGCTGTGGCCCCCGGTGATGAGCGCCCCCGCCTCATACACCTTGTCATACCCGCCCCGAAGCATTTGATGCACCGCTTCTTTCGGCATGGACTCCGGCACGGCCATGATATTTAGGCACAGCTTTGGCTCTCCGCCCATGGCGTACACGTCGGACAGGGCGTTGGTGGCCGCGATCTGGCCAAAGAGATAGGGGTCGTCCGCAATGGGCGGGAAAAAGTCCACCGTCTGCACCAGAGCCAGCTCGTCGCTGACCTTGTAGACCGACGCGTCGTCGCTCTTGTCAAAGCCCACCAGCAGATTGGGGTCGCTGTGGACCTGGATGCCCTCCAGCAACTGGCTCAGCACCCCCGCGCCCACCTTCGCGCCGCATCCGGCGCACTTTGCCAGCTTTGTCAGCTTGACATTTTGTTCTTCCATAGATACGCCCCTTTCTCGGCTTCCAAAAAAAGCCGTCCCGTTTGCTCTCAACATACCATGCGCCCCGCCCGCTGTCAACGGATGACGGACGGGGCGCGGCGTAGAAAACACAAAGAAAGACTGCGCAAAAAATACGCGGGAGAAACATTTTTCAGTTTCCCCCGCACATTTTATTCCGGAAAAATTAAATTTTATCAAATCAGGCGTAAACAGCTCGGCCGTTTCCCGCAGGACGTTTTCCCGCCTGCCCGAAAAATTTCTTCCGCGTAGCGCAATGCTTTACGGAAAATTCCTTCGCCGCTCTTACACCGAAACGGATTCGGACAGCTCCAGCCCCGGGTTGTGCTTGAGCAAAAAGCCCACGGACCACTCGCCGCCAAAGGCGACGAGATGTCTGCCCCGGAAATCCTCCAGAACTTCCGCGCCCATGCACAGCGTCAATTCCTTCGGGTCCTCGACGGGGCTGGCGGCAATGCGGCGCAGGTGCTCGTAGGGCAGGCCGTACATATACAACTCCACACCGTATTCGTTTCTCATGCGATACTCGAACACGTCGAATTGCAGCGTGCCCACCACGCCCACGATGACCTCCTCCATGCCCGCGCCGGGGACCTTGAATATCTGGATGGCGCCCTCCTGGGCGATCTGCTCCGTACCCTTGATGAACTGCTTGCGTTTCATGGTGTCCTTGGGACTGACCCGCATGAAATGCTCCGGCTCGAAGGTGGGAATGCCAGAGAAATTAAACTTTTTTCCCGGCACGGTAATGGTGTCCCCGATGGAAAAAATGCCGGGGTCGAACACACCGATGATGTCACCCGCATAGGCCTCCTCCACAATTTCCCGCTCAGCGGCCATCATGGTCTGGGGCTGGCTCAGGCGCATTTTCTTGCCGGTCTGCATGTGATAGACCTCTGCGTCCCGCTCAAACTTGCCGGAACAGATGCGCATAAAGGCAAGCCGGTCCCGGTGAGCCTTGTTCATGTTGGCCTGAATCTTGAACACAAAGGCGGAAAAATCAGGAGAAAACGCGTCCACCTCGCCGCAGTCCGCCGTACGGCTCAGGGGCGGGGTGGTCATGCGCAGAAATTCTGCCAGAAAAGGCTCCACGCCGAAATTGGTCAGTGCGGACCCAAAAAACACGGGGCTGAGCTTTCCAACGCGGACGGCTTCCATATCAAACTCCCGGCCCGCACCCAGCAGCTCCACCTCGTCCCGCAGGGTGCTCCAGCGTCTTTCGCCGATCATCTCCCCTACCTTCGGGTCGTACAAATCCACCTCGGTGGCCTCCGCCTTTTTCCCGTGGCCCTCGCCTTGAAAAAAGAGAATGCGGCTCCGCTCCCGGTCATAGACCCCGGCAAACTCTCTGCCGCAGCCGATGGGCCAATTCACGGGATAGGTGTCGATGCCAAGCTCCCGCTCCACCTCCTCGCACAGCGCAAGAGGGTCCTTCGTCTCCCTGTCCATCTTGTTGATGAATGTGAAAATAGGGATATTCCGCAGAGCGCAGACGCGGAAAAGCTTGCGGGTCTGCGGCTCCACACCCTTGGCCCCGTCGATGACCATGACGGCGGAATCCGCCGCCATCAGCGTACGGTAGGTATCCTCGGAGAAATCCTGATGGCCCGGGGTATCCAAAATGTTGATGCAGTAGCCCCCGTGCTGAAACTGCATCACCGACGAGGTGACGGAGATGCCGCGCTGTCGCTCAATCTCCATCCAGTCGGAGGTGGCGGCCTTGGCCCGCTTGCCCTTCACCTCGCCGGCCTGGGCAATGGCGCCGCCGTACAGCAGGAATTTTTCCGTAAGGGTGGTTTTACCGGCGTCGGGATGCGAAATAATCGCAAACGTGCGGCGCCGGGAGATTTCGTCTTTCAGGGCGGACATGGCGTTACTCCTTCGTTCTTATGAATCTGATGAACCTTTTTAATTTATCACATCGCCGGGTGCTTTGCAAGGGGACCTCTGATTAAATCGACATGTGGGGAACATCCGGCGGATTTTTTGCCCGGTAAGGCAAAAATTTTTAACAAAGTCCGGACGGAAAATCAGCCGCCGAAGCGTGCATACCGTTTTAATCAAGGGTTCCCAAGATATTATCCGCAATTCCGGCGGGAAAATCAGCCTTCAAAGTCGTGGATACATCCCGTTGTTATCACCGAACGCCACTGCGCGCTATTCATAGCATCTTATTTAGCATAGTGCTGCTTTCGCAGAGTTCCCCTTTCTCCTGTCTTTTCAGGCAAAAGCAAGACCTCTATCCGTTGCTATTCTTCATTTGTCCATGGTCATCGCAGATGTGATGAGTCTGCGGGTATAATCAGACCGAGGTACGTGGATGATCTGGTTGGTTGTGCCATGCTCCACAATCTCACCGCCGTACATGACGTATACCCGCTGACAGATGCTGCTGACCAAAGCAAGGTCATGGGAAATAAACAGAAACGACATGCCGCTTTTTGTGCCAAGGCTGCGGAGCAACTGCAAAATCTGCGCCTGTACGGAAACATCCAGCGCACTGGTGGCTTCGTCGCAGAGCAGAAGCCGCGGCTTTGACGCAATTGCCCGGGCAATTGCCGCGCGCTGGCATTCCCCACCGCTGACATCCCGCGGATACGCGTGGGCAAACCCGGCGTCCAGGCCGACTTCCATCAAGAGACGTTCGGATTCTTCTGCGCGAGCTTGCGATGATGGAAGGATCGGCCTCAGTGCTTCCTGAATGCTCTCTCCCAGTGTCAGTCTGGGGTCAAAGGAAGAACGGGGTTCCTGAAAGATCATTTTCATATTGCGGTACACTTGTTTGAGGGCCGCCCCCGTACTGTGTGTAATATCCGCGCCGCATAGTTCGATGGAGCCGCTGTCCGGCGTATCCAGACGGGTAATCAGCCTTGCCAGTGTGGATTTCCCACAGCCGCTTTCTCCAACCAAACCGACGCATTCGTGTTCACCGACTGTCAGCGAAACGCCCCGCACCGCCTGAACCGGCAAGGAATTGGCCTGACGAAATGTTCTTGAGATACGTAACACTTCCAATACAGGGATTTTCATGTTTTTTCCCCTTCCCGGCAAAGCGTCCAATGTTCTGCGTGCAAAGAAATTTGCTGCATCTCTTTTGAGATACATTCTTTTCGGGTATGAGAGCACCGCGGCGCAAACGCGCAGCCAAGGGCGGGAAACGTCTCCGTCATTTGCCCGGGGATCCCCTTAGGAAAAGCTCCGTCCAGCCGGGGAATTGCTTCCATAAGCGCACGGGTATATGGATGGGAGGGTGCGCGAAGCACACTTTCCCGATATCCGTATTCCACCACACGTCCGGCATACATCACGGCTACCTTATCAGCCATTTTGGCAACGACGCCCATGTCGTGGGTAATCATCATGATACAGGTGCCGAATTCGTCTCTTAGGCGCATCAGCTCATTGATGATCTGTGCCTGCACTGTTACGTCCAATGCGCTGGTGGGCTCATCGGCCAGCAAAATGTCCGGCTTCAGCACCATGGCCAGCGCGGTGGCACCGCGCTGGTTCATTCCGCCGGCGAGCTGCGCGGGGCAGCTCTCCATTACATGGCGGGGCTCTTTGAACTCCATCCGCCCCAGAATTTCTTCCGCTTTTTCCGCGGAGGCTTTCCGGGAAATTCTCTCGTGGGCGCGCATGGCCTCATAGAACTGAACGCGGATTTTCCGAATAGGGTCCAAGGAAGCGCCCGGCTCCTGAAACACGACCCCCAGCCCCGTGCCGCGGACTGAGCGCATCTCCCGTTCTGTCAGGCTCAGCAGGTTCTGTCCCCGGTATATCACTTCCCCGGCGGAAATCCGGATCCGTTTTGGAAGCCGCAGCACCGCATTTAAAAGCGTGGACTTTCCGCAGCCGCTCTCGCCGATTACACAGACGATTTCCCCTTCGTGCATATGCAGAGAAACGTCCCGCAGAATTTCTTTGCCGCACGGATAGCGCACGCAGAGATGATGGATATCCAAAAGTCCGGTGTGTTCCATGAACGGATCCCCTCTGCCGCTATGCAGCGGCCGTTTTTGCGGTAATCTGATAGTAATCCACAGGGCTTTGCTTCATGCCGGTAACTCCGGCTTTCATGACCAGGAACATATTCAGATGGAATAAGTAGCAGTAAGAACTGTCTTTCGTGGCGGTCTGCTGAATCTGAAGCGCGTAGTCCGAGCGCTTTTTCACATCGAATTCCGTTGCCAGCTTTGACAGCAGATCGTTAACCTGCGCATCGCTGTAGTGACCAAAGTTGCTGCCATTTCCTGTCCCCATGGTATAGCTGAGGTAGGACAGGGGATCGCCGGTAGGCGTGGTGACATAGGCATAAACACAGATGTCGTAATTGTCGGCAGTCAGATAGGGGTTGACAGTCTCCACCTGTTCAAAGCTGACGTCCATGCCCAACTGAATCAAGGCAGACTGCAGGGCTTGAGCGGACTGGGGAAGCCCCGTGCGGCCATAGGTAATGAGACGCAAAGACACTTTTTGACCGTCCTTATCCAGAAAGCCATCGCCGTCCGTATCCACATAGCCGCTGCTTTTGAGCAAGGCTTTGGCGCCTTTGGGATCATAGTCGGGAACATCCGTCATAAGATTGTCATCCCCATAGCTCAGATAGTCTGGGAATGCGGACTTGGTTGGGGTTCCGGCCCCGTTGAGCAGGACGGAGGCATAGGAATTTTTATCGACCGCCATACAGATCGCACGGCGGAAATTCTCGTCGCTCATAAACTTATGAGATTGATTAAAATAGAGCATGTAGACACGGGTAGTGGCTGCCTGGGAAACCTGAAAAGCGGCATCGTCCTTGAATTGGCTGAGCGTGTCATAAGACAAACCGTAGGCCGCGTCGATCTCACCGTTCTGCATCGCCAAAGACAGGGTGTCCGTGTCGGAGATTGCTTTGATGGTTACGCTTTTGCTTGCCGGCGTTCCACCCCAATACTGATCAAAAGGCTCCAAATAAGCCGAGGAGTCTTCCACATACTGTTTCACTACATAAGGGCCTGTGCAGACCGGATACTCTTCAAACTCTCCAGAACCGCCGTCCGCCGCAGCATCCACAATGCAGGCGTATGGATCGCATAGGGCGTTGAGCAGTATTGGATTGGGTTCTGTGGTGGTAATCGCCACCGTATTTCCGTCAGCGGAAATAGAATCGATCATCAGATCGGAAGCGGCGCGGTCATTTGTTGCCACCAGCCGTTCCAAACTGCTTTTAACCGCCGCGCCGTCCATCGCGTCGCCATTGTGAAACAGCACGCCCCCCCGCAGAGTCAGTGTCCAGGTCAAGCTGTCATCTGACAGGGAGTAGTCTGTTACCAGATTCTTTTGGATGTTAAGGCTGTCGTCCAGCGTAAACAGCGTCTCGCCGATTCCATAGCGGACGGTTGCCCAGCCGTTATAATCATCAGCCGGATCCAGCTTTGTAAAAGCATAGGTCCCAAATGCAAAATCGGTCCGGTTATCTCCGCCGGTCGGCGTGTTTGAGGCTGCGGGCGCACCGCCGCAGGCGCTCAGAGATTCGACTGCCAGCAGCAATGTGAGTAAAAATGCCTTTTCTTTTTTCATATTTTTCTCCATGGTAAGTATTTGAGTTTTGCACCGGATCCAGCACGTCCCGCACACTGTCTCCCAGCAGGTTAAAAAGGATGGAGGTCAGACAGATTGCCGCTCCGGGATACAGCACAAGCCAAGGGGCTTGTCCCATCAGCCCTCTGCCGTCGGAAATCGCGCTTCCCCAGTCGGCGGAGGAAGCGCCCATCCCCAAAAAGCTAAGGCCCGACAGCGCGAGAATCGTGCCGCCGACGTTCAGCGACGCGGTGACGATTACCGGCCTCATGGCGTTAGGCAGAATATGACGGAACAGGATGCCGGCGCTGGTCTGCCCGTTCAGCCGGGCGGCCAGAACAAAGTTTTCCTGCCGGAGAGTGATCACATAGCTGCGGGAGAGCCTTGCATACTGCGGCCAGCCGGTGGCGGCCAGAGCAATGACCACGTTTTGCAGACCTGCGCCCAGCATTCCTGCAACCGCCAACGCAAGGATCATGCCCGGAAACGCCATAAAAACATCCACGAACCGCATCAAAACAGCATCCACCGCCCCGCCGAAGTATCCGCACATCATCCCAACGGCACATCCCAGCACCACGGTCAGCGCCACGATTGCCAGCGCGGAGAAAACGGAGAGCGGCGCACCCGCCAAAATTCGTGAATAGACGCACCGGCCCAACCAATCCGTGCCAAAGGGATACTCCGCACAGGGAGATAGTTTCACGTGAGCCAAATCTGCGAAATCCGGATCATTTGGCATCATGCTCCGGGAAACCACGCAGAAGACACATAGGGCGACGGTCACAGTCAGGAGAAGATACATTCGTATACGGGCGGATCGGTTTGCGACATTCATCTTATGACACCTCCAGTCCGCGGCGTATGCGCGGGTCCAGAAAGTAGTATGACAGATCAGTCAGCAAATTGATAACAACGTAAATCATGGACATACAAACCACAAACGCCTGAATGACTGGGTAGTCCCGTTTCAGTATCGCATCCATTACCAGATAGCCCATACCGCGCCAAACAAAAATCCGCTCCACCGCCGCGCTTCCGCCCAGCAAGGTACCAATCGACATGGATATGAGCGTGATAATGGTCACCATCGCATTGCGCAGGACATCATGAAACAGCACCGTCCGCAGCCTGATCCCGCGGGAAATCGCGCCGTCCACATAGCTGCGTCCAAGCTGTTCCAGAACCGCTGCACGTACCTGTCGGATGTATTTTCCCGTCATGGGAATTGCCAGCGCCAGCGTCGGCAGAATCAATCCTTCGGCGGTTTCTGATGCAAGGACGGGAAGCAGCTTCAGCCTCACGGCAAAGAGTTGCAGCAATAGCAGCGACACCAAAAAATTCGGAAGGGAGTTTCCAAGGAAACTCAAAAAGCGCAGCAGATAGTCTATAAAAAGGCCCTGACGCACCGCCGTCAGGACGCCCAGCGGAACAGACAGGGCAATGGTCATCAGCACGGAGGTCAACGTCAGGGCAAGCGTTTTTGGCAGCGCAAGGCACAGTTGCGCTGCCACGGATCGCCCATCCACCAGTGAAGTTCCCATATCTCCCCGCACAAAGCGCCACAGCCAATCAAGGTATTGCGTCAAAAACGGCCTGTCCAGACCGGCCTTATGCCGCATGGCTTCCACAACGGTTTCCGATACCGGAATTCCCTGCGCCTGCAGCAGCATCTCCACCGGGTCGGACGGGGAGAGATACATCAGGCCGTAGGCAAGAAAGGTGACTCCCAGCAAAACCGGCAACAAGGCCAGAAGGCGGCGCAGCGTATAGAGCAGCAGGGGATGTCGGCTTAAGCGTTGGGTCACCTCGTCGTACTCCTTCACTTGACGGCGCGGATCATGAACATTGGCGTCGCACCGTATAATAGCTTTTCTTTGCTGCTCCATAGCCCGTCTGTAATATCCCGCTGAACGGATACATCGCGATAACCCGCGGCCTTCAACAACGGTAAATTCCAGTCCGGCCGGATGCAGGTGCCAAGGCGATGTGCTTGAATCTGGTCTGGATCTTCCACCTCACGGCGGTGATCGGCGCTGAAATTCGAGCCATAGGTCTGAAAGCACAGCGTCTCTCGTCTGGCGAACTCCCGGCGGATTTCCGGGTCGGTCCGCATCAGATGCCAGTTTGCGTCAAAAATCAGAAGGACACCGTTGTTCCGCAGGACGCGAAACCATTCGCTATAGGCTTTTTCCTGCTCTCGCAAAGCGTGTGTCACATTTCGGCTGATCACAAGGTCGAAGGAGCCGTCAGCAAACGGAAGACGATGACAGTCTCCCTGCAAAAGCAACGGACGCACACCCGCTTCGGCGGCATTTTGAGATGCCTGCGCCAGCATTCCAGCCGCGCCATCCAACCCCACTGTCCTATGTCCCGCCCGGGAAAGCAGAATGGTAAAAAACGCGGGTCCACAGCCCACGTCCAGTATATCCAGAGGAGCGTGCGCCGGTGCACTTTCCAGAATCAGTTTTGACCATGCGTCGGCGCGGAAGCTTTGCAGTTCTTCCCGGATGATTCGGCTGTAATTCTCCGCCGCCCCCGACCAGTGATCGTCAATTTCCCGTTGGGTTTGCGTGATTGCTTCGGTGCTGCCCGGCTTTTCCGCGCAAATCAGGAAGTCGCTGATTACGCTTTTCACCTCGCCGCTTTCGGAGTCACAGAAAGTCAGTGGATAGGTCTCCGTTTGGAGTTTCCCCACACCCAAGTCAATCAGGGTGCGGAGATCCCACTCCGGCCGCTTTTTGTGGGACAGGGGCAGACTTCGGGCAATTTCATTGATCGGCGTGGGATCCACGCCGTAACAGGAGCCGTGCGGTCCACCGCTTGACTGATTTGCTTTGCGGTACAACTCGTCATAATAATATAGATAGTGGTTTCCATCCATGACCAAAAGACGTCCGCCGGGTCGCAGAATCCGCAGCCACTCCCGGTATGCCTTTTGGGGCTCTTCCAGATTCCACACCAAATTTCGGGATACGATATAGTCGAAGCTCTCGTTTTCAAACGGGAGATGCTGCGCGTCGCACCGCACGGTTTTCACAAGGACGCCTTCCTCGGCAAAGTTGGATTCTGCCTGTTCCAACATTTTTTCAGAATAGTCTGTGGCGGTGACGCGGTGCTGCTCCTGCGCCAATAAAATGGAAAAAAAGCCGGGGCCGCAGCCGACATCCAAACAGTCCAGACAGTTACCTTCCGGTGCGAAGGTCCGCAGCTTCTCTCGGAAAAACGCCGCCCGGTCATCCTTTAGCTGTTCATGAATGGTTTTCGAATACCCATCCGCACGGGTGTCCCAGTAGGCGGAAATTTTGCTTAAATACATATAGCCCTCCACTGGCGTCAAAATTTATCGGCTCCGACCTAGTCGGAATGACTTCCAAATCCGTCTTTAACAGTTCAAAAGCCATTTGGGCCTCAGTCCGGTTCTTGGCAGCACGTTCGGGGTATGAGTCTGCCAAACGCGTATCTGGCTTACATCTGCCGGACGATGTCGTTCCAGACTTGCTGGAAGGGAAGGCCGCTCTTCTTCGCAGCGGAGGCGACATCCTCATATTCTGGCTTCTCCCGATGGATCCCCATTCCGTCGGCGCACTTGATGCGGATGGGTCCATAGGTTGTCTCCGAGGTTCGCAGGCTGGGGACCAAAATGTATTTAGCGCAGCGCCGGGCCCGAACGCCGTTGGAGGTGGTTTCCTCCAAAACAGCCTGCGCCATCCGCCCTTCGTCCGCAGTCCTGCACAAAATGGTGAGGGAGACTCCGGGGCGGCCCTTCTTCATGGTTATGGGCGCCGCAGAGATGTCCAACGCACCCCGGGACATGAGGCGGTCGGAGGCAAAGGACAACGCCTCTGCCGTCATGTCGTCGATGTGACAGCACAGCTCCACAATGTCCGTCTGCGCAGGATCGCCAGATTGGCCCAGAAATGCCCGAACGCAGTTGGCTGCGGGAAATTCTTTCTTTCCAACACCATAGCCTACCTTTTCCGGAATCATGACGGGCATGGGACCGAACTGTTCTCCAAAGTGCGCCAGCAACGATGCCCCGGTGGGGGTGCAGAGTTCTCCGTTGATCTCCCCGGAATAGCAGGGAATTCCCTTGAGAAGAAAAGCGGTGGCCGGAGCGGGTACGGGCATGACACCATGCGCACAGCGAACATGGCCGGATCCCAGATGGACCGGCGAAACATGAACAGCGTCCGGGTGAAGAAGCTCCATTGCAAGGCATACGCCCGTCACGTCAATGATGGCATCCAATGCGCCGACCTCATGAAAGTGCACTTGCGTGACAGGGACGCCGTGTGCCAGCGATTCTGCTTCGGCAATTCGGTGATAGACGGCCTTGGCATTCCGGCGAACCTTCTCCGGCACATTTAGACGTTCCAAAATTTCCGCAATGTCAGACGGGGCGGTGTGATGATGCGTGTGCTTGTGCTCATGCTCATGCTTGTGCTCATGCTCATGCTCATGCTCGTGCTCGTGTTCGTGCTCGTGAAAGAGGTTATTAAGGCAGCCGTCGGCAAGGTCGCAGCTATCCTCCTGAAGGCCACGAATATCCACTTCCATATGCGTCCCCGCAATGCCGCAGGTGATGACCCTCCGAGCGGTCACACGCACGCCGGGGATCAAATGATTCATCATCTCCATAAAGGACGCCTGATCGGGAAGCAGTTCATAGAGCGCGGCCATAAGCATGTCGCCCGCCGCGCCCATTTTGCATTCAAGGTAAAGCGTTTTCATTCGGAAACTCCTTCCATTTGGTTGATGCGGTTGGCAAGGAAGCCCGCGCCGAAGCCGTTGTCGATATTCACAACGCTCACGCCGCTGGAGCAGGAATTCAGCATGGACAGCAGTGCCGATACCCCGCCGAATGAAGCGCCGTATCCAACGCTGGTTGGAACAGCGATGATCGGGCAGTCAACCAGACCACCAATTACGCTGGCAAGCGCTCCTTCCATTCCAGCCACGACGATAACTACCCGGGCGGTCATCAGCGGCTCAAGATTGGAAAGCAGACGGTGCAGTCCCGCCACACCCACGTCATACAACCGCGTCACCCGGCTGCCAAGGACCTCGGCGGTGATGGCGGCCTCCTCGGCAACGCCCATGTCGCTGGTTCCGCCAGTAGCTACCACTACGGAGCCGCGGCCCGACGTTTCATCTGGCAGAACCACGGCAAGACGCGCCAGCGAATCGTAACGCAGCGGAAAGGACCCGGCCAGCTTGTCCGCCACCTCCTGAGAGATGCGGGTGACGAGAATGTTGGAGCAGCCCTGCCTCTGCATGGAGGACACTATCCCAAGAATCTGTTCGGTGGTCTTGGACTGCCCGTAAATCACCTCGGGAACGCCTTGACGAATGGCCCGGTGATAGTCCACCTTGGCATAGCCCAGATCTTCAAACGGAGCGAGCTTCAGCCGCAGCAACGCATCGTCCGGAGAAAGTGCGCCGCTTTGCACTTCTTTCAAAACTGTTATAATATCATGACCGGAACTCATACTGAATCCTCCTTACCGCGTGCGTAGGTCCAACGAGACAGTGGAAAAAAGAGTGGAGAGCCGTTCCAGCAACTGCTGCCTTTTTTCCACCGCGTAGGAAAACTGGCTGGCAGGAATCTGGAGCAGCGCGACATCGCCGCGAAGCCGAATGCGAAAGTCCTGAAATCCCATGGAGAAAAGGACATTCTCCCCTGCCTCCACCGTTTTCAGCGCTTCTGCCGTGATGGCTGTCCCGCTTGGGATGCGCGTTGCGAGACAGGCGTAAGAGGGCTTGTTCCACGTAAACAGATCCGCCTCCCGGCTCATTGCCCGCACGTCGCTTTTGGTCAGCCCACACTCCCGCAGCGGCGAAAGAACCTCCATCTCCTGAAGCGCGCGCATTCCCGGACGGTCAGAAGCGTCGTCGGAGGCGTTTGTACCGTCGACTACCAGTTTGTATCCGTCCGTGGTGGCCTGACGCAAGATCATGCCGAAAACGACACGCTTGCAGTAGTAGCAGCGATTTTCCGGATTGGCGACCACCGTTTGGTCCGCCAGAATGTCTCCTTCGATGACCGTCAGGGGAATGCGGCACTGTTGCGCAATCTTTCGAGCGTCGGCCAGCTCAAAC
>NZ_DALZCH010000078.1:0-15342 GCF_031978065.1 Oscillibacter sp.
CGCAGCTTTTTCCCCCGGGTCAGTCCGCTCACACGGGCCACCATGGCAAGATTCTCATAAATCGTGCGCCGTCGCATCAGGTGTGGCTCCTGCGCTACATATCCAAAGCTTCTGCGTACCCTTGCCGAGGAAAACAGCGGCAGCGGGGCCACATTCAGCCCATCCAGCAGCACCTGTCCCTCGTCCGCGCGGATTTGACCGGCAATCAGTTGCAGCAGCGTGCTTTTTCCCGCGCCGCTGCTGCCAACAACGAACACGAATTCCCCCTGCCGGACGATGAGATTGATGTCACTGACAGCCTCAATCAATCCGTGCTCGCCGCGATAGCGCTTTGTTGCATTTTTCAGTTCGACTGTCGGCATCAGGCCTGCTCTCCATCTCCGCCGCGTTTTGCGGTGGCAACATCTATACATTTTTAACGGGGTCTGTTATAATCTTACTGAAATCCAGAGAAATTTGCGATGGAGTGGGTTCTCCTCGTAACATCCTCGACAAAAAATTCCTATTTTCGCGTTTATTTGTACTTTATCATAAAACGCAACATATGAAAAGCCCTAAATGATACAAAAGTTTGGAAGGGGGCGGCGGCCTGTGAAGCGCGGCTCTCGCTTAAAAAAACTGCTTGCCGTCTCTGTGCTTGCCATCGTTTGCATCGGGACGGCGGAGTTGGCCGTGTGCCGGGTGGCGGACCCGGTGCTGTACGAGCGGATTATGACCCCTGTGCGGCGGACAGCCTCCTCCGCGTGGGCCATGGTCTCCGACGGCGCCCGGACGGTATACAGGGCGGCGTCCGACGGCGCTTCCAACGTGTGGGACAAAGCGGCCTCCGCTGTCACCGGGGTGCTGCGCAAGGACGGGGAGGAGCTGGAAAGTCAGGCGGTTCTGGAGCCGGACGAGGAGCCGGTCCTCTTGGCGGACCCCGCTGTTACCGCGTTGGAGCAACGGGAGACGGGCGAGGTTCTTACCGGCGGAAACCGGGAGGTTTTTTATTACAATCAGACCGACGAGACTTGGGCTGACCAGCCCTATGGGCGAGACACGCTGGGTCGGTATGGCTGCGGTCCCACCTGCCTGTCCATGGCTGTTTCCAGCCTGACCGACCGAGCGGTGGACCCCGGGGAGATGGCGCAGTGGGCTGCTGAAAACGGGCATTGGGCGCGACGCAGCGGGTCCTATCTCTCCATTGTAAATGGTGTGGCTGCGGCCTACGGGCTGGAGGTGGAGTCCCTGCCGAACTGCGACGCGGAGCGATTGCGGCTGGAGCTGGCCGCGGGGAAGATGGCCGTGGCCCTGATGATCAAGGGTCATTTCACCAACGGCGGGCATTTCATCCTCCTACGCGGGGCCACGCTGGACGGCGGCATTCTGGTGGCGGACCCCAGCAGCCGAGAGAGAAGCCTCGCCGTGTGGGACCCGCAGGTAATTTTGGATGAGCTGTCCGAAAGCCGGAGCAGCGGCGCGCCACTGTGGCTTTTATCTCCGGCGGATTCATAAATAGACGAAAAAAGGAAAACAGGCGGAGGGACCGCCCCGGTTGGGGGCGCTTCCTCCGCCGCTTTTTTGTTTCAGAATCCGTCTCAATGCTTGCGATAAAACGATTTGTCCCGGCAGAGCTTTTCGTTTACGTGACGGTCCAGCTCGGCAAGCTGCTCCAGCGTACGGCGGTTTTGGGCAATTTGCTCAGCAACCTCCCGCTCCACCTCACTGTGGGGCGGGCCATTTTGCTTTACCAGCCGGTCAAAGGCGGCCTCGTCCTCGCCGCTTAAGTCGCAGCGTTTCAATTCCAGCGCGGCGTTCAACTCCTGCAATTCAAGCAGGGGCCGGTGCCTGCCTGTCAGCAGCAGCCGCACGGAAACTTGATCTTCCCGGTCCACGGCTTCCGCCAGCTCCCGGGTGATGCCAATCACCTCGCCCAGCTTGCGGAAAATGCTTCGCTCCAGCACGAGCAGCCCCGGCAGAGACTTTTCCCACAGTTCACTCATCGTTCCGGCGAGTCCTTTTCCGCCGCGCGGAAGGTGTCCCGCAGGTCGCCTACCATGGTGAGAAGCTGCTTTAGCTCCGCCTGGTTCCGCCCGGCCTTGACGCGGCTGAAATCATAGCAGAAAAAGTCGTACAGCCGGTGCAGTTCCCGGCTGATGGGATACTGATTGTCCAGCGTGTTGTCCAAATAGTGAAGAATATCCAGGCACCGGTCCACCGACGCCTCAAACAGCGGATAATCCGTCTGCCCCAGCGCGATGTCCGCCCGGGCCGCGCGTTTTACCAGCTCATCATATAAAACGATCAGCAGTTCTCCCGGGGTCATGGTGCTGACGGACTGCTGCTTATACTGCTGATACCCCTGTGCTTCCATGCGTGTTCCTCCGTTTTATGGTCGCGGCTTTGCCGCGGGTTTACTTGTCTCAGCCGCCCAGCATGCTTGTAATCATGGAGCTTTGAGAATTCATGGAGCTGGTGAGCTGCTCCAGCCGGGTGAACATTCTGGTATAGTAATCCACCTGATCGGAAAGCTTGTCCTGCCATCTTGTGACCTGATCATCATACTCTTCGATCTGATCCTGTATGTTGTTTGACAGCACCGACAAAGGCGAATAGACAGAGCCGGCTTTCTGCACCAGAATGCCCTTTGTCGCGCCGGTGGTGGAGGCGTAGTCGGAGATTACCTTGCTGACGGTGACCATCAGTCCACCGCTTCCGGTGGTGGAGGTAAACGCGTCACGCACGCCGTCGGGGTCGTTGGTCAGTGCGTCTCGCAGCGCATCCTCGTCTATCTGAAGCGTTGTGACGCCGTCGGAATAGGTGGTGGAGATACCCATTGCCGAAAGTGCACTTCCGGCAGCGCCGCTGGGCGAGATAGCGGTGAGAAGCTTGCTGTACAGGCTGGTAAGATCGCTGTCGCCAAACAAAATACCCTGCTTTGCCTTCTCCTCGTACTTTTCTATGGCGGAGTCCGTCATGCCGCTCTTGTCATCGTCGGTAAGCGGTTCGTAGCGGGTTTTCTTGTCGCTCTTATAGTTGGGCAGGGTGGCGTGGGCATCCCGCACCGACTTTAGAATTTCGTTCAGCTCATCCACCATGCCGGTGATGGTATCCACCAGTGTGTCCGCGTCTGAGACGGAGGTAAACGTGACCGCTTCGGGGCTGTCTTGCAGCGTGCCGAGAACGGTGTTTCCGTTGGTGTCCACCGTGTCGGCGGAATAGGTTCCAAACGTTTCTTTTAGAGTGATGGACAGACCATCCACGTTGAAATTATTGTCCGAGCGGGTGATGGTGCCCATGTTCACGCCGTTGACTTCCATGCTGAACACGGCGTCTTGTCCCGCCTTGTACGCATCCTCGGGGGCCTTGTAGATGCCGGCGGCAATCTCCTCGTCGGAGTCGTTCACCGCGCCAAACAGAAGGGCGGCTAGGTTGAGCTTTCCTTTGTTCTCCCCCTCCGAAATGGTGTCGTTGATAACAATTTGGCTGGCCGCGCCGGTTTCTCTGGAGGCGAGTTGAATTTGGTTCGTTGTTTTGGAAAAGCTGGCGCTCAGGCCCACGGATTCAGAATTGATGGCGGAAAACACGGCGTCCAAAGAGGAATCGCGGGTAAAGGTCAGCTTTTTGCCGCTGATTTCCAGCTCATAACCGTAAAGCTGCTTGCCGTCCGACCCCAGACGATAGCCGTTCTCATCGGTTTTGTTACCGTTCGAGTCCACGTAAGTGCCGTCACTTTTTTTGGTGATCTTGTCGGGGTTGGAGCGAAGTACCGTTCCCTCAATCCCGCCGTTTCCGTTTTCGTCCGCGCCCAACTTTTCCGAGTTGGAGCCGGAAAACTTCCCCAACAGAGAGCCAAGCGTCTTGCCGGTGTCCAGATAGCTGGAGGTAAAGCTGCCGCTAAGACCCAAGGCCGTACCCACGTCGGAAGTGGCGGAAATGGTAATGGTGGAGCCCTTCTGTCCCATGAATTGCAGCTTGTCGCCGTTCAGTTCCACCTTCACGTTGGAGCCAAACGCATTCTTCACGGCGCTTTGCAGGCCGGTTACAAAGGAAGCGGTCAACTCCTTTTTTTCCTCCGGGGTGACAGCGGTCAAATCCAAATTATCTGGATTGTAGGAGGGCAGCGTGATGGTTTTGGTCTTGCCGTCCACCGACATGGAAATCGTCTTTCCGGAAAGGTATTTGCCCGCAGTGCCGCTTTTGTCCACCAGATCAATCAGATCGCCGTCCTGTGAGGGAATGGTGAGGAAGGATTCCTTTTTGCTCGTGTCAACATTCAGGGTTTCCTTCAGCTTTCCGGTGGCGCCGGTCACGGTGACGGTGTTTCCGGCACTCTGATTGTCAATAAAGCTCACCTTTCCGTCGTCGCCCAAAGAGGCTTTCACCATGGTCAGGGCGGGTACGCTCTCGCCCTTGGAATCCGTCACCGTGGTGGAGGCCAGCTTCACGTTGATGGCCCGCACAAAGTCATCCGCCGAGGCATACGTCTCCAAATCGCCGAAGCTCAGATCGATGGAACGGCTGCTACCGTAGCTCAAGGTCAGCGTGCCGCTGACCTTGCTCAAATCCATCTGCTTGGACAAGTCCAGATCGCTTCCGATGATGGTGGCGATGCCATCCTTTCCGGTGATGCCCAGATCGCTGAACAAATCCGCCGCGGAAGCGCTGTAGGTAGACTTGGTGGCCAACTGCTTCACGCCCGAAATCTGCACGTCGCTGGAGGTTTTGCCGGAGGCGGAAACCTTGGACGCGTTGGCCCCGTTGGTGGAGGTGATCACGGCTTTATTGAAATAGCTGGGGCTGAGCAGATTTGTGGACGAGTTGTAGGAGGTGTATTTCTGCGCAAATTTAATCATGGGGCTGGAAATTTCGCGGAGGGCCTCCTGCTGCCACGTCAGTTTGGTCTGCTTTTGCTGAAGGGACGAAATTTTAAGATTATAGCCGCTGACGGCGTTTTCAATCATCGACTCTGTATCCATTCCCGTGGCGAGGCCGGACAAAACGTTCCGATTGCCGTAGATGCTGCTGGAATTGCTGCTGGTGACTCCGCTGACGGATGCCATACTGATCGCTCCTTCCTTGATCCGCGCCTGCGCGGGGCTTTCCCGGGGCGGCGGCTTAAAAGAAAATTTAATTCTGTCTCTATACTTTTTTATCGACATATAGTATAGTAAAGTTAAGAGTTTCGACAAAGTTTTTTAATCAAATGGGAGGTTTCGGTTTGGCAACAATCATGACGGTCACAAATCAAAAGGGCGGCGTGGGAAAGACCACCACTGCCGCCGCGCTGCTGTATGCGCTGTATGAGCGCGGACAGCGCGTTCTTGGCGTGGACCTGGATCCGCAGGGCAGTTTGAGCTTCAGCCTCGGACTGGATACGGAAAACTGCGCCACGGTCTACGATTTGTTTAAAGACCGGGTTACGGTGGACGAGGCCATCACCGATTCCCACGGAATCGACCTGCTTCCGGCCAATATTCTTCTTTCCGCGGCAGAGCTGGAATTTAACCGCACCGGACGCGAGTTTATGCTGCGCAATAAGCTGATGGGCGTGGCAGAGCGGTATGACTATGTCATTATTGACACGCCGCCCGCGCTGAACGTGCTGACCGTGAACGCGTATGTGGCTTCGGACACGCTGGTGATTCCCATGGTGCCGGAAATCCTGAGCCTTCTGGGCGTGGCCCAGATCAAGGAAACCATTGACACTGTGCAGAGTTGTTACAACCCCAAGCTGTGGGTTCTGGGGATTCTGCTAAATAAATATAACGCCCGCCTGACCCTGAACCGCGAGGTCAGCGAGATGGCCGACCAGATTGCCAAGCAGTTAAAAACCAGCGTATTTAAATCCGTAATCCGTTCCAGTATCGCCGTGGCCGAGGCTCCCGCCCACGGCGAAAGTGTTCTCAGCTACGCGCCCAATTCAAAGCCCGCCGACGATTTCCAGCATCTCACCTCGGAAATTACTTCTTTGCTGCAAGAGCGGCAAGGGACCCGGTGAAACGGTCTGCCAGCAGGAGGAATGCATCATGCCCGCCAACAAAAAGTCTACCAATAAAACGGCTCACGTGCTGAATGTCATCACGGCAGGCCGGGCAACGGCCGAGGAAGTACCCACCGCTGCGCTGGTTTCTCCGTCTGCGGCAACGGCCGAGGCCGTTAGCTCGCCGCCCGTTATCGCGCCGCCGCCGGTCATTGCGCCGGTTGTTCCCATGGTGGAGGTGGAGCACGCCCACGAGGAGCTTTCCAATCAGATTCGGGAGGCTCTGCGGGAGGAAGTGGAGCGGGAGGAGAGCGACACATTTTCAGTCCTTCAGCCGGAGGTTATTAAAACGGGAGATTACGCGTCGCCTTCCAGTCCGTCTTCGCCCGCCGCGCCTTCGGCTGTGGTGCCGCCTATTTCTTCCATCGGACGGCGCACGCCCGTGAGGTCAGCGGCGCCAATGCTTGCCGGAGAGCCTCAGGCCCCGTCAGGTATGGGAGATGAGAGTGAGTACGTCAACGTCATGCAGGCGCTGGTGCGGGAAAAGGTGCCTAAATATATCAAGCTTCTGGGTGTTTGCCCGTGCAGCCGGTGTCAGGCGGATGTGGAGGCGTTGGCGCTGAGCCATCTGGAGCCAAAGTACATTGTACTGCAAAAATGCCAGAGGTTCCCCTTCTCTGTGTATGAAAACCACTATAACGCCGCAGTCACATCCCAGATCATCTCCGCCTGCCGGGTGGTGATGGAAAACCCCAGACATTGACCGTTTTTTAGAAAGACTGCCGCCCGGCTGGGCGGCGGTCTTTTTGCGGAAGCGGCTGGGCAGTACCAATCTGTCTGCCTATGGTGCTTCCCCGCTTTTTTGGGAGCGCTGAGTTTGCGGACGGTTGTCCGGAAGTATCGGAGCTTTCTCTGCGGTTTCATCTGAAAACAATCTGTCAATATGCGGCAAAGCTCCCCTCTGTTCGACAACAGAGGGGAGCTTCTTTCTAAAATATTACAAATTGTATTAAAGTGAGCTTTAAAACGACACAATTTCTTGCCGGGGTTTCTTGCCGTCCGCCACCGAGACGATGTGCATCACCGGGCCGGGACCCTTGTAGGCGGGGTGCTCCTCCACGTCCATTTTGGCGGTAATCTCCATCCAGTCGTGATTTTTGAAGCGGTCAAGTCCCTCGCCACGGGCAATCAGGCCCAGGAAAGTCACGTCCTTATCGCAGCACACCATGGCAAACCGGCCCGGGCAGTCTATGCCGGGATACTGTGAGGAGTGGCACATTACCACCATCATGTGGACCAGCTTGCCCCGATACCGGTCGGGGTGGTCCATCACGTCCACATACCACACCCCGAAGTCCTCGTCGGGGATGTCGATGACCTCCTGCGTCATGTCAAAGGGGCACTCGTCGCCGGTGAGATAGTCCTCGCTGGTGCCGTCTACATTCTCCAGATAAATGTCCGCCCGGCGGTTCACCATCCGCAGATTGCGCTTGCGCAGGCTTTCCCGCAGCTCCGGGGTGCAGCGGTTGAAGACCAGCATGTCCGCGCCTGTAATCTTCTCCATCATAAGCTGACCCATGTTTTTGGCATAGGCTTCAAAGGTGGAAGCCTGCACCATGCACATAATCTGATACAGCACCCAGTTGGCTGGAAGCACGTCCCGGTAAAGCCGCTCAAGCTGCCACATGCCGTTGTATTCAATCAGTACCTGACGGGGCTTGTACTTTTTTTCGCACTCCTTCAAAAACGAACAGGTCAGCGCCTTTTCGCTCTCTATGGTCACCACCGTGACATTGGAAAGAGCGGCCTTGTCGTATTCCTCTTCCCCCTCCTCGCAGCAGAGAAGAAGGGTTTTGTCTTCCTTGGCGAAGCCGTCCTGCAAAATGCCGTTAATAAAATTGGTTTTGCCGCCGTCCAAAAAGCCGGCGATGAGATAAACGGGTATATCCATAAATGAAAAATCCTTTACAGCAATTGAAACTTATTTTATAGGCCAAACAGCACTTTGAGCTTCGCTTCGTTCAGCTCCGCGCCGATGACACACAGGCGGCCCGTGTAGTCGGGGGTACCCCGCCGGACCTCTGCCTCCTCGGGCACGTAGTCAAAGTGAAGCCATCCGCCATCCCCCGCCGGAAGAATGCCCTTGGCCCGCAGAACCTTGCCAAAGTCGCCGGAGTCCAGCTTTTCCAGAATGGCGCGAATGCCCACTTCTGTGAAGACCTTGGGTGTCTCCGCACCCCAACTGGTAAACACCTCGTCCGCGTGATGGTGGTGGCAGGAGCAATCGGGGTCGCTGCACTCGTGCGCATGGTCATGATGGTGTTCATGATGATCGTGTTCGTGCTCATGGTCATGATGATGCTCATGCTCGTGGTGGTGATCATGACAGGAGCAGTCGGAGTCGCCGCACTCGCATTCATGGTCATGATGGTGTTCATGGTCATGTTCGTGGTCGTGATGATGCTCGTGTTCATGGGCATCTGCCGTGTGCTCGGCGCGGATGCGCTCCAGCAGTTCGTCCGCCAGAGATACTTTTTCAATGGCGGAGAGAATAGTTTTGCCGTCCAATTGGTCCCAAGGGGTGGTGAGAATGGCGGCCTGGGGGTTCAGCTCCCGCAGCATGGCCACGGCGGCGTCCAGCTTTTCAGCGGACAGCTTCTGCGTCCGGGAGAGAATAATGGTTCCTGCGGATTCCACCTGATTGTTGTAAAACTCGCCAAAGTTTTTCATATAGACCTTCACCTTGGAAGCGTCCGCCACCGTGACAAAGCTGTTCAGCTCCATGTCGGCGCTTTTGGACACCGTGTCCTGCACGGCGGCAATCACGTCGCTGAGCTTGCCCACACCGGAGGGCTCGATCAAAATGCGGTCAGGGTGAAACTGCCCCTGCACGTCCTGAAGCGCTTGGCTGAAGTCGCCCACCAGAGAGCAGCAGATGCAGCCGGAGGACATCTCGGAAATCTGCACGCCGGATTCCTTTAAAAAGCCGCCGTCAATGCTGATTTCGCCGAATTCGTTCTCAATGAGCACCAGCTTTTCGCCCTGATAGGCCTCGGCCAGCAGCTTTTTGATAAGCGTTGTTTTTCCGGCGCCGAGAAAGCCGGAAATAATGTCAATTTTTGTCATGGAATCAAGTCCTTCGCTTTTAAATTTGGGGAGCTGACTAATACCTCGTATCATACCATTTTTTCTTGAAATTGCAACGTTTATATGGAAAATTCATGCCCCGTCCATAAATTTGGACCAAATTTATCCGGTCGGCGGGGAATCTGCTTTCTCTCGGACAAAGGCCCCAAAGACCCACGGAGAAGCAAAACGACACCAAGGGAGCACCGTAAAAAAATGCCCTTGCGTCTTCCTGTCGCAACTGGATTTATATATAAATAAAAAAAGAAAAAAGTGAACTAACGTTTACGCAATTAACAAAAATTATAAAATGAGATAAACGTTGCATGTAAAATTGTATAAAACAGACAATTGTTGCGAAATTGTGAACCCGTTGTTGCAACATTTCAACGGCGGTGCTAGAATAAAATCGAAAGGGAGCCAATACAGTTCTTCATGAGAGGGAATTTATACGGCTCCGAAAGCCGCGGAAGAGCCGCGAATAAAATGGAAGAGGGGGAAATTAAAAAATGGCAGAGATAATTGCTGAAATTAACGGCAAAATCAATGGCATCGTCTGGGGTATTCCGATGATGATTCTGATTATCGGAACCGGCCTTTACCTGACTATCCGCACCGGGTTCCTGCAGTTCTCAAAGTTTGGCTACGCAATGAAGAACACCATCGGAAAGGTCTTTCATAAGGTGGAGGCCAAAGAGGGTGCGGTAACGCCGCTCCAGGCGCTGACCACCGCGCTGGCGGCCACCGTGGGCACCGGCAACATCGCGGGTGTGTGCGGCGCGATCGCCGTGGGCGGTCCCGGCGCGATTTTCTGGATGTGGGTCTCCGCGCTGGTGGGTATGTGCACCAAGTTTGCCGAGGTTACCCTTGCCATCAAATACCGTGAGCGCAACGACAAGGGCGACTGGGTCGGCGGCCCCATGTATTACATTAAAAACGGTCTGGGCCAGAATTGGAAGTGGCTGGGCACGTTGTTTGCTATCTTCGGTATGCTGGCTGCCTTCGGCATCGGCAACATGACGCAGGTGAACACTATCGCCACCACCATCGGCTCCGCCATTGGTGAGTTCGTCACCATGAGCGATGGCGCCATGAATATCGTTTATCTGATTATCGGCATCGTCGTGGCTTCCATTTCCGCGCTGGTATATCTGGGCGGACTGAAGCGTATCGGCAGCGTGACTGAAAAGCTGGTTCCCGTCATGGCCATTATTTACATCCTTGGCTGTCTGGCGGTGATTATCACAAATTCTCAGCATGTCGGGAAAGTTTTCAGCGACATTTTTATCGGCGCCTTTAATCCCGGCGCTGTGGTGGGCGGCGTCGCCGGCGTCGGCATCAAGCAGGCCATCACCAAGGGTGTTGGCCGCGGCATCTTCTCCAACGAGGCCGGTCTTGGCTCCGCACCTATCGCCCATGCCGCCGCCGACACGGACAGTGCTGTCCGTCAGGGCCTGTTCGGCGTGTTCGAGGTGTTTGCCGATACCATCGTGATCTGCACGCTGACCGCGCTGACCGTGATGTGCGCCTATACCGGCGATAACGCCATGTCCATTGAATTTGGACAGTCCGCGGGCGCGGGTCTGGCAATTTCCGCATTCTCCACCACCTTCGGCGGAAAGGCTGCCGGTGTGGTCGTCGCAATCGGACTGACTCTGTTTGCCCTGTCCACGGTTCTGAGCTGGGGTCTGTATGGCACCCGCTGCGCAGAGTTCCTGTTCGGCACCAGAATTATCAAGCCGTATCAGGTGCTGTTCTGCCTATTTATGATTGTGGGCGCCACCATGGAGCTTCAGTTGGCATGGGATATTGCCGACACGCTGAACGGCCTGATGGCGATTCCCAACCTGATTGCGCTGCTGTTGCTGTCCCCTGTGGTCTTCAAGCTGGTGAGAGAGTACTTCTCCGACCCGGCCCGGGCGCTGGAGAAAAAAGCAAAGTAAGCGATTCGGTCCCTATGTTTCCGAAAGAAAAGCACATTCTGGCGGCATTGCCGCCAGAATGTGCTTTTTGTCGAGCGGTTTTCCGCAAAAGGGATTCCGTAACCCTGCCGCCGGAGCGCAGAGAAGAGGCAATGCGAAACAGCGCTGTTTTAAATGAGGAGCTATCAGCCCAAATGCAAAATGGCGGAGGCAAAAGAAAAGTAAATGGAAAGAGAGATGGCGTCTACGATGGTGGTGATGATGGGAGAGGCCATCACCGCCGGGTCAAAGCCCACCCGCTTTGCCAGCAGAGGAAGGGCGCAGCCCACCACCTTGGCCGAAAATACGGTGACGATCAGAGTGGAGCACACAACCAGAGCCACCATGGGGGTCACTGCAGAATTGTGGAACAGCATCTGATCTATCAAAATCAGCTTGAGAAAGTTGGCTGTGGCCAGCGTCAGTCCGCACAGCAGGGAAACCCGGATTTCCTTCCAGATGACCCGAAGAATATCACTGAATGCAATCTCATTCAGTGAAATTCCGCGAATCACAGTAACTGCCGATTGGGAGCCGGCATTGCCGCCCGTGTCCATCAGCATGGGGATATAGGCGGTTAGGATGGTCGCGGCGGCCAGCGCGTTTTCAAAGCTGGAAATAATCTGCCCCGTAAAGGTTGCGGAAATCATCAGAAGCAAAAGCCACGGAATGCGAGATTTAAACATCTCGAAAATATCGGTTTTCAGATATGGCTTGTCGGAGGGGAGAATTGCCGCCATCTTTTCGATGTCCTCGGTGACCTCCTCCTGCAAAACGTCCATGGCGTCGTCAACGGTGACGATACCCACCAGTCGGTTTTCCGTGTCCACCACCGGCAGAGCCAGAAAGTCGTATTTGGAAAGGGTGCGGGCGGTGTATTCCTGATCGTCCAGCGTGGAGACGGAGACGAAGTTGGTCTCCATGATGTCTCCGATGACTGCGTCCTCCTCCGCCAGCAGCAGCGTGCGGAGAGAAACCAGTCCGATAAGGGTGCGGTTGTCGTCAATGACATAGCAGATGTTAATGGTTTCCTTGTCGGGGCCGGTGCGGCGGATGCGCTTGAATGCGTCCTCCACGGTCATGGAGGTCTTCAGGTCCACAAATTCCGTGGTCATGATGCTGCCGGCGGAATCCTCTGGATATTTCAGGATTTCGTTGATGCTCTTGCGCATATCCGGGGCGGAGTGCATCAGAATCCGTTTGACTACGTTGGCGGGCATTTCCTCAACAATGTCCACCGCGTCGTCCAAATACAGCTCGTCCAGCACCTCTTTTAGCTCCGTGTTGGAAAAGCCCTGAATCAAAAGCTCCTGTTCGTCCGAATCCAACTCCACAAATACCGCCGCAGCCAGTTCTTTGGGAAGCAGGCGAAAAAGAAGCGGAAGGTCCTCCTCCGAAAGGCCGTCCATCAAAGGGGCAATGTCCGCCGCCTCTAAGAGACACAGGAGGTCCCTCAAGGCAGCATACTGTTTTCGGCGGATGAACTCCTCTATTTTTTCTATCAGTTCCAAGCGCTTGTTTTCAAATTCCAACATACGCGGGTCCTCCTTTCTTCATATAATCGGCTGGGCAGGCGCCCTAAAAAGTAAAAAAATCCCAATCGTCCCGTCCGGTACGATTGAGAAAATCTTTCTCGAAAAACACTGCCGAGAGACAGCTCCGCCTCCCCACCGTTCAAGCTTTAGCTTCACAAGGCAGTGAAATTGCATTAGATGATACCTTAAAGTTCGATATCGCCTGTTCAAACCATCTCATGATGTCTCCATCATTTCGCGGCAGCAACCCATATCCCTGTGGTAGCCTTACCTACCGGACGCTGTTCACTTTTCTCTCTTTATAGTATGCCAAAAAAGCCGCTGTGTCAACCGGCAGAGCGGTAAAATTGGAGAAAAGAAAAAATTAAGGCGGCCGCCGCCTGCTCCGCCTTGGCACGGCAAGATTTCAGTAAGACAAACGTTTGTACGATAAAAGTGCTTGTGGGATCACAAAGCGTATGATATAATAGTATACCTGTAAATCTCAAAGAATAACGCTGCGAGGGGGGAGTCCATGGGAATCCATGACGGACACCGGGAGAAGATGCGCCGGCGCTTTCTGGAAACGGGTCTTGCGGGCTTTGCCGACCACGAGGCGCTGGAGCTGCTTTTATTTTACGCCATTCCCCGCAGGGATACCAACGCTTTGGCCCATGTACTTTTGGAGCGGTACGGCTCTTTGGGGGCAACGCTCACCGCTCCGGTGGAGGACCTTCAAAAGGTGGACGGCGTGGGTGAGAGCGCGGCGCTGCTGTTGCGGCTGGTACCCATGCTGACGGAGCGGAGCAGAGAAAAGGAGAGCGCACCGGTGATTCTCAACTCCACGGAGCGGGCCGGGGAATACCTCCTCCGCCGGTTTGACGGGAAAAAGTACGAGCTGGTCTATGAGTTGTGTCTGGACAGAAAGGGAAAGCTTTTGGTGAGTAAACTTTTGACCGAGGGCGACGTGAACGGGGCGGAGCTGAACATCCGCAAGCTGGTGGAAAACGCCCTGCTTGCCAACGCCAGTGCCGTGATTCTCTCCCATAACCACCCCAGCGGCGTGGCGCTGCCCTCCGGAGAAGACTTTGCAACCACAGACCGGGTGCGTATGGCGCTTGAAGGCGTGGGCATTCAGTTGGTGGACCACATTATCGTGGCGGACGGGGATTTCGTTTCCATGCGGGACTCCGGCTATTTCACAACCTGATAAAACCGCCCAAAAGGAGGGCTTATGCCGAAATTTAAAGTCGTTTCCCCCTACGAGCCTTCCGGCGACCAGCCGGAGGCCATTAAAAAGCTGGCTTGGGGAATTGAAAACGGGCTGGACGAGCAGATTTTGCTGGGCGTCACCGGCTCGGGCAAGACCTTTACCATGGCCAAGGTTATCGAGAAAATCCAACGGCCTACGCTGGTGCTGGCTCATAATAAAACACTGGCCTCCCAGCTTTGTGAGGAATTCAAGGCGTTCTTTCCCGACAACGCCGTGGAGTATTTTGTCTCGTATTACGACTACTATCAGCCAGAGGCCTATATTCCCCACACGGACACTTATATCGCCAAGGACGCATCCACCAACGACGAGATTGACCGTCTGCGCTTATCCGCCACCTGCGCCCTGCTGGAGCGCCGGGATGTGATTGTGGTGTCCTCCGTCTCGTGTATCTACGGCTTGGGAGAGCCGGAGGATTTTGCGCGGCTGATGATTTCCATGCGCACGGGACAGACACTGAACCGGGACGAGCTGCTGCGCCGTCTGGTGGAGGATCGGTACGAGCGGAATGACATTGCCTTTGAACGAAATATGTTTCGCGTCCGGGGGGACACGGTGGAAATTTACCCCGCCTATTTCAGAGACAAGGCCCTTCGGGTTGAATTTTTCGGAGACGAGATCGACCGCATCACGGAGTTCAACCCCGTAACCGGCGCGGCCTATCGCCTGCTGGAGCACGCAGTGGTCTATCCCGCCAGCCACTATGTCACCACCAAGGATAAAATGGAGCGGGCCATCGTGGAAATCCGGGAGGAGCTGGAGGAGCAGGTTCGGTATTTCACCGAGCGTAACAAGCTGGTGGAGGCCCAGCGTATCCGCCAGCGTGTGGAGTACGACATCGAGATGATGACGGAGCTGGGCTACTGCTCCGGCATTGAGAATTACTCCCGCATCATCTCACAGCGGCCCGCCGGGTCCGCGCCGATGACGCTGCTGGACTTTTTTCCCAAGGACTTTATGCTGTTTGTGGATGAGAGTCACGTGACGCTGCCACAGGTGCGGGCCATGTACAACGGCGACCATGCCCGCAAGCAAAGCCTGATTGACTACGGTTTCCGCCTTCCTTGCGCCTTTGATAACCGCCCGCTGAAGTTTGAGGAGTTTGAGGAGCGGGCGGGTCAGGCGCTGTACGTCTCCGCCACCCCCGCCATCTATGAGCGGGAACATGCGGGTCAGGTGGTGGAGCAGGTCATTCGCCCCACCGGACTTTTGGACCCGGTGGTGGAGGTGCGCCCGGTGGAGGGCCAGATCGACGATTTGATTGCGGAGATTCAGGCCCGGTCCGAGCGGCGGGAACGGGTGCTGGTGACCACGCTCACCAAGAAAATGGCCGAGGATTTGACGGAGTATTTCAAAAACGCCGGAATCAAGGTTCGCTATATGCACTCCGACGTGGAAACGATTGAGCGGATGGAGATTATCCGGGGCCTGCGGCTGGGAGAGTTCGACGTGCTGGTGGGAATCAACCTCCTGCGGGAGGGCCTGGATTTACCCGAGGTGAGCCTT